>NZ_JBIWKX010000037.1:0-90400 GCF_044765885.1 Amycolatopsis sp. NPDC102389
GCGTTTCGGGTTCTAACCCGAAACGCCACTCACGACCCGCGCTTGACCAGGGCCGAAGGCTCCTTTCACCGCATTAGACGCGGCGAAGGGAGCCTTCATCCCATCATCGGGCCGCCCGAGAACACGCCACGTTTGACCGTCGGCTCAATAGAACCGCCCTTACCACTCACGAGGGTTAGCGCAGGAACGACTCCACGGCATCGGCGGCCCGAGCGATCCCGCCGTTCCCGCGGGTCTCGGCCCGGACCTCGGCGAGCCGCGCGGCCACCGAGGGCGACCCGGCCACCCGCTCGACGGCGGCGCGCAGCGTCGAGGCCGTCACCTCGTCGGCCGGGAGCTGCTCACCGACGCCGAGTTCGGCCAGTTTCGCCGCGTTGCCGAAACCGTCGGTGGCCAGCGGGATAGCGACGGTCGGCACGCCGTACCACAGCGATTCCGTGCTGCCGCCCATACCGGCGTGCGTGATGAACGCCGACGCGGCCTCCAGCACCGCGAGTTGCGGCACGAACTGATGGACCTCGATGTGCTCGGGCAGCGGCCCGAGTGCGGCCGGATCGGTCTGGCCGATCGACATGACCACGTGCCAGTCCGAGTCGCGGAACCCGTCCACGCAAGCGCGGAACAGGTCGACCTGATCGGTGAACGCCGTGCCGAGCGACATCAGCAGGACCTTCTTGCCGCTCGGCGGCGGGGTCCAGCTCCGATCGGCCAGGCGTTCCGGGTCCAGCGCCGGGCCCACGAACCGGACCGACGACGGCACCCGTTCGACGTTCGGCTGCATCGCCCTCGGCAGCAGCGCGAGCACCTGCTCCGGATGGGAGATCCAGTCCCAGGCGTCGGCCTCGATGCCGTTCTCGTTCAGCCAGCGGGTGAAAGTGGCGGAATAGTCCTTTCCGGACGGTGAGGTCCGGATCGCGGTCAGGATCTCGCCCATGTCCTCCTCGTAGCCTTCCCAAGCGACGTACGTCGGGGAAAGCTGCACCGCCGGAACGCCGTAACGCCTGGCCAGCAGGGGCGCCGGGAGCCCGCCGATGTCATACAGCAACAGGTCCGGACGGTTCTCGTCGTAGAAATCGGTGAGCACCGGCATCGCCTGGATGCCCTCGTCGAGGAAGACCCGCATCTGCGACGCCGGGTCTTCCGGCCACCCCGACTGGTCGCCGAGCGGGAGGATCGACGGATGCGGGACGACCTCGGCCCCGGTCGGTTCGATCAACCCGGTGAGCGGTTCACCCACGGCGTAGCTGACGCGGTGCCCGCGAGCGACGAGCTCACGGATGACGGCCAGCGAAGGGTAGATATGGCTCGGCGCGGTGCTGCCGATCATGGCTATGTGCTGCTTCTGCATGATGTCCTGTCTGAATTCGTGAAGGAACGTCAGACGGCGCGCAGAAATGGGGCCACCCGATCGCGGGCGGCCCTGCGGTCACGCCGTCTCAGGCGGTGCGCATGCGGATGTGGCAGATCATGATCGACATCCTAGCGAGCCGCGCGAGGCGTCCCAACCGATTAACCGGTTGCCCGGTTTGCCGCGATCGGGACCCGCCGTTGGTAGGGACCTTCGCCGGAAGGCTTCCGCAGGTCATGGACGTGGATAGGGTTTCGGGGCTTTCACCTTTGGAGGGAAAGGGAGAAACCTTGAGACGTGTTCTCATCACCGCGCTGACCGCGGCCACGCTCGCGTCGGTCGCGGTGACCGCGCCCGCCGGCGCGGCGGAGACGGCACAGCCCGTCGAGACGATCACCTGGGGAGCGTGCACCGACCCGACGTTGATCAACGCCGGCGCCGAATGCGGTTACCTGTCCGTTCCACTGGACTATTCGAGGCCGCGCGGCGAAAAGATCCAGCTCGCGCTCAGCCGCGTGAAACACAAGACGCCCGAGGCGCAGTACCAGGGCGTCATGCTCACCAACCCCGGTGGGCCCGGCGGTTCCGGGTTGCTGCTCGCGACCCGCGGGCCGCGCGTGCCGAACCACGCCGGCGACGCCTACGACTGGGTCGGTTTCGACCCGCGCGGCGTCGGCTCCAGCAAGCCCGCGCTCTCGTGCATCCCGGACTACATGGACTACAACCGGCCGAACTACGTGCCGACGACGCCGGAGCTGGAGAAGACCTGGCTGCGGCGCTCGAAGTCCTACGCCGACGCGTGCGCGGAGAAGAACAGCCGCGCGCTGCTGGAGAACATCAAGACGACCGACACGGTCAAGGACATGGACAGTATCCGCAAGGCGCTCCGCGTGGAGCAGCTGAACTTCTACGGGTACTCCTACGGCACCTATCTCGGCCAGGTCTACGGGACGCTGTTCCCGCAGCACGTCCGGCGGATGGTCCTCGATTCCACTGTGGACCCCCGCAACGTCTGGTACCAGGCCAACTTGAACCAGGATGTCGCGTTCGACGTCAACATCGACATCTGGTTCGGCTGGGTCGCGCAGCACGACGACGTCTATCACCTCGGCAAGACGCAGGCCGCGGTGAAGCAGGTCTTCGACGAGCAGCTGAAGAAGGCGGCCACCGTCCCGGCGGGCGGTGTCATCGGGCCGGACGAGCTCCTCGACGTCTTCCAGCAGGCCTCGTACTACCAGCTGCGCTGGACGCTGCTCGGTGACGCGCTCGCGAAATTCGTCAACAAGGGCGACTGGCAGACGATGAAGGGCCTGTTCGAGGCCTTCGGCGGACGTGGCGACGACAACGGGTACGCCGTCTACCTCGCGGTCCAGTGCACGGACGTGAAGTGGCCGCAGAGCTGGCAGCAGTGGAAGCACGACAACTGGCGGACCTACCAGAAGGCGCCGTACTTCACGTGGCAGAACGCCTGGTTCAACGCGCCCTGCCGGTACTGGCCCGCGAAACCCGCCAAGCCGGTCAAGGTCGACGGCTCGAAGGTGCCGAGTGTGCTGATGATCGGTGAGACGCTCGACGCGGCGACGCCGTACGAAGGCAGCCTCGAGGTGCGTAGCCGGTTCCCCGGCGCTCGCCTGATCGGTGAGCCGGGCGGGACGAGCCACGCCATCACCCCGCGCGGAAACGCTTGCGTCGACAACCGGATCGCCGACTACCTGGCGACCGGGGCACTGCCCGACCGCAAGCCGGGACGCACGGCCGACGTCGAATGCGCGCCGCTGCCGCTCCCGGTGCCGCCGCCGGCCCCCGCCGCTTCGGCCTCGTCGGTCCCTGACGCGGCCACCTCCCGGGTGCCCGCCTAACTAGAAGTCCGTGAAGGCCTCCTTCCCTACCTTGAGCGTAGGGAAGGAGGCCTTCACGGACTTGAGGCTTTCCGCAACAGGGGACTTTGTGTTACAAAGTGGAAGTGAGCTTTGTAGTTCAGAGTGCTCGAAGGGGGAAAGTCATGGCGGACACGTTCAGCCTCGAAGAGCTGGTCAAACGCTTCGGTGACGTCCTGGCCGTCGAAGACGTCAGTGTGCGGGTGGCGCCGGGGGAGGTGGTGGCGCTGCTCGGGCCGAACGGTGCGGGCAAATCGACCACCATCGACATGCTGCTCGGTCTGAGCAGGCCGGATTCGGGTCAGGTGCGGGTCGCCGGGCTGAGCGCGGCCGAGGCGATGGACCAGGGGATGGTCGGCGCGATGGCGCAGAACGGGACGTTGCTGCGGGACGCGACGGTCGCCGAACTCGTCGGCCTGTTCGCTTCGCTGCACCGGAATCCGCTGCCGGTCCGCGAGGTGCTCAAGCGCGCCGGCGTCACCGAATACGCGAACCGCCGCTGCGGGAAACTCTCCGGCGGAGAGCAGCAGCGGGTCCGGTTCGCGCTCGCGCTGGTCGGCGATCCCGACCTGCTGGTACTCGACGAACCCACCGCGGCCATGGACGTCGACGGGCGGCGCCGCTTCTGGGCGTCGATGCGCGAGTACACCGCGACGGGCCGCACCGTCCTCTTCGCGACGCATTACCTCGCCGAGGCCGAGGACTACGCGGACCGCGTCGTGCTCATGCGGCACGGCCGGGTCGTCGCGGACGGTCCCGTCGGCGAGGTGCGGGCAGCGGTCGCCGGGCGGGTACTGCGCGCCGTCGTCCCGGATGCCGACCAAGCGGCACTCGCCGCGCTGCCCGGCGTCTCGCGAGCAGTCCTGCGCGCCGGGCACGCGGAACTGAACTGCGCCGACTCCGACGCCGCCATCCGCGGCCTGCTGCGCGAGTTCCCGCTCGCCGTGAACATCGAAATCACCGCTGTGGGACTGGAAGAAGCCTTCATCGCGCTCACCACGGACCATGCCGAAGGAGCCTTGCGATGAACCTGAACTACCTCGCGCTGGAGATCAAGCGCATCGTCCGCAGCCCGCAGTTCGCGTTGTTCACCATCGGCATGCCGTTGGCGATGTTCCTGTTGTTCGGCGGGATCTTCGGCGCCCGCGAGATCGCTCCGGGGATCTCGACCGCGACGGTGACCATGGTGAACATGGCCGCGTACGGTGCCATGACCGCCGCGCTGTTCACCGGCACCCGCGTCGCCACCGAGCGCACCGACGGCTGGCAGCGCACCCTGAGGCTGACGCCGATGCGGGCGCCCGGCTACCTGATGGTCAAGGTGTCGGCCGGATTGTTCGTCGCTTTGCCCGTCCTGCTGGTGATCTTCGCGGCCGGGATGATCCGCGGCATCCGGCTCGAAACCGGGCAGTGGCTGACGATCTTCGGCACGCTGTGGCTCGGCGCGCTGCCCTTCGCCGTGCTGGGCCTGATGATCGGCCTGTTCGGCAAGGGCGACACCGTCCAGGCCGTGACCGGTGCGCTGATGCTGCCGCTGGGCATGTTCGGCGGGCTGTGGATCCCGCTGCAGGTCCTGCCCGGCTGGATGAACACCGCCGGGCATCTCATGCCGACGTACTGGCTCGGCGAGATCGGCCGCGCGCCGGTGCTCGGCGGTTCGGGCACGCTGACCGCCGCCGGAGTGCTCGCGGCGTGGCTGGTGGTGCCCGCGCTCGTGGTGATGGCCAGGTTCCGGCTCGACACGGCGAGACTGTGAGCCCGTGTTAGTTTTCCGAAGTGGTGGAGGATGAACGGGACGACGAGCGGCCGATGACCCCCGAGGAATCGCTCGCGCTCATCGCCACGCAGTCGGAGAAGACCCGGCGCGAGATCGGGCCGAATCCGGCCGTGCTGCTCGCCGTCTGGGGTCTGGTGTGGCTGTTCGGTTTCGGGCTGATCTACGTCTCGGCTCCGCCGACCGCCCTGATGCCGCTGTGGATCGCCGCCGTGATCACCGTCGTCGGTTTCGTCGGGGCCATGGCGTACTCGGCGATCTACGGCATCCGCGCGGGGCGCGGCGTACGCGGCCCGTCCCGGCTCGTCGGGGCGATGTACGGGTGGAGCTGGATGATCGCGTTCGGCGGGCTGACGGTGGTGAACACCGCGCTGATCCGGCTCGGCCTCGACACCGAGCTGATCCCGTTGCTGTGGTCCGGGACCTCGCTCATCCTGACCGGCCTGATGTATCTCGCGGGCGGAATGCTGTGGCAGAGCAAGCTGCAGTACGGCCTCGGCGGATGGATCATCGCGTGCGGCGCGGCGAGCGTGCTGGCCGGGGGACCGCACAACTTCCTCGTGCTGAGCCTCGCGGGCGGTGGTGGCTTCCTGGTGGCGTCCCTGGCCTTCCTGGTGCGGGCGCGATGAGCGAAGACGGGCTGCCCCAGCTCGACCCGGTGATCCACGCGCAGGCGCGGTTGCGGGTCACCGTGGCCCTGTCGAGCCTCGGGCCGGGGGACAGCATCACCTTCCCGCGGCTGCAGCAACTGCTGGACATGACCCCGGGCAACCTGTCGACGCATCTGCGCAAACTCGAGGACGCGGGCTACGTCGAGATCACCAAGGCCTTCGAACATCGCACGCCGGTGACGCTGGTCGAGCTGACCACCCGGGGCCGGGCCGCGTTCGAGGAGTACACGAAGGCCCTGCATCGTCTTCTCGAGGTGCCGGGCGATGGGCGGGCATGACCGGTGGGTCATCCACCTCGACATGGACGCGTTCTACGCCTCCTGTGAACAGCTGACCCGGCCGACCTTGGCACACCGTCCCGTCCTGGTCGGCGGCGCGGGCCCGCGCGGCGTGGTCGCCGGGGCGAGTTACCAGGCGCGCGAACACGGGATCAAATCGGCGATGCCGATGTCGCAGGCCCGGCGGTTGCTGCCGCCCAACGGCGTCATCCTGCCGCCGCGGTTCAAACTGTACGAACTGCTGAGCACCCGGGTGTTCGACCTCGTCGCCACGTACGCGCCGGTGCTGGAACGGATTTCCCTCGACGAGGCCTTCGCGGAGCCGCCTTCACTGGCCGGGGCCACGTCGGACGACGTGCGGGAATTCGGTGCGCGCCTGCGGGAGCACATCCGGTCCGACATCGGCCTGGTGGCATCGATCGGGGCGGCGTCGGGGAAACAGGTCGCGAAGGTCGCTTCGGATCTGGCGAAACCGGACGGGCTGCTCGTCGTCGACCAGGGCACCGAACGCGATTTCCTCGCCCCGCTGCCGACCAGGGTGCTGTGGGGGATCGGCCCGGTGGCGGAGGGGAAACTGCGGGCGATCGGCGTCCGGACGCTGGGGCAGCTGACCGCGCTCTCCGACGCCGACGCGGTGTCCACTTTGGGCAGTGTGGTCGGCCGGGACCTGCGGCGGCTGGCCACCGGCGTCGACGACCGGCCGGTGTCCGACCGCGCCGAGCTCAAGCAGGTCAGCGCGGAGACGACCTTCGACCGCGACCTGATCGACCTGCCGAGCCTGCGGCGCGAGGTCCGCGACCTCGCCGTGCACGCGCACCGGCGGCTCGTCAACGCAGGCCGGGTCGCGCGGACGGTGGTGGTGAAACTGCGGCACACCGATTTCAGCACGGTGACGCGTTCGGAGACGATGGCGTCGCCCACCGACGAATTCGACCAGCTCGCCGCGATGGCGGAACGGCTGCTGATCGACCCGACCGAGTTCGGCGGCGTGCGGCTGGCCGGTGTCGCGTTGTCCGGGCTTTCGGTGCCGCATCAGGATCCGCTGTTCACGCTTTCCGTCCCGGCTCCGGACGTGCCGGTGATTTCGCACGCCCCCGCGCCGGTGCCCGTGGTGGCGTCGAGCTGGCGGCCCGGTGACGACGTCGTGCACGACGAGTTCGGAACCGGGTGGGTGCAGGGCGCCGGGCATGGCCGGGTGACCGTCCGGTTCGAGACGAAATCCAGCGGGCCGGGTGTGGCGCGGACGTTCCCGCAGGAGGATCCGGCGCTGCGCAGGGGAGAGCCCGGCGACTGCCTGGCCTGATCACGCGAGTGCGCCCAGATCAGGCGTGACGATGTCCAGTAAGCGCCGCGACGCCGTTTCCGCCCCGTCGGCGTCCTTCCCGAGCACCGCAGCCAGGACGAGCGAATGCGCGGAAAGCACGTCCTCGCCGGGAACCTCGTCCAGCGCCGCGACGACCGGGATGTGCAATCGCGCGATCAAAGGATTGCCGGACGCGCGAAGCAGGGCCGCGTGGAAGGTGCTGTCGGCCTCCCGGAAAGCCCGGACGTCGGCGGCGTCCTCCATCAACCCATACGCCGCGACGAGGACCGCGAGTTCGTCCGGGCGCCGATGCCACGCGGCCATTCTCGCGGCCTGCGGTTCGATCGCCCGCCGCAGTTCGCCCAGTTCCGCCAGCTGCCGGGCGCGTCCGGGGCCGTCGACCCGCCAGGCGATGACGTCCGAATCGATCGCGTCCCAGTGCTCCGGCGGCCGCGTCCAGGTGCCCACGCGTGGCCGTGCCGCGACCATGCCCTTGGATTCCAGTACCCGCAACGCTTCCCGCACCACCGTGCGCGACGCGGAGAACCGGCGCCCGAGATCTTCGGGGACGATCGGCTGCCCCGCCCCGAAGACACCTGAAACGATCAGCCTGCCCAGCTCGTCGACGATCCGGGCATGCCGGGTCATACGGGCAGACCGACCCGGCGTTCCCCGCCGCGGACCTGCTGGAGCACGACGGCGACGACGAGCAGGGTCCCGGTGGCCATGTTCTGCCAGAAGGGGTTGACGCCGAGCCCGGACATCCCGTTGTTCAGCACGCCGAGGATGATCACCGCCAGCACGGTGCTGACGATGGATCCCTTGCCGCCCTTGAGCATCGTGCCGCCGAGCGCGGCGCCGGTGACGGCGAGCAGTTCGAGCCCTTCGGAGCCGGACGTCGGCTGCCCGGAGCCGGTGCGCGCGGTGATCAGCAATCCCGCGATCGCCGCGACCACGCCGACCAGGGCGTAGACGCCGATGATGTAGCGGTTGATGTTGATCCCGGCCAGGCGCGCGGCGGTGTCGTTGCCGCCGATGGCGTAGATGTTGCGGCCGATGTCGGTGTAGCGCAACAGGAAATGCAGTATCGCCGCGACGATCAGGAACACCCAGACCAGCGTCGGCAGGCCCGCGATCGAGCCCTTGGCGAGGAAGATGAACAGGTCGTCGGCGCCGGTGTAGCCCTGCGCCTTGCCGTCCGAGATCACCTGCGCGATGCCTTTGTACGTCGCCAGCATCGCCAGCGTCGCGACCACCGGGTTGACCCGGCCGAAGATGATGATCATGCCGTTGACCAGGCCGCACACCACGCCGACGCCGATCGCGGCGAGGGTGCCGACCGCGGAACTCCCGGTCGAGGTGAACACCATCGCCGACACCACCGACGCGAGCCCGGCCATCGAGCCGACCGAGATGTCCAGCGCGCCGAGGATGATCACCAGGGTCTGCACCAGCGAAAGCAGGCCCATGATGGTGATCGCGCTGCCGATCAGCAGCAGGTTGTTGGTGCGGAAGAAGTTCTCGTTCAGCGAGCTCATCAGGATCACCAGCGCGATCAGGGTGAGCAGCAGGCTCGAGTTCTGCACGCCGATCGCGGTCACCGTCCGGCGGAACGGGGACACCGGGTGGGCGATGGTGGTCACGAGGCGATCTCCTCAGTGTTTGCGACGTCTTCGGTGGCGGGGATGGCCAGGGTCAGCACGGCTTCTTCGGTCGCGTCGGCACGGTCGAGCCCGCCGGCGACCCGGCCCGCGCGCAGGACGACGATCCGGTCGGCGAGGCTCAGCACCTCGGGCAGATCGGACGAGATCACCAGCAGCGCGATGCCTTCGGCGGCGAGACCGTCGATGATCCGGTAGATCTCGGCCTTCGCGCCGACGTCGACACCGCGGGTGGGCTCGTCGAGGATCAGCAGCTTCGGGCGCCGCGCGAGCCAGCGCGCGAGGACGGTCTTCTGCTGGTTGCCGCCGGAGAGCTTGCGGACCTCCTGCTCCATCGACGGCGTCCGCACGCGCAGTTCGCGGACGTATTCGGCGACGAGTTCGCGTTCCTTGGCCCGTCGCACCACCCGGAACCGGCGCAGCCGGTCCAGCACGGCGATGGAGACGTTGTCCCGCACGGATCGCTGCATCAGCAACGCGTCGGTCTTGCGTTCCTCCGGCGCGAACCCGATCCCCGCCTTGACGGCGTCGCCGGGAGTGCGGGCACGCAACGGTTTTCCGTCCAGTTCGACGGTGCCCGAGCGCACCGGCAGGTCGCCGACGATCGCGTGCGCGAGTTCCGAACGCCCGGCGCCGACCAGCCCGGCGAGGCACACGACCTCACCGGCACGGACCTCCAGCGAGACGTCCGTGACGTCGTCGGTGGTGACCCGGTCGAGCCGCAGCACCACCCGGCCGGTCTCCTGCGTCGTCCGGTGCTCCAAAGTGGACAGATCTCGGCCGATCATCATGCGCACCAAGCGGTTCTCGTCAGTGGCGCCGGCGTCCTCGACGCCGATCAGCGCGCCGTCGCGCAGCACGGCGACCCGGTCGGCGAGCTGGAAGATCTCCTTCATCCGGTGGGAGACGTAGACGACCGCGACGCCGCTGTCACGCAGCCGTCGGATCAGCGCGAACAACGCGTCGACCTCGTGCTCGGACAGCGACGACGTCGGCTCGTCGAACGCGATCACCTTCGGCGGCGACGTGGCGGTGAGCACCCGCAGGATTTCGACCAGCTGCCGTTGCGCGGGCGACAGCCTGCTCCCGAGCGTCTCCGGCCGCAGCACACCTTCGAACCCGTACTCCCGCAACGCTTCCCGCGTCATCCGGTGCAGGGTCCGGCGGTTGACCAGCCGTCCCCGTGCGGGCAGTTCGCCGACGAAGACGTTCTCCGCCACCGAAACGTGCGGGATGATCTCCGGCTCCTGGTAGATCACCCGGATCCCGGCGGCCATCGCGGCGCGCGGGCTGTCGAACGTCACCGGCGCGCCGCCGATCACCAGGTGCCCGTCGTCGGGACCGTGGTCGCCGGAGAGCACGCGGAGCAGGGTGGACTTGCCGGCGCCGTTCTCGCCCATCAGCGCGAGGACCTCGCCGGGCCGGAAGTCCAGGGTGACGCCGTCGAGCGCGGTCACCCCGGAAAACCGTTTGCTGATCCCTTCGGCGGTCAGCACCGCCGCGGGTTCGGATGTGGCCATGGAATCGCCTCCACGCGGGATCAGATGCAGTTGACGCCGGCCTGCTTGTAGTTGTCCTTGGTGACGATCTGGGTCTTCGCGATCGTCTCCGGGGGAAGCTCCTTGGAGTTCTTCACCTTGTCCACGAGCAGCTGGATCGCCGTGCGGCCGACCTCGGCGCCGGAGATGAATAGCGCCGCCTTGTTCCCGGTGTCCTTGCCCGCGGCCCAGTCCTTGCAGGTCAGGTAGGCGCCGAGGCCGACGCCGATGATGTCGTTCGCGGCGACGCCCGAGTTCGCGAGCGCGGTGACGGCGCCGGTCTCGTTCTCGTCGTTGCAGCCCCAGACCACCCAGTGCTTGACGCCCGGGTTCGAGCCGATCACCGCGCCGGTGCGGTTCTGCGCGTCGACCGGGGTGTTGTCGGTGCCGACCTCGATCACCGGCACCTGTGCCCCAGCGTCTTTGTCGAACGCGGCCTTCGCGGCGGTGACCCGGTCCTTGCACACGGTCAGGTCCTGCTTGTAGGCACTGATGATCTTGGTGTCGGCCGCGGTCCAGCCCGCCGCCTTGAACAGCTTCGCGGCCTCCTTGCCGACCGAGTCGCCCATCTGGGAGCCGTTGAAGCCCACGAACGGCGATTTGGTGCCGCCGCCGTCCTTGATCACGTCGTCGGAGGCGATGATCGGGATGCCCGCGCTCTTCGCCTTGTCGAGCACCTGCGGGCCGATGGCCTGGTCCGGGACGACGATCGCGATGCCGTTGGCACCCTGGGCGAGGGCGGCGTCGAGTTCGGTGATCGCCTTGTTGGCGTCCTGTCCGAGGTTGACGACCTTGAGCTCGACGCCGAGTTCCTTCGCCTTCTCCTGTGCTCCTTGCGCCTGCTCGACGAAGTACTGCTGATCGCCCTGTTTCTGCAGGTAGAACAAGGTGACCTTGCCGCTCGCGGGCGCCTGCTGCGGTGGTGCGGCGGCCTCTTTTCCGGAGGAGCAGCCGGTCAGTACGACACCGGCAATCAAACAAGAACCAACAATGCGCCAGGGCAGGGACCTGTGCGAAGCTGTGGACATCGAATGCTCCCAGGACGAAGCGGAAGAGTGTGACTCGTATTACTAAACACTCTTCCGGGTGACGTCAAGGCGCGATCCGGTCACGAACGTCGGCTCTGGTCGTACTAATCGCCTGTCAGGAGCACGGGGGATCCTGTGGAACTTGTCCGAAGTTTGTCCGATCGTTCTTGTTGACTTCGGTTGAGTGTCGTACCCGATCGGAGTAAGGCAGGATGAAGGAGGCTTATCACCCGATCGAGGGAATCGATGTTCAGCTCCCGCGTCCGCCAGACCACCGCCCTCCTCGGCGCCGCCGTCCTGCTCGCCGCGTGCAGCGGCGCCCCTGAACAACAACAGCCGCCGCCCGCGGCGTCCGGAGCGCCGCAGGCGAGCCAGGCTCCGGACGGGGCGTTCACCGTGGTCGCGACCGGCGACGTGCTGATCCACCCGGCGCTGACCGACCAGGCGAAGGAGGACGGCGACGGCAAGATCGACTACCGGCCGCTGCTGGCCGGGATCAAACCGCTGATCTCCGGGGCCGACCTCGGCATCTGCCACCTCGAGACCCCGCTGGCACCGAAAGGCGGGCCGTACAGCGGTTACCCGTCGTTCAGCGCGCCGCCGGAGATCGTCGACGCGCTCAAGGACACCGGGTACGACAACTGCTCGACGGCGTCGAACCACACGATCGACCAGGGCGTGGACGGCGCGACCCGTACCCTCGACAAGCTCGACGAGGCGGGGATCAAGCACACCGGTTCGGCACGTTCGGCCGAAGAGGCGAAGAAGCCGCTGATCGTCGACGTCAACGGCGTCAAGGTCGCCCAGATCTCCTTCGCCTACGGGTTCAACGGGATCAAGGTGCCCACGGGCAAAACCTGGCTGGTCAACCAGATCGACGCCGACGCCGTGATCGCCGAGGCCAAGGCCGCGCGGAAGGCGGGCGCCCAGGTCGTCCTCGCGAGCCTGCACTGGGGCACCGAATACCAGCACGACGCGACCGCCGAACAACGCGCGCTGGCGAAGAAACTCCTCGGCGACGACTCGATCGACCTGATCATCGGCCACCACGCGCACGTCGTGCAGCCCTTCGAACAGATCAACGGCAAGTGGGTCGCCTACGGCCTCGGCAACAGCGTCGCCCGGCATTCGGAGCCGAAGGGCTCGACCGAACAGGGCGCGGCGGCGCGGTTCCGGTTCGTGCGGGACGGCGAACGCTGGAAGGTCGACAAGGCCGAATACGTTCCGACGCTGGTCCAGCTCGGCCCGCCGATCCGGCTGCTCGACCTGACCGCGGGGCAGGCCGGGGCCGCCGGCGCGGAAGCGCTCAAGGCCACCGACGAGGTCGTCCTCAGCCGCGGTGCCGGCGACAAGGGCTTGACCCGTCCCGGCCGCTGATTTGAGGGGACAGGGGTGGGCTCTTCCCCGCCCACCCCTGCCTCACCGCGCCCGTCTTCAATATCGTCGCCGCACCACCAGTTTCGCGAGGGCCGCGAGCTCGGCGCCTGGGCGGGGCACCGGGTTCGAGACGGCGAGATGGTGCAGCGCGCCGGTCAGGAGCGCGTCGGCCTGCTCCTGGCTCCAACTCCGGCCGCCCGCCCGTTCCACCAGCTCCGCCGCGTGGGGCAATTCCGCGGCTTCGAGGTTTTCCTTGCGGTACAAGGCATCCAGCTCTCGACCGGCGTCCGTCCCGGAGTGGAGCGCGGCCACCACCGGCAAGGACTTCTTCCGGTTGGAAAGATCCGAGTGGACCGGTTTCCCGGTCACCGCCGGATCGCCCCAGATCCCGAGGAGATCGTCGATGTGCTGGAACGCCAGCCCGAGTGCCCTCCCGTACTCGGTCAGCCGGTCGATCTGATCCTCCCTCCCTTCCCCGGCGAGAGCGCCGAGCGTGCACGACGCCCCGAGCAACGCGCCGGTCTTCCCTTCGGCCATCCGTACGCATTCGGCGGTGTCGACGTCACCGCGTTCCTCGAATTTCAGATCGGCGCTCTGCCCTTCCAGCAGATCGATCACGGCGGTGCTGAGCACCCGCAGCGCGGTCTGCCCGAACGGGGACAGGACTTCGAAGGCCCGGCACAGCAGGGCGTCCCCGGCGAGGATCGCCGCGCCGGTACCGAAAACGGTCCAGGCCGTCGGACGGTGCCGCCGCGTGGTGTCGGAGTCCATCACGTCGTCGTGCAGCAGGGAGAAGTTGTGCACCAGCTCCACCGCGACGCCCACCGGGACGGCGATTTCGGCGTCCCCGCCGACCGCCTGGGCCGACAACAGCGCCAGCGCGGGCCGCAAGGCCTTCCCACTGTCCGAAGTGGACGGACGGCCGTGTTCGTCCCACCAGCCGAAGTGGTAGCCGGCGATGAGCCGCATCGATTCGGGCAGTCCGTCGACGGCTTCACGCAGCGCCGGGTCGAGGAGATTCCGGCTCCAGGTCAGTACTTCACCGGCGGGCCGGGCGCCGGTATGGGTCTCGATGGTCGTCAACGGACTCCCTTTCAGTCGACCCGGTGAACTGCTGTTTTCCGCAATTCTCGGATACCCATTCGAGTGGGGGCGGGCGCAAAGTCAACATAGCAAGGGGTAATGCCCGGACAAACAACTCGATCGGGTCTGCGGAGAGGTTCACCTGTTTGCCGGACTGGGCCGGACGCGCGACCAGGAGGCGGCCGATCGGGCGCCGACGCTGCGCGAAATGCCGGGTTCGGCCGGGGTCGGTGACGTCTCGTGGTGGCCGCTCACTCGGTCGTGAAGCCGTGTTCTCCGACCGGTGACGGGCCTTTCCTGCGTGTATCGAAAAGTGTTTCGAGTGGTGAGAAATTGGGCCGAGCCGGTGATGATCGACCGGTGCTCCTCCGCCGCTGGTATGAATTGATTCAACCGGTCTTTTCCACTCGTCGATGCGTGACTAGTTTCAGCAGTCTCCGCCTGGAAGGACTCGAATGGGTATTTACCTGACCGGCATCGCCTGGGTCGTCGGCGCGGCGGCCCTCGCGGGACTCGTCGGCTACCTCGTCCGCAGGTTCGGCTGGGACGAGGGACGGCCCGACAACAACGACGCCGCCGGGCAGGTGTTCACCATCGTCGGTGGGCTGCACGCCGTCCTGGTCGCGTTCATCCTGATCTCCCTCTTCGACTCCGCGAGCGCGGCGCGCGAAGGCTCGTACCACGAGGCGGACAGCCTGGTCGCCGCCGTCTGGGCCGCCGATTCGCTGGGGACCGAGGTCAAGGACGAAGTGCGGAAGCTGAGCGCGGAGTACATGACCACGGTCGAACAGAAGGAGTGGCCGCTGATGGCCGGGGGCCAGACGACCCTCCCGGACGCCGGCTGGACGCAGCTGGACCAATTGCGCAAGGCGGTGGACAAGGCGCCGACGGACGACGACTGGCTCCGTGAGCGCAAGACCGAGGCGAACACGCAGCTCTGGCAGGTCTACGAGGCCCGGCAGAACCGGCTCAACGCGGTCGTGGGCGGCCGGGTCGGCGGCGTCGTGTGGTTCGCGCTCATTCTCGGCAGCCTCGTCTCGGCCCTGCTGCCCAACCTGTTCGGCGGTACCCGGCTGGCCGCGCACCTGGTGATCGTGTCCACTCTGGCCGGCACGGTCACGTTGCTGCTGTTCGCGATCTACCAGCTCCAGAACCCGTTCGGCGGTGGGGTGCGGATCCCGCCGGACGCCTTCACGTCCGCGCTGGCGAGGATCTCCTGAGCCGGTGAGCACTGTGGACCGGGTGACCCGGGCGGCGGCGACGGTGGCCGTCACCGGGCTGGTGGGGGCGTCGGCGTTCCTGGCGCCGATGGCCGCGCGAGCCGCCGAGTCCTGCCTGGTGGTGCGGGCGGAGACCGGGTCGTACGGGCCGTCGAAACTGCGGTGGCTCGACGTCGGTTCGGGGACCACGTCACGCGTGACCGATCCGGGCTACCGGCTCAACGCGCTCGGCTACTCGGCGACGCGGGATCTGGTCTTCGGCGTCGCCGAGGGGCTCAGCAAGGGCACGCACGCGGTGACGATCGATCGAGCCGGGAAGACCCAGGACCTCGGCCCGATCACCCGCGCCGGGAACCGGCTGCCGGTGTGGAGCCCCGTCGCGGGGGTGACCGCCGGCGCGATCGGCGGGAATTCCTGGTACCTGCTCAGGAACGGCACACTGTACACAGTGGACTTGACGCCGGGGGAGCGGTACCTGCGGGTGATCAGGACGGTGTTCCTGCGGCCGATCACCCTCGCCCACGACGTCAACGATTTCGCGTACCACAACGGTTTGCTCTACGGCGTTTCCACTACCTGGCGCGGAAAAGGCGCCGTGATCACCATCGATCCGGAGTCGGGCAAGGTCCGTGAAGCCGAAGACGCGCGGTTCCCGCCCGCCGACGTCTACGGCTCGGTCGTGCTTGGCCGCGACGGTGCCCTGTACGCCACGGCGAACCGGATCGGCGGGCGCAGCGTGCTCTATCGGCTGGATCGAAGCGGGCAGGTGACGGTCGTACTTTCGGGACCACCGCTGGCGGGTTCGGACGCCGCGGGCTGCCTCACCGCGCCCGAGCCGCCGAAACCCGAACCGCCCAAGCCTGAACCACCCAAACCGACCCCTACTCCGACGCCTTCGCCTACCCCCACACCGACGCCCACTCCTACTTCGCCGTCGCCCAGTCCGTCTTCTTCACCGGGCCCGACACCGAGCCCCAGTCCGAGTCCGACACCGTCGTCGTCGAGCCCGGCGCCCACCTCCGCTCCTCGGGTGATGCCGCAGCCGCCCGTTTCACTGCCGAAGCCGTCTCGTTCGGCGGCGCCCAGGGAGCGGAAGGAAGAGGCGGCGGAGGTCGATTCCCATGCCCGCACGAAGGAGAAACGGCGGTGGGGGTTGACCGCGCTGGTCCTGATCCTCGGTGGTGGCGCGGCGGCCGGTGCCGTCCGGCGGGCCCGGTGAGTCAGTACTTGAACTGGTCGACGTTCTCGCGGGTGATCAGGAGCGGGTCGCCCAGCAGCAGGGTCTTCGTGGCTTCCTCGTACTTGATGGAGGGGAGTTCGAGGTTGACCTTGTTGGACGGGCCGAGCCGTTTGCCCTCGGCGATCTGCTTGCCCGCCCAGGCGGTGAGGTAGCCGAGCGATTCGACGTTCCACAGCACCGAGAGCGACGCGGAACCGTCCAGCAGGTACGGCTTGATCGCCTGCGGAGTCCCGACGCCGACGGTGAAGACGCGGCCGATCTTCTGCTGCGAGCGGACCGCTTCGGCGACGCCGGGCGCCGACGTCGTGCATTCGCCGACCAAGCCGGTGAGGTCCGGGTACTTGGTCATCAGCTGTTTGGCCAGCGCGGTGGCGTTGTCCTTGTCTTCGCCGGCGTAGACCGTCTCGACGAGCTGAGCATGGGGGTACTGGGTAGCCGTATAGGCCCGTTGAACGGCGATCCACGCGTTGAGGTTCTCGGCGGTCTCGCCACAGGAGACGATCGCGTATTTGCCCGCGTTGCCCATCTTCTTCATCAGCGCGTCGGTGAGCGCCCTGCCGATGCCCTGCGGAGTCGCCTGATTGACGAAGAGTTCGCGATCGGTGCCGGGCGCGTCGGTGTCCGAAGTGATCACTCGGACGCCCCTGGCCCGCGCGTCGGTGATCGCGGGCGCGATCGCCCTGGGGTCGTTCGGCGCGATCGCGATGACGTCGACCTGCTGGTCGACGAGGCCGCGCACGATCGAGACCTGCGCAGCGGGGTCCACCGTGACCGGACCGGTCGAGGTCCATTCGACACCGAGTTGCTTGGCCGCGGCCTGCCCGCCGGTGTTCATCGCCTCGAAGTACGGGATGCCCGCGACCTTCGGCACGAACGCGATCCTGATCGGCTTGGCCGCCATCCCGGCCGGCTCTTCGCCGCCGCAGCCGGTCAGCCCGAACACCATGCCCAAAACGAGCACAGTGGCGACGACGAGCGTTTTCGTCGGCCCTCGCATCTCCACCCCATAGTCACGGAACTACCTGAACCAGCCGATCGGTCTACGCGCGGTGGAGACCTCCGGCGAAACTAGGGGTCTCCGGTTACCCCGGTCAACCGGATGAGCGCAAAGGGTTACGGAAGTGAGTTCATCGACCAGGGCTGATTACCGGATCGGCCGATAGGGGTGACGGTGAGCGACCGGCGAGACCGGGGTCACCGCGACAAACATACGGGTGGGGGGTATGGTCTCCCGTATGAGCGAGACGCGGCATGGAGCAAGCTGGTCGATGGCGGCGACGGCGACGCTGCACTGCCTCACCGGCTGTGCGATCGGTGAGGTCCTGGGCATGGTCATCGGCACGGGGCTCGGCCTCGGCAACCTGGCGACGGTCATCCTCTCGGTGGCGCTCGCCTTCGTCTTCGGCTACGCGCTGACCATGCGCGGCGTGCTGAAGTCGGGACTGCGGTTCGGCACCGCGCTCAAGGTGGCGCTGGCCGCCGACACCGTGTCGATCGCGGTCATGGAGATCGTCGACAACGGGGTCATGCTGGTGGTGCCGGGTGCCATGGACGCCGGGCTGGGGAGCCTGCTGTTCTGGGGCACGCTGGCGTTCTCGCTGGCCGTCGCGTTCGTGCTGACGGTGCCGGTGAACAAGTGGATGATCGGGCGCGGGCTGGGGCACGCGAAGGTCCACGCGCACCACGGCGGTCACGAGGGGCACCACGCACACTGAGCCGGGCGGAGGTCCGTGAAGGCCTCCTTCCCTACCCTGAAGGTAGTGAAGGAGGCCTTCACGGACCTGCCCGCGCCAGGAAAGGTCCTTTCCTGGCGCGCGGAGGTGTGGCCAGGCGGTCGTGAGCTCAGACGCTCGACAGATCGATGGCCTCGTCGATCTCCTTCGGCATCAGCACTCGCAGAATGCCCTCCAGCAGGTAGTAGTCGCCGTACGGCAACGAAATCTCGACGCCGTCCTCGGACGGCCGGTTGCGCGTTCCCCGTGCCATGATCGCCTCGGCGCGCGTGGATTTCGTGGTCAGGCACGTGTCGCACAGCGCGGTGAGGATCCGGATCGCCGCTTCGCGGTACTGCGGCCGGTTCGCGACCTTCGCCAGGTCGAGCAGGCCGCACGCCATCACGGCGCCGGCGGAGGAATCCTTGATGTCGTGCGGCGCCTGCGGTGCGAGGTAGTCCCACACCGGCACGTTGTCCGGGGTGAGGGCGCGCAGCGCGAAGTCGGCCAGGCGCTGCGCGGTCCGCAGGAACAGCGGGTGGCCGGAACGCCGGTACATCGTGGTGAATCCGTAGATCGCCCAGGCCTGGCCGCGGGACCAGCAGGACGTCGGGCTGTAGCCCTGCACGGTGTTCGGCCCGATCTCGGCGCCGGTGTCCGGGTCGAAATCGAACACGTGCGGGGTCGAACCGTCCGGGCGCAGGAAGACCCGCTCGGTCGTCTTCGCGTGTGAGACGGCGATGTCGAGGTACTTCCGGTCCCCGGTCTGCTCGCTCGCGAAGGTCAGCAGATCCAGGTTCATCATCGTGTCGACGATGACCCGGCCCGCGTTGCCCGGGGTGCCGAGCGCGCCCCACGCCCGGATGAACTTCCCTTTTTCGTTGTAGCGCTGGATGAGCGACGCGGCGGCGTTGAGCGCGCCGGTGCGCCACTTCTCGTCACCGGTGAGCCGCCAGCCGGTCACCCACGACGGATAGAACAGGAATCCGAGATCGTGGTCCCGCGTCTCGTGCTGGCGCGGCGCGAGCTTTTCCGCCGACGTCATGGCGAGGGTGCGGAATCGCGGATCACCGCTGTAGATCGAGGCGAGCCACAAAGTGCCCGGCCAGAATCCGCCGATCCAGCCGCCGTTCTGCGAATAGGTCCATTTCTCGAATCGGGTGATCTCCGGAAAGGCCGTGACGCCGGGTGCGACGGCTCGCAGCTTGGTCACCGCGTAGTCGGCCGTTCGGCGGAAAGTCCTTAGCCCGTCGGCTTCTTCCCCGGCCGCGCCGGCGGCAGGGGTGATCGTCGTCGCCGCGACGGCGGCACCGGCTGCGGTGGTCAACAGGGTTCGCCGGGAAACGCTCACGATGCCCGCCATTCGTCAGTGGGAATGCGTCACGGGAGTTTCGCACGACGATTACGGACTTGTGAAGACCATTCATGGTTGTGAATAACTGTGCCGATCAAAGGAACAAAAGCGAAGGCCCGGCGTTATGGGGTACGCCGGGCCTTCGCGCTCAGGGGGTCACGAGCACTTGGGTGCCACCGGCAGGTCCGAGCCGGTCTGCAGGTAGGTGTCGGAGATGTAGTGCCCCGGGCCGATCCGGTCCCAGATGTTGCTGGTGCCGAACTTGCCGGTGACGGTCTCGCCCTCGACGTAGCATTCGATGTTGACCTTCGCGTAGTTCGCCGCGAGGCCCTTGATCGCCGCGCTGGTGCTCGCGGAGGCCCGGACGTTCATCGGGTCGCCCGCCGTGCTGACGACGCCGGTCGGGCCGGAGCCGGTCCACAGGTAGGAGACGTTGACCCAGCCGTTGTCCGTCATCTTCAGGCCGTCCCAGAAGGTGCCGTCCGCGAGGTCGATCCCCGCCGGGTTGGCCACCCTGCGACCGAACTCGTCCTTGCCGCCGTTGTAGCCGTCCTGGTACGCGGCCTGCGCCTCGGGCTTGCCCTGCGGCAGGTTCTTCCACATCTGGCGGGTGGCCGACGGGTTCCAGTAGTCGTCCTTGGTGTTCCACGGGCCGACGTCCCACACCGGCGCGTATTCGCAGCGGGTGTTGTCGGTGCGGCAGATGCGCACGGTGTAGTTGCCGGTGTTCTTCGGCGCCAGGCCGCGGCCCGAGGGGAGGGCGACGAAGTGGTCGCGGGACTTGATCACGTGCCCGTTGG
The DNA here is from genome assembly GCF_044765885.1 of Amycolatopsis sp. NPDC102389. Classification (NCBI taxonomy): domain Bacteria; kingdom Bacillati; phylum Actinomycetota; class Actinomycetes; order Pseudonocardiales; family Pseudonocardiaceae; genus Amycolatopsis; species Amycolatopsis sp. NPDC102389. The sequence continues at coordinate 20,265 of NZ_JBIWKX010000037.1, forward strand.
CGGTGGTGCCGCCCACGAGGCCTTCGCGGGTGCCGTAGACCTTGTACGTCAGCGGGGCGGCGGCCGCGCCGATCGCGTTCACCTGCGGGCTGAGATCACCCTGGAGGGTGACGTCGCTGACCTTCGCGGTCACGCCGTCGGTCACCGTGCGCAGTCCGATGCGGACCTGGACCGTGGAGACCGAAGCGGACAGCTGGGCGGCGCCGCCTTCGGTGGGCGTCCACTCGGTCCAGTCCTGGGAGGTGAGCTTGCCGCGGACGTCGACCTCGACCTCGGTGCCCTTCGGCGCGTCGGCGGTCACCTGGGCGGTGACACGGTTGACCGGCTTCCCGAGCTGCTGCTCGGCCAGCACCAGGTAGCCCTGGCTGCCGATGGAGTCGGGTTTTCTGTGCCAGGCGGCGTTTTCCAGGCTGAGCACGCCGCCGTCGCTGCGGACGTTGACGTCGTCGCCGTCCACAGTGGACAGGTCGGCGCGCCAGCTTCCTTCGGGCGCCGCGTTCGCGGGGCTGGCGGCCAAGGCGGTGACCGCCCCCGCGGCCAGCACGGCCGCCATCACCCGGCGGGCCTTCACGGTCCGGACCATTCCGGTCTCCCTTCGAGCACTCTCGGTTGCTATGAAGGGAGCTTCGCCGGGACCTGTACACGATCGATACAAACGCGAATCGGCACCTGATCGCGGTGGGTGAACCCGTGATCAGGTGCCGAAAGACGGAAAGGTCAGGCGCTCGCGGAGTCGTCGTAGGACGCTTCGGCCGACTCCTGAAGGCGCGAAGCGAGGGCGGATTCCTGTGGCCGCGCGGAGAGTTCCCGCCACAGGGCCAGCGCGCGTTCCGAATAGGTCCGTGACCGCTCGGGCTGGCTCAGCGCCTCGTGCAGTTCCCCGAGCAACTGCGACACCTCGGCCTCGGAGCGGCGGTCTCCGTTGCGCCGGTGCACGCTCAGCGAATTGACCAGCAGCAGTTGCGCGTGCGCCAGGTCGCCGCTGTGCAGGTACAGCTCGCCGAGATTTTGGTTGGCGTAGCCGACGCAGTGGTCGTCGCCGAGTTCGTTGAAGATCGCGATGGCGCGGTCGACTTGCTCCCGCGCGCTCGCCAGGTTGCCCTGATGCTGCCGGAGCATCGCGAGCCGCTTCAACGCGTGCGCCTCGCGATGCCGGTCTCCGATCCGGGCGGACTGTTCGAGCGCTTCGGTGAACCAGCGTTCCGCTTCGGCGAACCGGCGCCGCGCCAGCCACACCGCGCCGATCGCGATCCGCGAGACGGCCTCGCCGTGCGGATCGCCGGCCGCCGAGAACTGGTCGAGCGCCGCGTGACAGTGTTCCAGCGCGACCGTGTCCTCACCCTTGATCCGCAGCACGGTGCCGAGCCCGGCCAGCGCGATCGCCGCGCCTCGCGCGTCGCCGACCTTGTCGAACAGGAGTTGCGACTGCTCGAACGCGACGAGGGCTTCGGCGTAACTGTCCTGGTACAGCTGGATCTGCCCGAGGTTGCGCTGGATGATCGCCTCGCCGCGGATCTCGCCGGACCGGCGGGCGGCGGCCAGCGCGACGGCGTGCGTGTGCAGCCAGTCGTCCTGGTGACCGCGCTGGTCGAAATACGGCGCCAGCGCGGCGGCGAGACGCCAGGCCAGCGCGTCGAAGCCGAGGTCGGCGGCCAGCGAGACGGCGGCGACACAGGTGTGCCGTTCGGCGGCGAACCACGCGGCCGGATCCTCGATGAGGTGGGCGGTCCCCCGGGGGAGAGCGGGCTGGGCCGCGGTGTCGTCCCGGTAGAGGCCGAAGAAGTGGATCGGCATCCGATCCGCGGCCTCGACCGCGAGCGCGAGATAGCCCTCCAGCACCCGTTTCGTGGCGTCGTGCGCCTTCGCCGGGACGTCCTGCGCGCGGAGTTCGAGGGCGTAACACCGCAGCAGGTCGTGCAGGCGGTAGCGAGGCTCGCCGGTGGTGTCCGAGCCGCCGAGTTCGACCAGATGGGCGTCCACCAGCACATCGAGGACGTCGTCCCCGTGCTCGCGGCCGAGCAGGGCCGCGACCACCCAGCCGGGGAACTGGACCGAGCCGAGCCCGCCGAGGCCGCGGAACGCCGTCGCCGCCGACATGGGCAGGAGGTCGTAGCTGAGCGTGACACTGGCGCGGACGGCGAGATCGCCGACGCGGAGTTCGTCCAATCTTCGTCTTTCGTCCCGCAGCCGGTCCGCCAGCACGCGCAGCGTCCAGCCGGGCCGATGGGTCAGCTTCGCCCCGGCGACCCGGATCGCCAGCGGCAGGTACCCGCAGTGACGCAGGATCGCGGCCGCGGACTCCGGCTCCGCGGCGACCCTCTCGGTACCGACGATGCCTTCGAGCAGCTTCGCGGCCTCGGCTTCGGGCAGGAGCTCGACGTCGACCGGGGTGGCCCCGGCCAGATCCGGCAGCCGGATCCGGCTGGTGATCAGCACCGCGCAGGAGCCGGCGCCGGGCAGCAGCGGGCGGACCTGCGCCGCGCTGCCGGCGTCGTCGAGGACGACGCACATCCGCAGGGTCGTCAGCCGGGACCGCAGCAGCGCCGCGCGTTCGGGAAGATCGCGCGGCAGACCCGCGTCGGGGACGCCCAGCGCGCGGAGCAGCTCGGCGAGCACGGTCATCGGGGGCCGGGGCGAGGACGACGTCCCGGCGAGGTCGACGTGCAGCTGGCCGTCCGGGAACTCGTCCCGGACCGCGTGCGCCACCCGGATCGCGACGGAGGACTTGCCGATCCCCGGCGCCCCGGAAAGCACCGCGATCGCCGGTTTTCCCTGCTCACGGCGCTCGCGGAAGAGGCCGACGAGTTCGGCGACCACGTCGTCGCGGCCGGTGAAATCGGGCAGGTCCAGCGGAAGTTGGCAGACCGGCGCCATCGGTCGGGCGAGGGCGGCGGCCACCGGGTCCGAGCTCACCCGCGGTGCCACGATCAGCGAGGCCCGCAGCTCCCTCAGCCGCGGGCCCGGTTCGGTGCCGAGTTCGTCGGCCAGCACCTTCTCGGCCGTTTCGTAGGCCTCGATCGCGTCGGTCGTGCGCCCGTCGGCCCGCAACGCGACGATCAGCTGCTGCCAGAGCTCCTCGCGCAGCGGATGCTCGGTGACCAGGCCGCGCAGTTCGGCGACGGCTTCGGCGGTCCGGCCGAGTTCGATCCTCGCCCGCAGCCGCTGTTCCTGGACCGCCAGCCGCAATTCCGACAGGCGGGCCACCGTCGCGCCCCAGCCGTGGTCGTGGGGGAGGCCTTCGAGTACTTCGCCGCGCCACAGTGCTTCGGCTTGATCCAGCAGGTCGAGAGCTGATTCGGCTTCGCCGCGGCTGAGCGCGTCCTGCGCGCGGGCGGCCAGCTCGCCGAAGCGGATGTGGTCGATCTCTTCGGGCGTGGCCTTGAGGATGTATCCGGACGCCCGGCTCCCGATGCGTTCCCCGAGCCCGGGGTCGTGGTCGGCGAGGCGTTTGCGGAGTGAATGGACGTAGGTGCGGATGTTCGCGGCCGCCGAACGGGGAGCCGACGAAGGCCACAGGACCTCGATCAGCAGTTCGGTGGAGACGACGACGTTGGGCTGGAGCAGGAGAGCCGCCAGAAGCAGACGTGGTTTGGGGCCGCCGAGCGGCACCACCTGCCCGTCCACCGCCACTTCGAGCGGACCGAGAACGCGAAACCCGAGAATAGTCACCTAAACCGCCAATACGGCAGGAGCCCCATATCCGCCGATAATATTGCCGTCCCGCCATGGTTGGCTAGATCCATTCGCATGCATGTGCAGACGGCCGTCCGGTTTGTACGTGATGTGTACGACGCCCCTCGACGCTGAAGCCATGAAGCGTTCAAGTGTCCGGCGGCTCGCCGGTTTCTTTCTCGTGCTGGTGACGGCGGGCGCCTTGGGCCTCGCCGGAGCCACTCCCGCACTGGCCGCGGCCACCGGGACCGTGAAGACGGCGGGTGACCCGCTGAACGTCCGCCGCGCCCCGAGCACCACCTCGACGGCGGTGCGCACGGTGGCCAACGGCGCCACGGTGACCATCGACTGCCAGACGATCGGGACCTCGGTCGCCGGCCCGCTGGGGACCACGACGTTGTGGGACTACGTTCCCGCGCTCGGCGGTTACATCTCGGACGGCTACGTCTACACCGGATCCGATCAGCGGATCGCACCCGACTGCGGAGTCGGTTCCGGCAGCGCCGAATGTTCCACCGGCGTCTGCGCGGGTGAGGGGCAGTTCCGTTCATCGGATGCTCATTTCCTCGTCTACGACAAGGACGCCGACGGCAAGTCCGCCGTGGTCGCCTACTGGCTGAAGGGCGGCGCGGGCCCGTTCTACGTCTGGGCCTCCGGTGGCAACGGCACCCACGTCGACAAGGCCGTGCCGGTCGCGAAGGGATCTTGGGTCTATTACAAGGTCTGCGTCGCCAACGCCGCCGCCAATCCGACGCTCGAAGCCTGCAGTGGCGGCATCACCGATTACGCCGCGTGAAATCCCTCCCCGTTCTTTCCCCACTTCGAAAGGTTGAATTTTCATGGGCCAGGTGAATCGGCGGGCGGTACTCCTCGGTGGAGCCGCGGCGGTTTCGGCGGCGGCGATATCGTCGACGGTGCCTTCGTGGGCGAACGCCAGAACGCTGGCGGCGGCGCCCGCCATCCATGATCCGTTCCAGCTCGGTGTCGCCTCGGGCGACCCGCTGCCGGACAGCGTCGTCCTGTGGACGCGGCTCGCTCCCGCCCCGCTGAACCCCGACGGTTTCGGCGGAATGCCGGACGCTTCGTACACAGTGGACTGGGAAATCGCGAACGACCAGGCGTTCTCCTCGGTCGTCCAGAGCGGCAACGCGACCGCGACCCGCGCCTCCGGGCACAGCGTGCACATCGAGCCGGTCGGGCTCCAGCCGGGCCGCGAGTACTTCTACCGGTTCAAGACCAGCGGCTACATCTCGCCGGTCGGCCGGACCCGGACCGCACCCGCGGCCGGTGCCGCGGTGAATCAGCTGAAGTACTGCTTCTCCTCCTGCCAGCACTGGGAGGAAGGCTGGTACCACTCGTACAAGGGCATGCTCGCCGACAACCCGGAACTGGTGCTGTTCCTCGGCGACTACATGTACGAGCGGAAGTCCGGCCGCGCCGCCGCCGAGCTGAACCCGCGCAGACTGGCCTTCAGCGAGGACGTGACGACCCTCGCCCAGTACCGCGCCCGGCACGCCCAGCACAAGACCGACGCCGACCTGCAGAACGCGCACGCGATGGCGCCGTGGATCGTGGTCTTCGACGACCACGAGGTGATGAACAACTGGAACGGCACCACCAGTCCCGCGACGGCCGAGCGCAAGGCCGCCGGCTTCCAGGCGTTCTACGAGAACATGCCGATCCGGTCCACCGCCAAGCCGAGCGGCTCGACGATCCGGCTGTACCGGCAGTTCGCGTGGGGGAACCTCGCCCGGTTCCACATGCTCGACACCCGTCAGTACCGCAACGCGCAGGTGCCCGACCCGTCCGGTTCGGCGGGACCGGCGTGCACGGACATGCGGTCGACGTCGCGCAGCATTCTCGGCACCACGCAAGAAGCGTGGCTGCTGAAGGCGCTGGAGACGGCTCCGGCGAAGTGGGACTTCCTCGGCCAGCAGGTCTTCTTCGCCACCCGTGACGGCGACGGCAACAAGGCGACGTGTGAGAGCCCCGACTCCTGGCAGGGTTACGAGGCCTCGCGCGACCGGATCGCCAAGGGCATCGTGGACCGCAAGGTGCCGAACCCGATCGTGCTGACCGGCGACGTCCACCGGCACTGGGCGGCCGATCTGCGCCGCGACTACTTCAACCACAGCGACCCGGTGTTCGGTTCGGAACTCGTGACGACTTCGGTCACGAGCAACAGCGACACCGCGACCGACCCGTCGTCGACGTGGCTCTCGAACAACCCGCACATCAAGTACTGCCGGGGAAAGCGCGGCTATGTCCGGGTGACGGCGTCGCAAACGCAGATGCGGGCGGATTTCATGACGGTTTCGAACACCACGGAGTACGACTTCTCGAAGGTGACCCTGGCGGCGGACCGGTCCTACGTCGTCGAGGCGGGGAAGCCGGGGCTGCAGCGGGTCTAGTGGGCTGAAAGCGTCCTTCACCTCGTCTGACGCGGTGAAGGACGCTTTCGTCGCATCTGATGCGGTGAAGGGCGCTTTCAGCCCACCACCGCATCGGGTCAGGAGAGCAGGTCCACCAGCGCGTCGCCGCGGGGAGTCCGGACCACGAGCACGACTTGACCCTCGCGGTGCCGCTGGATCAAACCCGCCGAAACGAGCTGTTCGCAGTGGTAGGTCGCGGTGCTCGCGGCGCAGGAGAGCAGATTCGCGATCTCGCCCATCCGGGCGGGCTTTCCCAAGTGCCGCAACAGTTTCGCGCGATGGGCGCCGACCACCAGGTCGAGCCCGTCGACCCCGGGGGCCGGTTCGGGCCTGCCGTTGTCGAGCAGGCCGTCGAGCCCCGGCAGCGGGTAGCCGATCCAGATGGCGTCCTCTTCGTCGAAGTTGGACACCACCGAGCGGCTGCCCGCGAGCATCGGGACGAGGATCAGCTTGCGGCCGCGGGTGGTGTACCGCGCCGGTTCGGCGTCGGGCAGCAGAAGACAGCCGTTGCTGAACCGGAAATGGGGCCGCAGCAGGCCGAGTACCGCGTCGGTCCCGCCGCGGACGGAGGCGACACCGATGCGTTCGATCTCGCGGTCGAGCAGGGGACGGGCCTTGGTCCAGAGCTTCTCGGTCGCCAGCCTGGTCGCGATGAAGGCGTCCGCGAGCGAGGCGACCCAGCGTCTCGGATGGTCGGCGGCCTGCCGCCACTGCGCGGGCAGCCGGTCGCCGAAGACCTCTTCGAGGCCTTTCAGGACGTCGGCTTCCGGCAGTTCGCGCAGCATTTCCGCCTGGGCGGCGGCGGAAGAGTCCTCACCGGGACTGATCGGGACGATGAAGTCCGGCTGCACCGAGGTGCCGCGGCGGGCGAGCGCGCTCGCCGCGCGGTATCCCTGCTCGGGGATCGCCGAGCCCACCTGACGACGCCAGGCGGCGGGCAGGCCGCGGTCGTACCCCCCGACGACCTCGACGAGCATCGAAACCAGTGAGATATGCGGGGAAACGGTCACACCGACCGGGATCGTGGCGGTGTCACCGAGTTCGAGCCGGGTATAAGAAGCCGGGGGCGGCGTCTCGCGCATCCGGTCGTCCCTCCTGGGAGTGGGCGTCGCAGCACGCGATGTTAGCGCCTCCCGTCAATACCCGGCACCCGCCCGGAAAACGGCCGAAGGGCGCTTTCCCCAGGTCGGAAGCGGGGAAGGCGCCCTTCGGCCGGTGCGGCGACCTCAGTGGGCGAGTTGCTCATTCATGATGAGGAACGCGCCGAGACCGTGGAAATCGTTGGTGTTGCGTTTACGCGCGTAGTAATACGCCGTGTCGCCGACATTCGTGCCCTCGGAAATATTCGCGATATCGGTCAATCCGTCGGGACCGGTCGAAACCTGGGACAAGACGCCGCGGTGGCCCTTCGCGGCCACAGGTCCGTACTCCGGGCCGACGTAGCCGCGTTCCACCGCGCGGGAGAGCAGGAACGTGTACATCGCCGAAGCCGAGGTCTCCAGCCAGTTGTCCTTGTCGCCGCCCCGGTCGACGACCTGGAACCAGCGGCCGGAAGCCCGGTCCTGCCAGCGGGTGTAGCCGGCCGCGAGGAACTTGACGACGTCGACGAGGCGCCGGCGTCGCGGATGGTCGCGGGGGAGGATTTCGAGGAGGTCGATCGCCGTCATCCCGAGCCAGCCGATCGCCCGGCCCCAGTGGTGTTTCGAATGCCGTCCGGGGCCCGAAGCCCACGCTTCCGAGCCGTCTTCGTCGTAGGCGTGGTACAGCAGGCCCTTGGCGGGTTCTTTGAGGTGGTCGAAGTAAACGCTGACGTTCTTCGCGGCCTCTTCGTAGCAGTACGCGGCATCTCCGAAGGTCTTGCCGTACAGGGCGAGGAACGGCTGCGCCATGTACACGCCGTCCGCCCACAGCTGCCCGACCTTGCTCGTGGCGTGGAACATCCCGCCGTCGGACGTCCGGGGATAGGACGGGAAACGGCCGCGCAGCTGCTCCGCCGCGGTCTTGTACTTCGCCTGCCCGGTTTCGGTGTACAGCAAGGGGAACATCTGCCCTGAGCGCATCGCGTCCAGGTTGGTGAAACCGTTCGAGATCCCGCTTTCGGTGACGAACCGGTCGTACCAGGCGAGGATGTAGTCGAGGTAGGACTTCTCGCCGGTGCGCCGGTACACCAGGTACTGGCCGTAGAGGTAGAGGCCGCGCGTGTAGCCCCAGCCGCCGAGGGTGGCCGGGGTGAACCGCTTCATCGTCGAGTCGACGATCGCCCGCGACCAGTCCACCGGGGCCGCGGCGGCCACACCGGGCAGGGTGAGCGCGCCGAGGGCGCCCGCGGTTCCCGCCAGTACGGTGCGCCGCGAAAGCCGGGCCGCGCGAAGAGGATCCGGTGACATTCGAGGTCCTTCCTGCGCCGGTAAACCGGGGGAGTGAGTGGCCGGGATGCCGATCCGCCGTCCGTCGCCATCCCGGCTGAACAACGTCTACCGGGGTCTTCGCCGACGAGTCAAGAGAGATCCGATCTCTTACGTCATATATCAGATACGCCACCCGAATGGGCGCTCCCGGTCCCCGGGACGGTCCCGCTGGGCGGCACTCTCCGGTGTGGCGTCCGCTCGCTTACGATCGGTGCGTGAACGAGCTGACCTTCCGCGGGCGCCGCGTCGTCCGGGACCGTGCCCTGGTCATGGCGATCGTCAACCGGACCCCCGATTCCTTCTACGACAAGGGTGCGACCTTCTCGGATCCGGACGCCCTCGCCGCCGTCGCCGGGGCCGTGGCGGACGGCGCCGACATCGTGGACATCGGCGGGGTCAAAGCCGGCCCCGGCGCGGACGTCGATGTCGAGGAAGAGATCCGACGGGTGGTCCCGTTCGTCGAGCGGATCCGCGAACTGCACCCCGACCTGGTGATCAGCGTCGACACCTGGCGCCACGAAGTGGGCAGGCGCGCGGCGGAGGCGGGCGCGGACCTGATCAACGACACCTGGGCGGGAGCCGATCCGAAACTGGCCGAAGTCGCCGCGGAGTTCGGCACCGGCTACGTCTGCTCGCACACCGGGAACGCCGTCCCGCGCACCCGCCCGTTCCGGGTGCGATACCCGGACATCGTCGCGGACGTCGTCGAGGAGACGACGGCCCACGCCGAAGCCGTCGTGGCGCTCGGTGTCCCGCGTGAAGGGGTGCTGATCGACCCGACGCACGACTTCGGCAAGAACACGTGGCACAGCCTGGCGCTGCTGCGGCACGCGCGGGAGCTGGCGGACACCGGCTGGCCCGTGCTGATGGCACTGTCCAATAAGGACTTCGTCGGGGAGACGCTCGGCGTGGAACTCGCGGATCGCGTCGATGGCACCCTCGCCGCGACCGCCTGGGCGGTGGCCGAAGGGGCGAAGGTGTTCCGGGTTCACGAAGTGCGGCGCACGCGGCAGGTACTGGAGATGGTCGCGTCGATCCAGGGGGTGCGGCCGCCCGCGCGCGCGATCCGCGGGCTCGCCTAGCCGTCCAGCGGGATGACGGCCGAAACCGTGGTGCCCGAACCGGGTTCGCTCGCGACGGTCAGTTCGCCGCCGAGCGCGCGGACCCGGTCACGAAGGCCGTGCAGCCCGGAGCCGCCGTCGATATCGGCCGTGCCGGTTCCGTCGTCGTGGACGTCCACCCGCAGGCCGTCCGCCTCGACGCGGATGCGTACCCGGACCTGCTGGGCCCGCGCGTGTTTCAAGGCATTGGTGACCGCTTCCGAGACGACGAAGTAGGCCGTCGCCTCGACAGCGCCGCTCAGCCGGGGCACGTCCGCCCCCGCGAGGTCGACGGCGATCGGCACCCGGTCCAGCAGCGACCGCACCGCGGGGATCAGCCCGGCCTCGGTGAGGATCGGCGGCCGGAGCCCGCGCGCGAGTTCGCGCAGTTCGGTGACGGTGGCCTGCAATTCGTCGATCGTGCCGCTCAGCAGGGTCGCGACGGCGGGGGTGAGGTCGTCCCCGAGCCGTCGTTCCGCCATCCGCAGCAGCAGCACGACACTGACCAGGCGTTGCTGTGCCCCGTCGTGCAGGTCCCGCTCGACCCGCCTGCGCTCGTCGTCCGCGGCGGCGACGATGCGGGCGCGGGAGGCCTGGACCTCGACGAGACGCTCCTCCAGTTCCGCGGCCAGCCGCTGGTTGTCCAGCACCAGTCCGGCCGCGGCGTTGAGCGCGTCGATCGACCGGCTGTCCTTCCACACCTCGTCGTCCTGCACGAGCGCGGCCAGCCCGGAGCCGTCGCGTTCCAGCAGGAGCCGGATCATCTCCGCGTTGCCGACCCGCGCCCGCAGCACCCCGATCAGGAACGTCAGCGGCCACAGGCAGAACGAGATCCGGTAGACGTCCAGCAGCGGTTCGGAGAACGGGTGCCCGGAGCCGAGCGCGCTGCCGACCGTCGTGCTCACCGCGCCGACCACGGCGATCGCGAGGACGGGGGAGAGCAGCCGCCGCTGCGGAAGCCGTCCGGTGAGCCAGCGGTAGAGCAGCACCACCACGACCCCGCCGCCGATCAGCGCGCCGACCAGCTCCAGCAGCCGTTTGACCAGCTGTTCGGCCTCCGGCGACGCGGCGACCGCGGCGAGGTTCTTCGGATCGTCGTTGACCAGCAGGCCGAGAACGGCCGACCCGAACACCACGGCGTACGCGGAGAAGGCGAGCGCTCGTTCCCAGCGTGACCCGAGTCTCCCGTGGGGGAAGGCAAGCACGAGATGTGCGATCACCGGGCTGGACGCGGCCGCCAGCGCCAGTCCGACGGTGTGCGTGACGGCGTCACCGGCGAATTGCAGATCCTCGGCGAACAACGCGAGCCCGGCCAGCGCGATGAGCAGGCCGATGGGATTCGAGGCCCGGCGCACGTGCGCGACGGCGCCGGCGAGGAGGAAGAGGAACCCCGTCGTGGCCGAGAGGGTGATGTCGAGCACGGAGTGCGTGCCGTCGGCGATCTTGAGCGTCGACGCGACGACGCCCATGCCGATCCCGGCGGTCAGCACGCCCGCCATCGCGACGGTCCGAGGGTGCGTCACCACTAAGCGTGATTCGCCCGTTCGGCCTGAACCGTTACACCGGTCTTGAAATGTGGAACAGCAGTTCCGCCAGGTGTCAAGGATTCTCAGCATCTTTCCCGTCATTCGGATGGCGATGCAGGCACGTGGGTGAACATGCGACTCTCGCGCCACCACCCGAGCCGAGTCGTATCCTCCGAAAGGCGACCTCCCGTGCGCACCCACCACAAAGCCCGTTCGCTGGCCGCGGCCTTCGCCGCCCTGACTCTGGCCAGTGGGATCGCGGGGTGTTCACGCGCGGACAGCGGCGCCGCTCCGGCGGAGCAGAAGAGCCAGGGTGCCGCGGCCGAAGTGCGCGTCGGGTACTTCCCCAACGTGACGCACGCCCCGGCGCTCATCGGGGCCAAGAACGGCTTCTTCGCCAAGGAACTCGGCTCGACGAAGCTCACCACGCAGACGTTCAACGCCGGCCCCGAAGAGGTCAACGCGCTGCTCGGCAACTCGCTCGACGTAGCCTTCATCGGCTCCGGGCCCGCGATCAACGCCTTCACCAAGTCCAAGGGCGCCATCCAGCTGGTCTCCGGCGCGGTCACCGGCGGCGCGCAGCTGGTCGTGAAGCCCGAGATCGCCGCGCCCGAGCAGCTCACCGGCAAGAACATCGCGACGCCGTCGCTGGCGAACACCCAGGACGTCGCGCTCAAGAAGTTCGTCGCCGAGAAAAAGCTGGCCGACGTCAAGGTCACCAACCTCGACAACCCGAAGACGTTCGACGCCTTCAAGAAGGGCGAACTCGACGGCGGCTGGCTGCCGGAGCCGTGGTCGTCGCGGCTCGTGCTGGACGCGGGCGCGAAGGTCCTCGTGGACGAGAAGAACCTGTGGCCGGAAGGCAAGTTCCCGACCACGGTCGTGATCGTCCGCAGCGAGTTCCTGCAGCAGCACCCGGAGACCGTCACCGCCATCCTCAAGGGTGAACTCGCCGCGATCGACTGGGCGAAGACCAACCCCGCCGAGGCGAAGAAGGTGGTCAACGGAGAACTCAAGGCGCTCGCGGGCAGCACACTGAGCGAGGCCGTGCTCGACCGCGCGTTCTCCGGCATCGAACTCGGCATCGACCCGGTGGCGTCGACCTTCACCCAGCTCGCGCAGGACTCGGTGACCGCGGGCGTGGTGAAGTCCGCGGTGGACCTCAAGGGGTTCGCCGATTTCGGCCCGCTCAACGCCGTGCTCGAAGAGCAGGGCAAGCCCGGCGTGAACGCGCCCGGGCTGACGAAGTGACCGGAGGGGATCAGCGATGACGACCACCTTGGAGCCCGGCCTGTCCACCGGTGTCGCCGTGCGCCTCGACGGGGTCCGGAAGGCGTTCGGGCCGACCGGCCGCGCCGTCGTGGCCCTCGACGGGATGGACCTGACGGTCGCCCCCGGCGAGTTCGTCTGTCTCCTCGGCGCCTCCGGCTGTGGCAAGAGCACGCTGCTGAACCTGGTCGCCGGTCTCGACCGGCCGACGTCGGGCTCGATCACCCTCGAGACCTCCCGGCCCGCGGTCATGTTCCAGGAAGCCGCGCTGATGCCGTGGCTGACCGCGGCCCGCAACGTGGAACTGCCGCTGCGGCTCGCCGGTTTCGGCCGGGCCGAGCGCCGCGAGAAGGCGGCCGAACTGCTCGAACTCGTCCGCCTCGGCGGCGCGGGCGACAAGCGGCCGCACGAGCTGTCCGGCGGGATGCGGCAGCGCGTCGCGCTCGCCAGGGCCCTGGCCGCGACCCTGCGCGTCGGCGGTGACCCGGAGCAGTCGCTGCTGCTGATGGACGAGCCGTTCGCCGCGCTCGACGCCATCACCCGCGACGTCCTGCAGGGTGAACTGCTGCGCGTCTACCGCAGCACCGGCACCTCGGTGCTGTTCGTGACCCACGACGTCCGCGAAGCCGTCCGGCTGGGCCAGCGGGTCGTGCTGCTTTCGTCGCGGCCCGGCCGGGTCGTGCGGGAATGGCGCGACGTGCAGGCTTCCGACGCCGAAGAGCTCACCTTGGAGATCACCGGCCATCTCCGGGAGGTGATCAGTACCCATGCCGCGGCTTGACCGCCCCGAAACAGCGGCGGACGAAGCCGTCGGAGCGGGCCTCGACTCGCTCGACACCCCCACCGGGGAACGCCGGGAAAGCCGGGGAAAGCGGTTCCTGCGCGGCTTCGTGCCGCCGGTGGTCTTCCTGGCGTTGCTGATCGCGCTGTGGCAGGCCTTGTGGGCGGCCGCGTTCTGGCCGGAGGCCATGCTCCCGTCGCCGCTCGCGGTGTGGGACGAACTCGTCGGCATCACCGTCGACGGTGAGATCTTCGAATTCGTCTGGACGTCGGTGCACCGGGCCGCGCTGGGCTTCCTGATCGGCGTGGTCATCGGGACCCCGCTCGGGCTGCTGGTGGCGAAGGTCCGGATCGTGCGCGCCGCGGTCGGGCCGTTTCTGACCGGGCTGCAAAGCCTTCCGTCGGTCGCCTGGGTGCCGGCGGCGATCCTGTGGTTCGGGCTGAACGACGCTTCGATCTACTTCGTGGTGCTGCTGGGTTCGGTGCCTTCGATCGCGAACGGTCTAGTCTCGGGCATCGACCAGATCCCACCGATCCTGCCGCGCGTCGGACAGGTGATGGGGGCGAACCGGCTTTCGTCGGCGCGGCACATCCTGCTGCCCGCCGCGTTGCCCGGTTTCCTGGCCGGGCTCAAGCAGGGGTGGGCGTTTTCGTGGCGTTCGCTGATGGCCGCCGAATTGATCGCGCTGTCGCCGGCGCTGGGCAAGGGCCTCGGCGCGTACCTCAACGAGGGCTCGTCGTTCAACAGCATGGAAGGCGTGATCTCGGCGATCTTCCTGATCCTGCTGGTCGGCGTCGGCATCGAGCTGCTGGTGTTCCGCCCGCTCGAACGGTCGGTCCTGCGGGCACGGGGGCTGACGGCCTCGCTTTAGCGTTCACCTTCCGGAGGTGGCAAACCTACGACACCGTAAGTTACGGTGTCGTAGGTAGGCGTTTTCCGTTGTCCCGGAAGGACGAGACGCATGGCGGTCCCCGAAACCACCCGGCTGATGCTCGAGCTCGAGGGGACGGTCGAGGAGAACCTCAACCGGCATCTCTCGGTCGCCAAGGAATGGATGCCGCACGAGTACGTGCCGTGGGACGAGGGCCGGAACTTCGCCGACCTCGGCGGCGAGGCGTGGGATCCCGAGCAGTCGCGGGTGTCGCCGATCGCGCGGACGTCCCTGGAGGTCAACCTCCTCACCGAGGACAACCTGCCGAGCTACCACCGCGAGATCGAGCGCGCCTTCGGCCGCGACGGCGCGTGGGGCACCTGGGTGCACCGCTGGACGGCGGAGGAGGGCCGCCACGGCATCTGCATCCGCGACTATCTGCTGGTGACGCGCGCGGTCGATCCGGTCGAGCTGGAGCGCATGCGGATGCAGACCATGGAGGCCGGCTACGACAGCGGCGACAAGCCGCTGCTGAACGTCTTCGCGTACGTGTCGTTCCAGGAGCTGGCGACCCGGATCTCACACCGCAACACCGGGAAGTACACGCAGGATCCGCTGTGCGAGAAGCTGCTCGCGCGGGTCGCGATGGACGAGAACCTGCACATGCTCTTCTACCGGAACCTGGTGCAGGCGTCGCTGGAGCTTTCCCCCGACGCGATGATGCGCGCCATCACCGACGAGGTCGTCCGGTTCGCGATGCCGGGCGCGGTGATCCCGAGCTTCGTGCGGAAGGCCGCGTTGATCGCGAAGGCGGGCATCTACGACCTGCGGATCCACCACGACGAGGTGATCTGGCCGTTGCTGCGCCAGTGGAAGATCTTCGAGCTCGAAGGGCTCGGCGAGGTGGGGGAGAAGGCGCGGGACGAACTCGACCAGTTCCTGAAGGCCCTCGATACGCAAGCTTCGCGCTTCGAAGAGCGTCGCGCGGCCGCTGAAGCCCGCGCCGCCGCCCGACACGCGTGATCCGCCCCCGATCACGCGAGTTACGCCCCCAATCACGCGAGTTACGCACTCGAACACGCGAGTTACGCCTCCAAGCACGCTGAGTCGGGCCGGCCGTGCTGGGACGGAAGGCGTAACTCGCGTGACTAGAGGCGTAACTCGCGTGTTCAGAGGCGTAACTCGCGTGAAGGAAGCCGGAGAGGCTAGCGCGAGCGGCGCGAGCCGGCCCGGGTCCCCGAGGAGAACGCGGCGGCACCGCCGCGACGGGCCGGAGCACCGCCGGACTGGTTCCGCGAGGACTGCGACTTGGCGGCACCGGAACCGCGGCGCGGCTGCGACTCGGCGGAACCGCGACGGGCCTGGCCGCCACCCTTGGGCGCGCCTTCGCGACGTCCGGTGCTTTCGGCCGCGCGACGGCCTTGACCAGCGGAAGCGCCGCGACGGTCGCCCTCGGAGCGAGGCTGGCGCGAACGCCCGTCGGAAGAGCCGCTGCGACGGCCGCCACCGGAAGCGCCACGGCCGCCGGCGGAGGGGCCTCGGCCGCGTCCACCGCGGCCGCCACGTCCACCACTCGCCGGACGGTCTTCGTCTTCGCCCTTGCCCGGGATGGCTTCACCGCTGGCACTGACCCGCTTCGGCCGCGTGTCCACGATCGGCCGCCGCGGCGACGCGGTGAACGAACGCTCACCGGGCGCCAGCTCCGACAGCAGCGGGTGGCCGGGGCCGAGCTGCGTCGTGGTCGGCTTGATACCCGCCTTGCGGGTGAGGTCGCGAACGTCGCCGACCTGAGCGTCGGTCATCAGCGTGACGACGGTGCCGGACGCCCCGGCCCGCGCGGTCCGGCCGGACCGGTGCAGGTACGCCTTGTGCTCGACCGGCGGGTCGGCGTGGATGACCAGCGTGACGTCGTCGACGTGGATACCGCGAGCGGCGATGTCGGTCGCGACCAGCGTCTTCGCCGCGCCCGACGCGAACGCCTCCAGGTTGCGCGTCCGCGCGGTCTGGCCGAGGTTGCCGTGCAGCTCGACCGCCGGCACGCCGGAGGCCATGAGCTTGCGCGTCAGCTGCTTGGCGCGGTGCTTCGTGCGGGTGAAGACCAGCGTGCGGCCCGGGGCGGCGGTGAGGTCGATCAGCACCGGCAACCGGTGGGTCTCCTCCAGGTGCAGCACGTGGTGCTTCATGGTCGAGACCGGCGACTGGGCCGAGTCGACGCTGTGCGTCACCGGGTCGTGCATGAAGCGCTTGACCAGCACGTCGACGCCCGCGTCGAGGGTCGCGGAGAACAGCAGCCGCTGCCCGCGCTCCGGGGTCTCGGCCATGATGCGCCGGACGTCGGGCAGGAAGCCGAGGTCGGCCATGTGGTCGGCCTCGTCCAGCACGGTGATCTCGACGTGGTCGAGCTTCGCCTCGCCCGAACGCATGTGGTCGGCGAGCCTGCCGGGGCAGGCGACGACGATGTCGACTCCGTCACGCAGCCGGGTGATCTGCGGGTTGGGGCTGACGCCACCGAAGATCGTGGTGACCTTGAGGCCGAGCGGCTTGGCCAGCGGCAGGAACGACGCCTCGATCTGGGTCGCCAGCTCGCGGGTCGGCGCCAGGACCAGCGCGCGCGGGCGGCCGGGGCGGCGCCGGGTCGGGCCGTCGGCGAGCCGGGCGAGGACGGGCAGCACGAAGCCGTAGGTCTTGCCGGAGCCGGTGCGGCCGCGGCCGAGGACGTCGCGGCCGGCCAGCGAATGCGGCAGCGTGGCGGCCTGGATCGGGAACGGGCTGGTGACGCCCTGCTCGGCGAGCGAGTCCACGAGGGTCTTGGGCAGGCCGAGTTCGGTGAAAGTAGGTGTGCTCATAAGCGTGTGGGCGCGGGGCGCCCTGGTATCTCCGTAAGGATAGAAAGGGTTGTCCTGCCCGGCGCAGACCTCGGGGGCCGCGGCGCGTGGTCTTCGACAACGAAACGCGGCCCGAGGCAGAACTGAGCGGACCGCAAGCCCAGTGTACTGGGTCGTGATCTCCCCGGCTACGTGATATCGCCCGCACCGGCCCGCCGATGTTCGTCGGTTCGGACAAGCCGCGCGCGGCGTCGCGGTGAAACGTTGGCCTGACCGGACGAAAGGGGACACGGGTGTCGGACGTTCAGGAACTACAAGGGGTGCTCGACGAGGAGGCGCGTCGCGCGAGCGTCCCCGGAGCCGTGGTGGGGGTGACGTACCGGGGCATGGAGTCGGTGTTCGCCACCGGAGTGTCCAGTGTGGACACCGGGCTCCCGGTCGATCCCGGCACGTTGTTCATGATCGGCTCCACCAGCAAGACCTTCGCCGCGGCCGCCGTGCTGACGCTGGTCGAAGACGGCGTGCTGGACCTGGACAGGCCGGTCGTCGAGTACCTCCCCGAGCTCCCGCTGGCGGATCCGGTGGCACGGAAGACGGTGACCCTGCGCCATCTGCTCACGCATTCCGCCGGGTTCCTCGGCGACGTGGACTTCACCACCGGGTGGGGTGACGACGCGCTGGCCCTCGCGATCGCGAAGTTCGGCGACCTGCCGCAGAACTTCGCCCCCGGCGAGGTCTTCTCCTACTGCAACGCCGGGTTCCAGCTGGCCGGGCGGGTCGTCGAGGTGGGGGCGGGCGAACCCTTCGAGGACGTCGTCCGCACCCGGCTGCTCGAACCGCTCGGCATGACCGAGTCGTATTACCTGCCGTGGGAAGTGCTCACCCGCCGTCACGCCGTCGGGCATGTGCTGCGTGACGGCGAACCGGCCGTCGAACACACCGTGGGCTTGACCCGCGCGGACAGCGCGAGCGGCGGGCTGTGGTCGACGGCGGGCGACCAGCTGAAGTGGGCGCGGTTCTTCCTGACCGGCGAGGCCGAGGGCGAGCCGCCGATCAGCGAAGCCACCCGTGACCTCATGCGCGCGCCGCAGCGCAGGGCCGCGCTGCGGTTCGAGGAGGTCGGGCTGAGCTGGCTGCACACGACGCACGGCGCGGCCCGGCTGGTCCGGCACGGCGGCAACGTGAGCAACCTGCAGCTGTCGGAGTTCGTGACCGTGCCGGAGGAGGATTTCGCCGTCACGGTGCTGACCAACAGCGCGGGCGGGTCCGCGCTGGGCGCCGAGATCGTCGATTGGTGCCTGGAGCACCTGGTCGGGCTGCCTCCGCTCGCGAGCCCGCAGCCGGTGCCCCAGCCGGACCTCGCCGAGTACCTGGGTCACTACCGGACCGGTGACCTGACGTTCGTGATCAGCGACCGGGACGGTGTGCTCTGGGCCCAGCTCGTCGCCGAGATCGAGGACTTCCCGTCGCCGCCGCCGTTCGAAGCCGTTTTCGTCGGCGCGGACGCGATCGCGCCGGCCGCGGACACCCGCAAACCCACCGGACGCTTCCTGCGGAACGACCACGGGGAGGTGACTTCGATCGAGTTCGGTGGCCGGACGGCGAAGCGAGGCGCTACGGTTACCGGGTAGTAACTTCGGCTGACCAGGAGTGACCATGAGCGAAAAGGCGACCGCGTTGTTGCTGAACCCGGGTGGGTACGACCCCCAGCAGTTCGACCCGGAGACGCGTCGCCTGTTGCGTGCCACCATCGAGTGGTTCGAACAGCGTGGCAAGCGCAAGCTCGTCGAGGACTACCACGACCGGACCTTCTACGCGGACTTCATCGAGTTCGCGGGCAAGGAAGGCCTGTTCTCGACGTTCCTCACTCCCGGCGCCAACGCCGACGGGAATCCCGACAAGCGCTGGGACACCGCGCGGGTCGCTGCCCTCTCGGAAATCCTCGGTTTCTATGGGCTGAATTATTGGTATCCCTGGCAGGTCACGATCTTGGGCCTCGGCCCGGTGTGGCAGAGCGCGAACGAGGCCGCCCGCAAACGCGCGGCGGACTCGCTCGCGGCCGGCGGCGTCGCCGCGTTCGGACTGTCCGAAAAGGAGCACGGGGCCGACATCTACTCGTCGGACCTCGTGCTCACCCCGGACGGCGAGGGCGGTTACCGCGCGAACGGGTCGAAGTACTACATCGGCAACGGGAACTGCGCGCGGACCGTGTCGGTGTTCGGCCGTATCGACGGTGTCGAGGGCCCGGACCAGTACGTCTTCTTCTACGCGGACTCGGAACACCCGAACTACCGCGTGGTGAAGAACGTCGTGCCGTCGCAGATGTACGTCGCCGAGTTCGAGCTCAACGACTACCCGGTGTCCGAAGAGGACATTCTGCACGTCGGCGCCGACGCGTTCTCCGCGGCGCTGAACACGGTCAACATCGGCAAGTTCAACCTGTGCTTCGGCGGCATCGGCATGTCGACGCACTCGCTGTACGAGGCGATCACGCACGCGCACAACCGGGTGCTCTACGGCAAGAAGGTCACCGATTTCCCGCACGTGCGCCGGGAATTCGTCGAGGCGTACGCGCGGCTCGTCGCGATGAAGCTGTTCTCCGACCGCGCCGTGGACTACTTCCGCAGCGCGAACGCGGACGACCGCCGGTACCTGCTGTTCAACCCGATCACCAAGATGAAGGTGACCACCGAGGCGCAGAAGGTCATCGGCCTGGTCGCGGATGTGGTGGCGGCCAAGGGTTTCGAGGCCGACACCTATCTCGCGATGTCCAAGAACGACATCGACGGCCTGCCGAAACTGGAAGGCACGGTGGCGGTGAACCTCGCGCTGATCGCGAAGTTCGTGCCCGCGTACCTGTTCGCGCCGCAGGCCTACGAGCCGGTACCGACCCGGTCCGACGCGGCCGACGACGAGTTCCTGTTCCGCCAGGGCCCCGCGCGCGGCCTGTCGAAGGTGCGGTTCCACGACTGGCGTGAGGCCTACGCCAAGGCGTCCGCGATCCCGAACGTCGCGCGGTTCACCGAGCAGGCCGAGGCGCTGGTGAAGCTGTTCACCGACGCGGCCCCGGACGAGGCGCAGCAGCAGGACATCGACTTCGGCCTCGCGCTGACCGAGCTGTTCACGCTGGTCGTCTACGGGCAGCTGGTGCTGGAGCAGGCGGAGATCACCGGGATCGAGACCGAGGTCGTCGACCAGATCTTCGCCATCCTGGTGCAGGACTTCAGCCTCACCGCGATCGATCTGCACGGGAAGTCGTCCTCGACCGAGGCACAGCAGGCGCTCGCGCTGGCTTCGATCCGGAAGCCGGTCGTCGACGCGGCCCGCTTCGACCACGTGTGGTCCCTCGTCCGGGACCTCTCCGGCGCCTACGCGATGAACCCGTAAAGATCCGTGAAGGCCTCCTTCCCTACCCTCAAGGTAGGGAAGGAGGCCTTCACGGACTTCTGAGTCCTACTTGCCGAAACCGGCCTTCCGGAGCGCGTCCGCCATGGCGCCGCCGCCACCGGAGTTGCCGCCGCGGTCCCGGCCGCCGCCGCGACCGCCCTGGCCGCCACGCTGACCGCCGCCTTGACGCTGACCGCCCTGGCCGCGGTCGCGACCGCCACCGCCACCGCCCTGCTCGCGAGCAGGCTTGCCGGGTTCGTCGTCGAGGCGCAGGGTCAGCGAGATCCGCTTGCGCGGCACGTCGACCTCCAGCACCTTCACCTTGACGATGTCGCCCGGTTTCACGACCTCACGCGGGTCCTTGACGAAGTTCTTCGACAACGCCGAGACGTGCGCGAGCCCGTCCTGGTGCACGCCGACGTCGATGAACGCGCCGAACGCGGCCACGTTCGTCACGACACCTTCCAGCCGCATGCCCGGCTTGAGGTCGCCGATCTTCTCGACGCCGTCGGCGAAGGTCGCGGTCTTGAACGCCGGACGCGGGTCGCGGCCCGGCTTTTCGAGTTCGGCGAGGATGTCGGTCACCGTCGGGAGACCGAAGGTTTCGTCGACGAACTCCGTGGGCTTCAGCGCCTGCAAGGTCCGCGCGTTGCCGATCAGCGAGCGGATGTCCGTGCCGGTCGAGGACAGGATCCGCCGCACCACCGGGTAGGCCTCGGGGTGCACCGAGGACGAGTCGAGCGGGTCGTCGCCGTCCGGGATCCGGAGGAAGCCCGCGCACTGCTCGAACGCCTTGGGGCCGAGCCGCGCGACCTCCTTGAGCCCGCTGCGCGTCTTGAACGGCCCGTTCTCGTCACGGTGTGCGACGATGTTCTCCGCCAGCGTCGTCGTGATACCCGAAACGCGGGTCAGCAGCGGCGCCGACGCGGTGTTGACGTCCACGCCGACGGCGTTCACACAGTCCTCGACCACCGCGTCGAGTGACCGCGACAGCGAGATCTCCGACAGGTCGTGCTGGTACTGCCCGACGCCGATCGACTTCGGGTCGATCTTCACCAGTTCCGCCAGCGGGTCCTGCAGCCGTCGCGCGATCGAGACCGCGCCGCGCAGCGAGACGTCCATGCCGGGCAGTTCCTGCGAAGCGAACGCCGACGCCGAGTAGACCGACGCGCCCGCCTCCGAAACGACGGCCTTGGTCAGCTTGAGTTCCGGGTGCTTCTTGATCAGCTCACCGGCCAGCTTGTCGGTTTCGCGCGACGCGGTGCCGTTGCCGATCGAGATCAGGTCCACCTTGTGCCGGGCGCACAGCGCGGCGAGTTCGGCGATGGACTGGTCCCACTTGTTCGCGGGCTGGTGCGGGTAGATCACGTGGGTGCCGACGACCTTGCCGGTGGCGTCGACGACGGCGACCTTGACGCCGGTGCGGAAACCCGGGTCGAGGCCCATCGTGGCGCGGGTGCCGGCCGGGGCGGCGAGCAGCAGGTCGCGCAGGTTCGCGGCGAACACGCGGACGGCGTCGTCCTCGGCCGACTGGCGCAGCCGCATCCGCAGGTCGATGCCCAGGTGCAGCAGGATCTTCGTGCGCCACGCCCAGCGGACGGTGTCACCGAGCCACTTGTCGGCCGGGCGGCCTTCGTTGGAGATGCCGAACTTGTGCGCGATGCGGTTCTCGTACTCGGTCGGCCCGGTCCTCGGCTCTTCCGAAGGCTCCTCGGACTCCATCGTGAGGTCGAGGATCTCCTCCTTCTCACCGCGGAACATCGCGAGGATCCGGTGCGAGGGAAGCTTGGTGTAGGGCTCGGAGAAGTCGAAGTAGTCGGAGAACTTCGCGCCCTCTTCGGCCTTGCCGTCGCGGACCTTCGAGGCCAGGCGACCTTCCGCCCACATCTTCTCGCGCAGTTCGCCGATCAGGTCGGCGTCCTCGGCGAAGCGCTCGACGAGGATCGCGCGGGCGCCGTCCAGCGCGGCCTGCGCGTCCGCCACACCCTTGTCGGCGTCGACGAACACCGCGGCCGCGGCCTGCGGGTCGGTGTTCGGGTCGCTCAGCAGCCCGTCGGCGAGCGGCTCCAGACCGGCCTCGCGGGCGATCATCGCCTTCGTCCGCCGCTTGGGCTTGTACGGCAGGTAGATGTCCTCGAGGCGGGACTTGGTGTCGGCCGCCATGATCGACGCTTCGAGCGCCTCGTCCAGCTTGCCCTGGCTGCGGATCGACTCCAGCACCGCGACCTTGCGCTCGCCGAGTTCCCGCAGGTAACGGAGGCGTTCTTCGAGGGTGCGGAGCTGGGTGTCGTCCAGCATCCCGGTGACCTCTTTGCGGTACCGGGCGATGAACGGCACGGTCGATCCGCCGTCCAGCAGGTCGACGGCCGCCTTGACCTGCCCTTCGCGCACACCGAGTTCTTCGGCGATCTTCTGCTCGACTGTCTGCAGGCCCTGCACGCTCACTCCCACGCTCCTGAATCCGCCCTCGGGTGCTCTCGGACCCTGCATTCTGCCGCTCGCGCCGAGCCGACTTTCGTATGGCCTCCCCTAACCGAACCCTTGACAGTTGTATTGGTCTGTACCATTTTGATGTGGCCGACATCACCCGTTCGTGGAGGCCAGTCGTGAAAGTGAAGCCGAAACACGCGTTCCTCGCCCTGCTGTCGTCACTGGCCGTGTGCCTGGGGGTGACTTTCGCGGTCTCGGGGAACGCCTCGGCCGCCAATATCCTGACCAATCCGGGCTTCGAACTCGGGACCACGAGTGGCTGGACCTGCTCCGGCGCGTCCTCGGTGGTCACCACGCCGGTCCACTCCGGCAGCCGCGCGCTCAGTGCCACCCCGGCGGGTCAGGACAACGCCCGCTGCTCGCAGAGCGTGCCGGTCAAGGCCAACACCGCGTACACGCTTTCGGCGTGGGTGCAGGGCAGCTACACCTACCTCGGTGTCACCGGCACCGGGACGGGTGACAAGAACACCTGGACCCCGGGTGGCGGCAGCTGGTCGCAGCTCTCGCTGAGCTTCACCACCGGCGCGTCCACGACGAGCGTCGAGATCTACCTGCACGGCTGGTACGGCCAGCCCGCGTACTTCGCCGACGACGTCAACCTCGACGGCCCCGGCGGCTCGCCGACCACGACGCCGACCACCCCGACCACACCGACGTCCACGAGCCCGACGACCACCACCAGCAACCCGCCGACGACCACGACGAGCACCCCGCCGACCGGGAACCTGCCGAAGCACGTGATCACCGGCTACTGGCAGAACTTCTACAACGGCGCGAAGGCGCTCAAGCTCGCCGACGTCCCGACGAAGTACAACATCATCGCGGTGTCCTTCGCCGACGCGACGGCTACGCCGGGCGCGGTCACCTTCACCCTCGACTCGGGGCTGTCGAGCCAGCTCGGCGGCTACACCGACGCGCAGTTCAAGGCCGACATCAAGACGGCGCAGGCACGCGGGCAGAAGGTGATCCTTTCCGTCGGCGGTGAGAAGGGCACGATCCGCGTCGACTCCTCGGCCGCGGCGACGAACTTCTCCAACAGCATGAAGTCGCTCATCGCGAGCTACGGCTTCGACGGCGTCGACATCGACCTGGAGAACGGCGTCAACTCGACGTACATGGCGCAGGCGCTGCGCAGCATCCACGCGGCGGGCGGCACGGTCATCACCATGGCGCCGCAGACGATCGACATGCAGAGCCCGGCGGCGGAGTACTTCAAGCTGGCGCTGAACGTCAAGGACATCCTGACCATCGTCAACATGCAGTACTACAACAGCGGTTCGATGCTCGGCTGCGACCAGAAGGTCTACTCGCAGGGCACGGTCGACTTCCTCACCGCGCTGGCGTGCATCCAGCTGCAGAGCGGGCTGCGGGCCGACCAGGTCGGTCTCGGCCTGCCGGCCTCCGGTTCGGCCGCGGGCGGCGGCTACCAGGCGCCCGGCAACACGGTCAACGCGCTGAACTGCCTCGCGAAGGGCACGAGCTGCGGCTCGTTCAAGCCTTCGACGACGTACCCGGCGATCCGGGGCGCGATGACCTGGTCGATCAACTGGGACGCCTCGCAGGGCTACGCCTGGTCGAACACGGTGAGCGCGGGCCTGGCCGGCCTCCCGTGATGACCCGCTAGACCGGGGCGGGGCACCGTCGTCGCGCGGGCGACGGTGCCCCGCCCTTTCCATTGCCCGCATTCAGTCCTCTGGATGCGGTAGTTGGCAGGGCGAACTACCGCATCCAGAGGACTGAACGCAGGGGGTCAGAGCGGGGTGAGGGGGAGGCGCAGGGCGCCGGGGGCATGCGGCGGGACGACGGGCTTGAGCGGGGCGACGGGGGACAGGCGCCGGTAGGGGGAGCCGAGCGGCGGCCGCGGGTCGGGCTCGCCTTTGTTGGGCCACAACGACATCGCGCGTTCCGCCTGCGCGGTGATGGTCAGCGAAGGGTTCACCCCGAGGTTCGCCGAGATCGCCGAGCCATCGGCGATGTGCAGCCCGGGGTAGCCGTGCACCCGCTGGTACGGATCGACGACGCCGGTCTCGGCGCTGTCGCCGATCGCGCAGCCGCCGATGAAATGCCCGGTGATCGGGATGTTCGCCAGATCCGTCCACGCGCCCTGCGCCAGCCCGCCGATCTTGTCCGCCACGCGCCGCGTGACCTCGTGCCCGGCCGGGATCCACTCGGGGTTCGGTTCGCCGACGCCCTGTTTCGTGGTCATCCGGCGGCCGAAGAGGCCGCGTTTCGTATATGTGGTCACCGAATTGTTCAGCGTCTGCATCACCAGCAGCCCGACCATCCGCTCCGACCAGCGCCGCGGGTTGTGCAGCCGCACCAGCCGCCGCCGGTTCCGCCACAGTTCCCGCGCGCCCAGCACCCACCGGCGTTTGCCCGGCTCGGCGTCGACGAGCACCGTCGTCAGCAGGCCCATGAAGTTGCTGCCCTTGCCATAGCGCACCGGTTCGACGTGCGTGACGGCGTCGGGGTGGATCGACGACGTGATCGCGACACCGCGGGTGAAGTCGGTGTCCTTCCGCAGGGACCGCGCGGCGAGCACGGCCTCGGAGTTAGTCCTGGCGAGCAAGCCCAAGCGCGGTGACAGCTCTGGCAGTGTGCCCGAGTCCTTCAGCGAATGCAGAAGCCGTTGCGTGCCCAGGGAAGCGGCGGCGAACACGACCTCGGAAGCGGTGAAGGTCCGCTTGCGCTTGCGGACCCACCGTCCTGTTTGGACGGTGTCGACCGCGTAACCGCCGTCGATCGGCCGGACCGACACGGCGGTGGTCAGCGGATGGACCTCCGCGCCCGCCTTCTCCGCCAGGTACAGGTAGTTCTTGACGGTCGTGTTCTTCGCGCCGACCCGGCAGCCGGTCATGCATTCGCCGCAGTGCGTGCACGGCTTCCGCAGCGGGCCTTCGCCGCCGAAGAACGGGTCGACGTCGCGCTTGCCGAAGTGGACGCCGACCGGGGTCGGCCGGTAGGTGTCCGCGATGCCCATGTCCTCGGCGACCTCGCGCAGCACCTGGTCGGCCGGGGTGACCAGCGGGTTCTCCACCACGCCCAGCATCCGTTTCGCCTGGTCGTACTGCGGGGCGAGTTCGGCCTTCCAGTCGGTGATGTGCGCCCACTGCGGGTCTTCGTAGAAGGTGTCCGGGGGTTCGTAGAGCGTGTTCGCGTAGACGAGCGAGCCGCCGCCGACGCCCGCGCCGCTCAAGACGAACGTGTTCTTCAGCAGGGTGAGCCGCTGGATGCCGTAGCAGCCCAGTTTCGGTGCCCACAGGTACTTCCGCAGCCGCCACGAGGTCTTCGCGAACTCGTCGTCGGCGAACCGGCGGCCCGTCTCCAGCACACCGACGCGATAGCCTTTTTCGGTGAGCCGCAACGCGGTCACGCTGCCGCCGAAGCCGGAGCCGATCACCAGCACGTCGTAGTTCATCGCACTCCCGCCGTCCGGTAGTCGCCGAGGTCGAGCGTCTTCGTCCGCCGGTCGTATTCGGTGACCAGACCGGGCCAGTTCGTGCTCACGCGGCCGTTCTCCTGGCGGTACCAGCTGGCACAGGTCGTCCAGACACTGCGCCCGAGCCGCCGCTGGATCTCGTCGTCGTACCGTTGCTCGACTTCCGGGACGACGTCCATATAGGACACTTCCGGTTTGGCGAGGTGTTCGACGGCCTGGCGGATGTACCGGGCCTGCCGTTCGATCATGTAGATGATGGAGCCCGCGCCGAGGTTCGTGTTGGGGCCGTAGACGCAGAACAGGTTCGGGAAACCCGGCACGGTCATGCCGAGGTACGCCCGCGCGCCGCCCTTCCACGCGTCGGACAGCGACTTTCCGCCGAGCCCCTCCACCTTGAGTTCGCCGAGGAAGTCCGTCGCCGCGAAACCGGTTCCGTAGACGATGACGTCGGCCTCGTGTTCGACGCCGTCCTCGGTGCGCACGCCGGACGGGGTGATCGCGCTGATGCGCCGCGTCTCCACGGCGACGTTGTGCTGCGCCAGCGCGGGCAGGTACTCGTTGGTGAACAGGATCCGTTTGCAGCCCAGCGGATAGTCCGGGGTGAGCTTCTCGCGCAGTGCCGGGTCCTTGATGTGGCGGCGGCGCAGCTGGGCCGTCCGCAGTTCGAACACCTTGGCCAGCAACGGATGCTTCGTCATCGCGTAGGTCGCGTATTCGGCGAGCAGGAAGATCCGGAGCCTGCCGAGCAGCTGGGTGGCCGGAAGATGCCGGAACAGCCGCTGCTGCCAGCGCCGGTAGCGGGTGTCCCGTTTGGCCATGATGTACGGCGCGGTGCGCTGGAACACGGTCAGTTCGCCCGCCTGGCGCTGGAGTTCGGGCACGAACTGGATCGCGCTCGCGCCGGTGCCGATCACCGCGACCTTCTTACCGCGCAGGTCGACGTCGTGATCCCAGCGCGCGGAGTGGAAACTGGCGCCTTCGAAGGTCTCCTGGCCGGGGATGTCCGGCTGGACCGGCCGCGAAAGCTGGCCGACGGCGGGCACGAAGACGTTCGCTTCGTAGGTCTCGCCGCCCGCGGTCTCCACCCGCCAGAGTCCGCGCTCCTCGTCGAAGGCCGCGCCGGTGACGCGGGTGCCGAACCGGATATGCGGTTCGAGGCCATAGCGGCGCACCACGCGCTTGAGGTATTCGTGGATGTCCGGTTGCAGCGAGAACCGCTTCGGCCAGTCGGGATTGGGCTCGTAGGAGAACGAGTACAGCGGCGACGGGATGTCGCAGCCCGCGCCGGGATACGTGTTCTCCCGCCAGACGCCGCCGGGTTCGCCGGCGCTCTCCAGGATGGTGAAGTCGTCGAACCCGGCGCGTTTGAGCTCGATCGCCGTCCCGACCCCGCCGAAGCCCGTCCCTACGATCAGCACGCTCGTATCGCCCATGCCGAGCGAAGTTACCCAGCGGTCACCCGGGGTGGAAGTACACGACCGGCCATTCAATCGAGATTTTCGGCCACGAGCTACTACAGCTGGGCCCGGTTGGTGACGGTCAGGAAGAACTCGATCTTGTCGTCCGGGGTGTCGTCCTGGCTGTTCCAGATCAAGAGCTTCAGGTCCCGGCCGTACTTGTCCTTGACCACGCCCGCCGCGCCCGCGGGGATGACGAACTTGTCCGAGCCCATGCCGCCGTAGTCGTTGGTCTGGTCGCTGTCCCCTTCGAACAGCGTGCCGAAGATCTCGAGCTCGACGCTCAGGTCGTCGGGAAGGAACTTCGCGTTGATCGTCGCGTCGACCCGGAGTTCGCCACCCCAGCCGTTCTTGTATCCGGTGCCGTCCACCGGATTGACCGGGTCCACCCGTAGTTCCCAGTACTTGCGGTCGTGGAAGTACTCGTCGGGGTCGTCCTCGAACGGGTTGGCGCTGAATTCGTCGTCACGCATCTCGATCCGCGCCTCGATCCGGACCAGCCGATACCGTTCCGGCGGCGGTTTGAGCCCGACCTCGATGGTGTACACCTTCCCCTTCTCCGCGAGGAGCTCCACTTCCCCCGCCGCGATGCCCACCTCCCGGTTGATGAACTTCGACGCCTTGACGAGATATCGCCCCTCGAAGATGTCCACTTCGAAGCGTCCCTGCCCATCGGTGAAGACCACCGAACCCGCGTTCACCTGCGCCCCGGCCACCGGGGTGCCGTCGAAGGTCACCGTTCCCTTGAGCAGCGCCGGCCCGTCCGTCTTGCGCCATTTGGTGACCGGGACCGGTTCCAGGCGGGCGAGGTGGTGTACCAGCGGTTCGGCGTAGCCCCACAGGCCGAAGCCGGTCTCCTCCGGCCGATCCCAGAGGAGCAGGTTGTCGGGACTGACCGCGCGTCCGGGGCCGGGGTTCTCCCAGCGGTCGGAGTTCTTCGCGTCGCCGTCGGCCCAGTCGAAGGCGAAGGTGTTGGCGAGCTGGTTGGCGCAGTCGTCGCCCATGTCGGAGAAGAGTTCGTTGAACGAGACCTCCACCCAGCTGTTGCCTTCGTCCCGCGCGGTGCGGAAGATCTTCTCTTCGAGGAACGGAACGAACCATCTCGCCGCTGTGCGGCGCTCGTCCTCGCTGTAGAAGTACAGCCCGTCCAGCGTCTGGTCGTCGGTCTGCGCTCCGGCCTGCAGATCGGTCAGTTCGAGGTCGGCCTGCTTCGTGACGACGTCCGGGCCCTCCAGCTTGATCCCGGCCCGCCTCGCGGCCAACCAGAGGAACGACGCGCATTGCGTCGGCAGGGTCCCGGCCGCCCAGCCCGCGCTGTCGGGCGCGGGGCCGAGCACGCCGCCCGGTCCTGGGCGGATCGCGACCGCCGAGTCGGTGTAGCAGTAGAACCGGTAGTGCACTTTCGACTGGCGTCCCTCGCGGGTGTCCTGCGCTGTGACACAAAGGCTCCTGGCCTCGTCTGCCACTTTGTGCAGACGCTGCCGGATGGTCGGATCCGCCTGTTCGGCCAGCGGATGCGGTTTGATCACCATCGGTTCGATGATCTGCCACCGCCCGTCGAGCATGGCCGAATCGACCAGGTTGAACGCCGAGATCTTGTACTTCTTCTGCTCCGCGTCGACGAACTTGGCCTCGTCGGCGTCGGAACCGTAGGCGTCCTCGACGCTCTGGGTGATGCCGCCCGGCCATTGGAACCGTGCGGAGTCGGGTTCGAAACCGTCCGTCGGCGCCTCCTGATCGGCTCCGGCGGGATGGACGCCGCGAGGGTGTCCCTTCGAGAGCCATTCCTCGGACGCGGTGGAATGGGAGATCTCGGTGTGGTTCTTCGTCATGATCCCGCAGTGCGCGTAGCGCTGGGCCGGGCTCACCTGGGAGAGGAGGCCGCCGATGACGCCGTTCCCGCCGGGTACCAGGACGAGGTCGCCCTTGCGCGCGTTCGCGATCCTCGGCGGGATCCGTTCGTGGCCGAAGTCGCCGGTGAACTGGCAGGCGAAGTTCTCCGGGATCTCAGCCGGCAGATCGTCCGGGTCGCACAAGCCGTCCTGGACGACCGGCCCCGGCGCCGCCAGCGGGGTGACTTCGAGCCCCGAGTACCAGTTCCGGCCCGCCACGGTGCGGTCTTCCCCGTCCCGCGCCACCCGGGCGGCGTAGCGCAGGTCCCAGAGGTGCTCTTGGGTGAGACCCTGCGGCGCGAGGACCTTGACAGCGCCGGAATCCTCGACGCGGACGGACACCGGGCCGGTAGGCCGGTCGTTGACGATCGTCGCGAACCGCTCTCGCCAGTCACCGGTTCCCGCCTCGGCGAAGAGGAAGCCGGGATGCTGCGTCAGCTGCGCTCTCGGCGGCCGGACCAGGGAGAACGCCGCACTCGTATGGACATCGGTGCCGTCCAGCGTCTTCCCGAAGAGATGGACGACCGCGCCGTGTGCTCCGTGGCCGAGACTCCGATCGAGGGTCACGTCGACGGACACCGAGGCACCGGGCAGGACCGTGACGTCGATGGCCTCGTCCGGCCCGAGCGGGGTCGTTTCGTCGTCGTCGGCGGTCCATTCGATCCGGCGGCGATCGAACGCGATCTCCACCGGCTCGAGATTGGTCACGGTGAACGCACCGCGGTAGTGCGAGTCGCGATCGGCGATCTGCACCGCCTGCCCGTCGGTCCGCACGGGCGGGCGGATCTGCGCCAGTTCGTCGCGGAGCACCCGGTACGAGCTGCCCAGCACCAGGGTCCGTTCCACGGAAAGGGAAGTACCGTCCGCGTGGGTGACATCGAGCCGGACGCGGACCGGCGTCCACGCCCGCGCATGGTCGACATCGGAGCCCAGTTCGCCGCCGAACACCGGTTCCGAGGTGGTGTACCCGGCCGACCCGATCTGCCACCGGAAGGAATCTCCTTGCCGCAGAACGGGATTCGCGTCATCGACCTCGACGGCGCGGATGAATACGGCGAGCGGGTTGAACGGGTTCTGTGCGATGTCGAGCAGGGGGACCGCGGGCGTTCCGGCGATCTCGATCAGCAGCGCCCTTTCCTCCCGCAGCGTTCCCGAGGTCGCTGTGACCGGTACGCGCCAGACGCCGGGTTTGGGTGACGACTGGAGCCGGAGGTCGAAACCCTCCAACCCGTTGATCGTCACCCTCGTCCCGGCTTCGGCGTCCGGCTTCAGCGTGACGGTCACCTGAACGGCACCGCCCGGCGTGGTCGTGGCCGGGGCGGTCACCGTCGCGATCAGCGCTCCCGGCTCGGCGAGGCCCTGCAACGAAGCGAGCAGCTGTTTCGCGGCCTCGAGCAAGCTGGTGAAGCGAACCGGGTCGAGCCGGACAAGCAGTTCGTACAGCCGCACGGCTTCCAACGCGGCGTTGAGCGCTTCCCCACGCCGGTCCGCCGCGATGAGCCGGTGCGCGAGGATGAACGCCGCGTACGCCCAGGAAGGTTTGTGTGCGGCGCCGCCTTCGGCTTCGGCGAGTTTCCGGTAGATGTCGCGGCATTCCCGTTGCGGGGCGACGGCTTCCGCGGCGTGGCCCGCGCCGGCGAACCGGATGGACAGATTGTCGAGCGCCCAAGCGAGTGACGGCTGATTGTCCAGTTCGCGGAAGACGGCTACGCCTTCCTGTGTCGCGAGGATGGCTTCGTCGGGAAGTTTCGCGTTGGACGCGTGTGCTCCGAGCATGACCGCCGCGTGCCCCCACGATGGCTTGTGAGCCGGATGTGTCTCGGCGAGTTCGCGGTAGATGTCCCGGCATTCGCGGGCGGGCCGGACCGCTTCGGTGTACTCGCCCGCGCCGGAATACCGCATCGCGAGGTTTTCCAGCGCCCAGGCCAGATTCGGCCGGTCATCGATCCGCCGGAAGACCTGCGCGCCCTCCTTGGTCGCCTCGATGGCTTCGTCGAAGAGTTTCGCGTTGACCGCGTGTGCTCCGAGCATGACCGCCGCACGGCCCCAAGAGACCTGATGAGCCGCGTCGTGCTCGGCGAGGTCGCGGGAGATGTCGCGGCTTTCCCTTGCGGGTATGACGGCTTCGGGGTAGCGGCCGGCGGCGGAGTAGCGCATGGCCAGGTTCTCCAGTGCCCAGGCGAGCTGGGCCTGGTCGCCGATCGCGCGGTAGATGTCGGCGCCTTCGATGGTCGCGGTGATGGCTTCGTCGAACAGCTTGGCGTTGACCGCGTGCGCGCCGAGCATGACCGCGGCATGTGCCCAGCCTGTCCGCTGTGCCGGATCGGTCTCGGCCAGTCCACGGGAGATGTCGCGGCTTTCCCTTGCGGGTATGACGGCTTCGGGGTAGCGGCCGGCGGCGGAGTAGCGCATGGCCAGGTTGTCGAGTGCCCAGGCGAGCTGGGCCTGGTCGCCGATCGCGCGGTAGATGTCGGCGCCTTCGATGGTCGCGGTGATGGCTTCGTCGAACAGCTTGGCGTTGACCGCGTGCGCGCCGAGCATCACCGCTCTGAACGCCGCCGACGGCCTGAACGAGGTCGGATCCGCGGTCGCCAGCCGCCGCGCGACGTCGCGGGCGTGCCGCGCCGGTTCGACCGCCTCGGCGTACCGGCCCGCTTGGGAGAGCCGGGAGGCCAAGCCGTCGAGTGCCGAGACCACGGCGGACATCCCGGGGTGATCCTCCGGCGGCGGGGTGCCACCGGTGCCGCCCCACGGGCGCTGCCAGCCCGGCCCGCCGGAGAAGGGCCGGGCGTACAACAGCCCGTCGGCGGGCCGAAGGACGGCGAGGTCGAACTTCCCGTCGTAGGCCGCGGGTACCGGCAGATCGCCCACTTGACCCCACTGTTCCTCGACCGGGCGCCCGGATGAGGACGGGGTGATCCGCCAGATACCGGCGGCGGGTTGCCAGGTCGCCTCGTCGACCGTTCCGTCGCCGTCGTAGTCGGCCGGCACCGGGACGTCGGACGTGATTCCTCTTGCCGCTGAGATCGTCATGCGTTTCGCCACCCTGTCCCCGGTTGTGTCGTGCAGGGATCACAGTGGTCCGTTCGGTCTACGCGCCGCTATCGCGTCCGGGCGCCCTAAAGGGCTTCAGGCGGTGCCCTTTCGTCTCGCATTCAGAGGACGAAACGCACCGAGTGCGACTCGGCCTTCGGGTGAGCCCAGGTCAGGAGCCGGTGGGCGGAGCTCTCGAGGGCGTCCAGATCGCGCTTCGGGACGCGCTCGAACGGCGTGATCACGACCGAAGCGGCCTTTTTCACCGTCTTGAGCTCCCAGAAGCCCTTCACGAACCCGCCGATCAGGATGGTGCCCTTGACCAGGCCGTTCTGGGTGATGACGACCTTGCGGTGCTCGTCGCTGATCACCCGGGTGCGGTCGGCGTAGGACAGGACGGTCTGGTCGAACGGTCCCAGCAGCCGGGCGGGCGCCGGGGTGTCCGGGTCCGGCCGCGGGGCGTCTTCGAGGTCGAAGAGTTCCCGGCCGTTCTCGTCGCGGAACGTCCGCAGTTCCGGCCGCAGCCGCTCGGCGACGTCGCCGAGTTTCGTGATGCCGGCCCACGCCTGCGCGTCCTGCACGCTGGCGGGCCCGAACGCGGCCAGATAGCGCCGGAACATCGCTTCCGGCGACGGCGTGGCGTCCGGTTCCGCGCCCAGCCAATCCCCGGTGGTCTGGTACGTCGGCTGCCCGGACTTGCCCCAGACGCCGCGCGGCGGGATCTGCACCAGCGGCAGCATCGCCCGCGCGACGTGCATCAGCGACGACGGCGCGACGCCCTCCCAGCACTTCGCGAGTTCCGCGCCGAGGCCCGCCGCCGAAAGCGGCCGCTCGCCGAGCAGCTTGCGGGCGGTGCGGGCGATCTCCTGATGGTCGAGGCCCTTGATGTCCGGGCCGAACTGGGTGTTGCCGGTGACCGCGCGGTCGTAGAGCGGCTGCACGATCGGCCGCCAGGCCAGCGCGTCCGACGGCGTCACCAGGTGGACCGTGCCGCGCATGAGCGCGATCCGCACGACGCTCTTGTCCAGCAAGAGGTTCGCCAGGTCTTCCTGGCGGAAGCCGTCCAGCCGGGTCCACAGCGCGAAGTACGGCGGGTTCGGCGCCTGTGCTTGCAGCCCCGCCAGATGTTCGACCGCTTCGAGCGCGGTCATCTTCGAACGCCGGAGCAGCAGCTGCCGGTCCAGCATGGCGCGGTTCAGCGCGCGCCTGCTCAACGTGTCGGACATGCCGCTCACCTTAAACGGGATCAAGGACAGTTACGGTCCTCAATGCGCCGATCGGCGCCCAGGGATCCATAATCCCGGCCATGGAAATACCGCCGCCGGTGATCCGGGACTGGGACTACCCGCGCGGCACGGCGAGCATCGTGCTCATGGCCCGCTTCGCCGCCGAGAACGGCGTCAAGGGGCTGGAGTCCTACGAGCACGCCCCCGTGGACGGCCAGGTGGACGCGCGTCAGGAACTCGCGGTGGTCCGGGCCCTGGTCCGCGGTCTCGGCGGCGAGGACGCCCTCGCGCTACGGCTGAGCAGGCGATACCGCGTCAGCGCGTTCGGCATCTTCGGCTTCGCGTGCATCAGCAGCCCGACGCTGGGGGACGCGATGCGGTTCGCCCTGCGCTACCTGGACCTGAGCTTCACCTTCTGCATCCCGCACGTGGCCGTCGAGGCGGGACGGCTCGCGCTCGCCATGGACGACAGCCGTGTGCCGGGCGACGTCGCGCGCTTCCTGCTGCTGCGCGACCTCGGCGCCATCCACACCGTCATGCGTGACATCCTGCCGGACATCTCCTTGCGCTCCTTGGCCTTCCGGCACGAGAAACCCTCCACTGTGGACGAATACGTGCGGACCTTCGGCCTGGCGCCGTCGTTCTCCGCGCCGTCGCACGTCGCCACCCTGGACTCGCTCCTCCTCGACAGACCGCTGCCGCAGGCCAACGACCAGACCGTCGCGGTCTGCGCCGCGCAATGCGAGCTGCTGGTGTCGCGGAAACGGGAGCGGTCCGGGATCGCCCAGCAGGTCCGGGAAAGGCTGGTGCGGCTCGGCGGGGTCGACGCGGGCATGGAGGAGGTCGCGCGGCAGCTCGCCGTCAGCCCGCGGACCCTGCGGCGACGGCTGTTCGAGGCCGGGACCGGCTACCGTGCCCTGCTCGACGAGGTCCGCCAGGCGCTGGCGGAGGAGATGCTCGACACCGGCGCGCTCAGCGTGGAGGACGTCGCGCTGCGGCTGGGCTACGCGGAGGCGTCGAGTTTCATCTACGCCTTCAAACGCTGGAAGGGGATGACGCCGGCGGCCTACGCCCGGCGGAACGCGTTGCGAGCACGGCCGGGTAGGTGACCCGCAGCAGGTGCAGGATCGACTCGGTGAGGAACACCCGCAGTTCCTCCCGGCCGAGCGTGCCGCGGATCAGCCATTCGCGCGACGCCGCGCGCAGCATCCCGCCGTACGAACGGATCATCGCGCGGAGTTCCTCGCGACCCTCGGTGACGTCGCTCATCAGCGCGGCCGCGAGCACGCGATCGGCGGCGATCTCGTCACCCTCCAGCATGATCCGCTCGATCTCCGGGTCGCGGCCCACCGCCTCCGGGCCGATCGCCGTCAGCCACGCCTGCTCGTTGCGCTCGACGACCTCGATCCAGTGCCGGACGCTGATCTCGAGCCGCTCCTCGGCGGTCGTTTCCGGCAGGTTCTCGATCACCGGCGCCGGGACGATCATCATCTGCCGGACGACTTCCAGGTACAGCTCCCGTTTGCCGCCGAAGTAGTGGTTGATCAGCGGCCTGGCCACGCCGGCGGCCTTCGCGATGTCCGAGGTCGAAACCGAGGCGTACGTGCCCGCGCCGAACAGCCGCCGGGCCGCGGTCAGGATCTCGGCGCGCCGGGCGGCCGGTTCGAGGCGGCGCCGCGGGGCTTCCGGATCGGTGCTCATGGGCCGAGCGTAACCGTTTCACGCGACCACCTGCCGTTACTCATTCGGAACAACCGCTCGGTAACCCCTGGGGCCTTCAAGGCGACGTTCGGGGCGGGGGGACCGGGCGTCATGGGTAGGGACGAATGGCCAGTGCCGAACGCGAGCCGGTGTGCCGTACCGGACGGTGGGTCAGTGTGCGGCTGCAGCATCGTGACGTCCGGATCCAAGGTGACAGCGGGGCCGAATCCGTCTCCTACGCGGGGATCGTGATCACGAGTTTCGAGAACGGCGCCGAGGTCGGCGAACGCTGGATCCCGCTCGGGGTCGATCCGTCGGAGGCCGACGACGAACAGCTCATCCAGCAGCTGCGCGACGCGCTGATCTGGCAGGCGCGGCGACCGCCGAAGACTGAACACACGTGATTGGAGGCGTAACTCGCGTGATTGAAGCCGGACCGGCTCCAGACACGCGAGATACGCCTCCAGACACGTGAGTTACGGCTCCAATCACGCGAGATCCGGTTAGGGGGTCCGCAGGCCGTCGAAGGCGATCTTGCACACCGCGTCCGCGAGTTCCGTCCCCGCCGAGCCTCGCCGCGGCCGGTACCACTCGATCAGCGAGTTCACCATGCCGTACAGGAGCCGCGCGGTGACCGCGGGATCGATGTCCGGCCGCACGTCGCCCTCGGTTTCGGCCTGTTTCACCAGTTCCGTGACGAGCCGGTCGAATTCGCGCCGCCGCGCGAGCGCCGCCCGCTCGATCTTCGTGTTGCCGCGCACCCGCAGCAGCAGCGTCACGAACGGCAGCTGGTCGACCAGCACGAGCACACTGCCCCGCACCAGGTGCTCCAGCTTCTCGATCGCCCTGCCCTCGAAGGATTCCGTCTCGGCGGCGACGGCGAACAGGCCGTTCAGCGCGCGGTCGACGGCGAGCCGCAGCAGCTCCTCCTTGCTCGGCACGTGGTGGTAGATCGCGGATTTCGTGATGCCGAGCTTGCGGGAGAGATCCTCCATGCTGGTGCCGTCGTAGCCGCGCTCGTTGAACAGTTTGACCGCGACCTGCAGCAGCGACTCGAGGTCGTAGCCGGGGCGGCCCCGGCGCGCGGGGGTGCTCAACCGCGGTCCCGTTCGTCGAGGACGCGGCGCATCTTGCCGAGCGAGCGTTCCAGCGTGTCCGGATCGACGACCTCGACGCCGACGCTCACGCCGACCCCGTCCTTGACCCCGGCGATCAGCCGGGCGGCGGCCTCGGCGCGCTGCTCGGTGGTCGCGTCAGGACGCGCTTCGACGCGGACGGTCAGATGGTCCATCCGGCCCTTCGTGGACCGGATCAGCTGGAAATGCGGCGTGAGCGCGGGGGTCACCAGCACGACTTCCTCGATCTGCGTGGGGAAGACGTTGACGCCACGCAGGATGATCATGTCATCGCTGCGCCCGGTCACCTTCTC
Source organism: Amycolatopsis sp. NPDC102389 (assembly GCF_044765885.1). Classification (NCBI taxonomy): domain Bacteria; kingdom Bacillati; phylum Actinomycetota; class Actinomycetes; order Pseudonocardiales; family Pseudonocardiaceae; genus Amycolatopsis; species Amycolatopsis sp. NPDC102389. Next base: position 57,203 of record NZ_JBIWKX010000037.1, read on the forward strand.
CATCCGCCGGAACGCCGGCCGCGCGGTGCCCGGCAGCAGCCGGGTGAGGTCGCGCGTGCGGTACCGGATGATCGGCAGCGCCTGCTTGGTGAGCGAGGTGAACAGCAGTTCACCCTCGGCATCGGTGGGTTTCTCGGTGAACGGGTCGATCACCTCGGGGAAGAAGTGGTCCTCCCAGATGTGCAGCCCGTCCTTGGTCTCGACGCATTCCTGCGCGACGCCGGGGCCCATCACCTCGGACAGGCCGTAGATGTCGACGGCGTCGATGCCGACGCGGTCCTCGATCTCGGCGCGCATCTGCTCGGTCCACGGCTCGGCGCCGAAGATGCCGACCTTGAGCGAGCTCGTCTGCGGGTCGATGCCCTGCCGCTCGAACTCGTCGAGCAGCGTCAGCATGTACGACGGCGTGACCATGATGATCTCGGGTTTGAAGTCGGTGATGATCTGCACCTGGCGCGCGGTCATGCCGCCGGACGCCGGGATCACCGTGCAGCCGAGCTTTTCGGCGCCGTAGTGCGCGCCGAGCCCGCCGGTGAACAGGCCGTAGCCGTAGGCCACGTGGACCTTGTCGCCCGGTCGCCCGCCCGCGGCGCGGATCGAGCGCGCCATCACCGTCGCCCAGGTGTCGATGTCTTCGGACGTATAGCCGACGACGGTCGGTTTCCCGGTGGTGCCGCTGGACGCGTGGATGCGGCTCACCTGCGCTTCCGGCACGGCGAACATGCCGAACGGGTAGTTGTCGCGCAGATCCTGTTTGGTGGTGAAGGGGAACTTCGCCAGATCTTCCAGCGCCTTGCAGTCGTCCGGGTGAACGCCCGCCTCGTCGAACTTCCTGGTGTAGAACGGCACGTTGTCGTACGCGTGCCGCAGCGTCCACCGAAGGCGCTTCAGTTGCAGCGCCTGGAGCTCGTCGATGGTCAGGTTCTCGGCGTCGTCGCTGAAAGTCATCGTCATGCCTTCTGGATGGTGCGGCTGCGGCCGCGGAATTCGGCGACGACCTCCGGCCCGTCGGGGGTCTCCCGGTGCACGGTGACGTCGTAGATGCCGTTGCGGCCGTAGCGGGTCCGCTCGGTGGCGGTGGCGATGAGGTGGTCGCCGAGTTTGCCGGCGGTGACGAAGGAGATCTCTGCGCCGGACGCGACGGTGACCGGGCCATGACTGTTGCAGGCGCAGGCGAACGTCGTGTCGGCCAGCAGGAAGACGTAGCCGCCGTGGGCGATGTCGTGGCCGTTCACCATCGTCTCGGTGATCCGCATGGTGGCGACGGCGTGCCCTTCGGCGGCCTCGATCAGCTCGATGCCCAGAGCCTTCGACGCCCGGTCGTCGGCGAACATCGTGTGCGCGGCGTTGCCAGTCATTACGAGACCACCTGGTTACTGACCGAATGGACGGTTGTTAAAGGGTGCCGCAAGTAAAAGCGCGCTTCCGGGTGGATGTCAAGGATCCGCCGCCGTCCGGGGGTTTGCAAGACCCCGGACGCGAGCTACAGTGAATTACTGAACGGACGGTCTGTTAATCCACCATGGTGAAGGGTCGACTCATGGCATTGCTGCGCAGCTACGTCTCCGGCGGGTGGCACACGGCGGAAAGTGACGGAGTGCCGCTGCACGACGCCTCGACCGGCGAGGAGGTCGCCCGGGTCTCGTCCGAGGGCATCGACTTCGCCGCCGCCCTGGAGTACGGCCGCCGCGTCGGCGGCCCCGCGCTGCGCGAGCTGACCTTCCACCAGCGTGCCGCGCTGCTGAAGGCGCTGGCCTCCCACCTGCGCGAACACCGCGAAGAGCTGTACGCGCTCTCGGCGAGGACAGGCGCCACCAAGGGCGACTCGATGGTCGACATCGACGGCGGCATCGGCGTCCTGTTCGCCTACTCCAGCAAGGGCAAACGCGAACTGCCGAACGACACCGTCTACGTCGACGGCAACGTCGAGCCGCTGAGCAAGGGCGGCACCTTCGTCGCCCAGCACATCGCCGTCCCGCTGCGCGGCGTCGCCGTCCAGATCAACGCGTTCAACTTCCCCGTCTGGGGTCCGCTGGAGAAGTTCGCGCCCGCGTTCCTCGCCGGGGTCCCGAGCCTGATCAAGCCCGCCAGCCAGACCGCGTACCTCACCGCGCGGCTGGTCGAGCTCATCATCGAATCCGGCATCCTGCCCGAGGGCACGCTGCAGTTCGTCGCGGGCAGCGTCGGCGACCTGCTCGACCACGTCACCGCGCAGGACCTCGTTTCGTTCACGGGCTCGGCGTCGACCGCGCAGAAGTTGCGCGCGCATCCGGCGATCGTGCGCAACTCCGTCCGGTTCAACGCCGAGGCCGACTCGCTGAACCTGTCGATCCTCGGCCCGGACGCCAAACCCGGCACCACCGAGTTCGATCTCTTCGTCAAGCAGCTGACCACCGAGATGACGGTCAAGGCCGGCCAGAAGTGCACCGCCATCCGCCGCGCCTTCGTGCCCGCCGACCTGCTGGACGACGTCGCTGAGGCCGCGAGCGCGCGGCTGGCGAAGACCACCATCGGCAACCCCACCGCCGAGGGTGTCCGGATGGGCGCCTTGGCAAGCCTGGAGCAGCGTGAGGAGGTCCGGCGATCGCTCAAGGCGCTGCTGGACGTCGGCACGGTCGTCTTCGGCGACCCGGAGCAGGTCGAGGTCGTCGGCGCGGACGCCGAACGCGGCGCGTTCATCTCACCCGTCCTGCTGAAGGCCGACCCGGAGCGCTCCGAGCCGCACGAGGTCGAGGCGTTCGGCCCGGTGTCGACGCTGCTGCCCTACACCTCCACCGAGCAGGTCATCGAGCTCGCCGCCCGCGGTGGCGGCAGCCTCGTGGGTTCCGTCGTCTCGGCGGACCAGGAGTTCGTGCGCGAGGTCGTCCTCGGCGTCGCGCCGTATCACGGTCGCCTGCTGGTGCTGGACGCCGAAGACGCCAAGGAGTCCACCGGCCACGGTTCGCCGATGCCGCAGCTGGTGCACGGCGGCCCCGGCCGCGCCGGCGGCGGCGAGGAGATGGGCGGCGTCCGCGGCGTGCTGCACCACATGCAGCGCACCGCCGTCCAGGGCAGCCCGAAGGTGCTCAGCACGGTCACCGGCCGCTGGGTCACCGGAGCGCCGCGCGCCGAGGGTGACGTCCACCCGTTCCGGAAGTCCTTGGCGGAGCTGAAGATCGGTGACTCCGTGGTCGCCGGGCCGCGCGAGGTCCTGCAGTCCGACGTCGATCACTTCGCCGAGTTCACCGGCGACACCTTCTACGCCCACACCGATCCCGAGGCAGCGGCGGCGAACCCGCTGTTCGGCGGGATCGTGGCGCACGGGTACCTCGTGGTCTCGTTCGCGGCGGGCCTGTTCGTCTCGCCGGAGCCCGGCCCGGTGCTGGCGAACTACGGCCTGGAGAACCTGCGGTTCCTCACCCCGGTCAAGGTCGGCGACTCGCTGACCGTGACGCTGACCGCCAAGCAGATCACCCCGCGCATCGACCAGGAGTACGGCGAGGTCCGCTGGGACGCCGACGTGACCAACGCCGACGGCGACTCGGTCGCCAAGTACGACGTGCTCACCCTGGTGGCGAAGGAGCAGTCATGACGGCTACGTTGCCCGAAGAAGACCTCGAACGGCATTTCGAGGCGACCATCGCGCGTGATCAGCGCATCGAGCCGCGCGACTGGGTGCCCGAGGGCTACCGCAAGACGATGATCCGCCAGATCGCGCAGCACGCGCATTCGGAGATCATCGGCATGCAGCCGGAAGGCAACTGGATCACCCGCGCGCCTTCCTTGCGGCGTAAGGCGATCCTGCTCGCCAAGGTGCAGGACGAGGCCGGGCACGGGCTGTATCTGTACTCGGCGGCGGCCACGCTCGGCGCCGACCGCGCGGATCTGACCGACAAGCTGATCAACGGCAAGCAGAAGTACTCGTCGATCTTCAACTACCCGACGCTGACCTTCGCGGACGTCGGCGTGATCGGCTGGCTGGTCGACGGCGCGGCGATCTGCAATCAGGTTCCCTTGTGCCGCAGCTCTTATGGGCCGTACGCGCGCGCCATGATCCGTATCTGCAAGGAGGAGTCCTTCCACCAGCGGCAGGGTTTCGAGCTGCTGATGACGATGATGCGCGGCACGGAGAAGCAGCGGGAAATGGTGCAGGAGGCGGTGAACCGCTGGTGGTGGCCGTCGCTGATGATGTTCGGCCCGCCGGACGCGGATTCGCCGAACACCGCGCAGTCGATGGCGTGGAAGGTCAAGCGGCACACCAACGACGAACTGCGCCAGCGTTTTGTCGACATGTCCATTCCGCAGGCCGAGGCGCTGGGCGTCACCTTCCCGGACCCGGACCTGAAGTGGAACGCCGAGCGCGGGCACTACGACTTCGGCGCCGTCGACTGGGACGAGTTCAAGAACGTGTTGAAGGGCAACGGCCCCTGCAACGCCCAGCGCATCGCGCACCGGCGGCGGGCACAGGAAGACGGCGCGTGGGTGCGGGAAGCCGCCGCCGCGCACGCAGCGAAGAAGGGTTCGTGATGAAACACGACTGGCCGTTGTACGAGGTGTTCGTCCGGGGCAAGCGCGGCCTGAACCACGTGCACGTGGGATCGCTGCACGCCGCCGACGACGACATGGCGCTGCACCACGCGCGGGATCTGTACACCCGCCGCAACGAGGGCGTGTCGATCTGGGTCGTGCGCGCGTCGGACATCACGGCGTCTTCGCCGGACGAGAAGGACCCGTTCTTCGCGCCCAGCGGCGACAAGGTGTACCGGCACCCGACGTTCTACGACATCCCCGACAACGTTCCCCACATCTGACATGAGCTTCGACAACGCCTATGAGGCGATCACCGAGGAGAACGACTCCCGCTGGGCCTTCGGCACCGGGTTCGAGGATCCACTGTCCGGTGTGGACACGACGGTCCCGTCCGGTGTGGACGGTGCCCGGCTCGCGGCCTACTGCCTGATGCTCGGCGACGACGCGCTGATCTTCTCGCACCGGCTGCAGGAATGGTGCACGAACGCGCCCGAACTCGAAGACGAGGTCGCGATCGCGAACATCGCGCTCGACCTGCTCGGGCAGGCCCGGCTGCTGCTGGCTCGTGCGGGCAAGGCCGACGGAAGCGAGCGTTCGGAGGATTCCTACGCGTTCTTCCGAAGCGAGCAGGAGTACCGGAACGTCCGCCTGGCCGAGCTCGAAGGCGGCCACTTCGGGCACTTGATCGCGCGGCTGCTGGTGTTCTCGATCTGGCGGCTCGCTTTGTTGCAGCGCCTTCAGTCTTCTGTGGACCCCGTGCTCGCGGCCATCGCGGACAAGGGCGTCAAGGAGGTCGCGTACCACCGCGACTACGCCGCCCAGTGGGCCGTACGTCTCGGCGACGGCACCGAACTTTCGCATGAGCGGATGCAGGAAGGTCTCGACTCGGTCTGGCCGTACGTCGACGAGCTGTTCGCCGCGCACGAGGCCGAGTTCGTCGAGTCGCCGTCGCTGCGACCGGAGTTCGACGCGATCCTGGACCAGGTGCTGGCCGTCGCGAAGTTGAAGCGGCCCGAAATCGGTGCCATCGCCGGGGTTTCCGGCCGGATGGGCCGCGACGGCGTGCACACCGAGCGGATGGGCTTCCTGCTGGCGACCCTGCAGAGCGTCGCCAGGGAACATCCGGACGCGACATGGTGACCGCGTACGCCGTGGCGGCCACGGTCACCGATCCGGAACTGCCGATGCTGACGCTCGCGGACCTCGGCGTGCTGCGTGAAGTGTCCGAAGAGGACGGTCGGGTGGTCGTCGCGATCACCCCGACCTACACCGGCTGCCCGGCGATGGACACCATGCGCGACGACCTCGTGCACGCGCTGACCGGCGCGGGGTACGGCGAGGTCGAAGTCCGCACGGTGCTCCAGCCCGCCTGGTCCACCGACTGGATCACCGAGGACGGCAAACGGAAACTGGCCGAGGCGGGGATCGCGCCTCCGGGTGCCGCGCCGCGGCGGACCGGTCCGATCCCGCTCACGCTGAGCCCGCCGGTGTCGTCCGTGCGCTGCCCGCACTGCGGCTCCGCGGACACCGAGGAACAGTCCCGGTTCAGCGCGACGGCGTGCAAGGCCTTGCGCCGCTGCCGGTACTGCCTCGAACCGTTCGAACACGTCAAGGAGATCTAGCGTGACCGCCACATCTCTTGTCACAACGCAGCGCCGCACGGGCTTCCACACTCTCACGGTGTCCGACGTCCAGCGCCTGTGCGACGACGCCGTCGCGGTGACCTTCGACGTCCCCGAAGACCTCGCGGACACCTTCCGCTTCAAGCCCGGTCAGTCGCTGACCCTGCGCCGCGAGATCGATGGCCGTGACGAACGCCGTTCGTACTCGATCTGCGCGCCCGCCGGCGCGGCGCCGCGGGTCGGCGTCCGGGAGGTGCCGGGCGGGCTGTTCTCGTCGTGGCTGGTGCGCGACGTGCAACCCGGCGACGAGATCGAGGTCGCGCCGCCGACTGGCAGCTTCAGTCCCGATTTGGCAGCTGCCGGGCATCATGTGCTGATCGCGGCCGGATCCGGGATCACGCCGGTGCTGTCGATCGCGTCCTCGCTGCTCAGCGACTCCGAGGCCACGGTGACCGTGCTCTACGGCAACCGCCGCACGGATACCGTCATGTTCGCCGACGATCTCGCGGATCTCAAAGACCGTTACCCCGCCCGGCTCGAGCTCGTCCACGTGCTCTCCCGCGAACCGCGCGAGGCCGAACTGTTCACCGGGCGGCTCGACGTCGAGAAGCTGCGGCGCCTGTGCACCGTGCTGATCCCGGTCGAGGACGTCTCGCACTGGTGGCTGTGCGGGCCGTTCGAAATGGTGACCGGCGCGCAGGAACTCCTGCGCTCGCTGGACGTCGCCGACGAGCGCGTCCATCAGGAACTGTTCTATGTGGACACTCCGCCGGAGCCGGTGCACCACATCGACCCGGCCGTGGTGGGGGCGTCCAGCGAGGTCACGCTGGTCCTCGACGGCCGGTCGACCACGATGACGCTGCCGCGTGGTTCCTCCCTGCTCGACGGCGCGCAGAAGTACCGTCCGGACCTGCCGTTCGCCTGCAAGGGCGGCGTGTGCGGCACCTGCCGGGCGAAGATCTGCGACGGCAAGGTGGACATGCGGCGCAACTTCGCCCTGGAGAAGGCCGAAGTCGACGCCGGTTTCGTCCTCACCTGCCAGTCGGTGCCGGTTTCCGACGAGGTCACCGTCGACTTCGACGCCTAGGGACTCACAGCTCCAGCCACCTTGTGATGCCGATGTCCTTCAGGAACGGCCGGTCGTGGCTCGCGACGATCAGCGTGCCCCGGTAGGCCAGCAGTGCCTCGGTGAGCCGGCGGACGCTCGCCAGGTCGAGGTTGTTCGTCGGCTCGTCGAGCAGCAGGAGCCGAGGCGTGGGCTCGGTCAGCAGCAACGTCGCCAGCGCCGCCCGAAACCGTTCCCCGCCGGACAACGACGCCACGTCACGGTCGGCCGTCTTGCCCCGGAACAGGAACCGGGCCAGCCTCGCGCGGATCTCGTTGTCCGTGAGCGACGGCGCGACGAGCCGTACGTTGTCCACAATGGACAGTGTGTCGTCGAGCACGTCGATCCGCTGGGGGAGCAGCCGCGCGGGCACGAACAGCCCCACCTCGCCCGATTTCGGCGGGAGCTCGCCGGTGATCGTCCGCAGCAGGGTGGTCTTGCCCGAACCGTTCGGGCCGACGAGCGCGATCCGTTCGGGGCCCATGACGTGCAGGTCCACCGGCGGGCCGAAGTGGGGAACGGCGTCGATCCGGAGCACGTCCGTGCCCCGGGCGACGGTCGTCTCCGGCAGCTCGACGCGGATCTCGGCGTCCTCCCGCACCAGTTCCTCGGCGGCTTTCAGCGCCTCGACGGCACCTTCCAGCCGATCGGTGTGCAGGTTCCGGTACTTGCCCGCGGCGATCTGCGCGTCCTCCTGACGTTTGCGCATCCGCCCCTTGGGTTCGCGTTTCGTGTCCCACATCTTCTGGCCGTAACGGGCGCGCCGGGCAAGCTTGATCCCCGCCTCGACCAGCTCGCGCTTCTGCCGTTTGACATCGGATTCCGCCGCGCGCACGTGCCGCCGCGCGGCCTCTTGAGCGACCTCGACGGCGTGCTCGTAGTCCGCGAGGTTGCCGCCGTACAGGGTGACCTCGCGGTCGCGGACCTCGGCGATCCGGTCGACCAGCTGGAGCAGCTCGCGATCGTGCGAGACGACCACGAGGATCCCGCCCCAACTCGCCACCTCGCGGTGCACGAGTTCACGCGCCCGCAGGTCGAGGTTGTTCGTCGGTTCGTCGAGCAGCAGCGCGGCGGGACGCCGCAGGAGCAGCGCGGCAAGCCCGAGCAGCGTGAGCTCGCCGCCGGACAGCTCGCCCGCCCGCTGGTCGAGGCGAACGGAGCTCAGGCCGAGCCGGTCGAGGATCGCACGGATGCGTTCCTCGACATCCCAGTTGTCGCCGATGGTGGCGAAGTGCTCTTCGGCGGCGGAACCGTTCTCGACGGCCCTGATCGCCGCGCGGATCGCGGTGACGCCGAGCACGTCGTCGACGCGGCGGCCGGTGTCGAGGACGAGGTTCTGCGGCAGGTGGCCGAGTTCAGCCGGTGTGGTGATGGAGCCCGTGGTGGTCCGCAGCTCGCCGGCGAGCAGCCTGAGCAGCGTGGACTTACCGGACCCGTTGGTGCCGACCAAGCCGGTGCGGCCCGTGCCGAGGGTGAGCGAAAGGCGCTCGAACACTCCGGCGCCGTCGGGCCAGGTGAAGGTGACGTCGGACAGCGTCAAGGAAGAAGACATGAGACTCCCTGCGAAGGAGGTGGGATGAGGGCGCAGGTTCGTCTCAGAAGATCACCGCGACAGGCTAGCCCGTGCGTGGCCGCGTGGCGATCGATTTTCCGGCCGGTCGCCGTTTCGTGGCAACGGGGTCAGAACGGTGGTTCCTCGGTTCGGGGTGTGTGCAGCGGCGGAGGCGTGCTGTCGTAGGTCTGGCCGGTCGGTGTGGTGATCGTCAGGGTGCCGTCCGGTGCCAGCCGGTAGATCCACCCGGGTTCGTCCTTGAGCCGATGGTCGCGGCGGCAGAAGTCGATGAGGTCGCCGGCGTCGGTGTTCCCCTGGAACTGCCACGGGATGGAATGGTCGAGATCGCAGGCCTGAGCGGGCCGGTGGCAACCAGGTCTTCGGCATTCGCGGTCACGGACCCGGACGAACTCGTCGAGACCGGCCGTCGGGCGATATCGGTCCCGGCCGAGATCTGCGACCTGACCTGACAGCGGGTCGGTGATGATCCGCCGCAGCACAGTGTTCGGTCCGCTCGCGATGTGCCGCGCCAGTGACGCCGGGATGTGGCCGTGTCCGGCCATTTCCGCCGGGTCGTCGTTGAGGCCGAGGTAGGTGAAGAGGTCCATATAGAGGAATACTTCGGCGCGTTCACCTTTCCCGCCGCTGCCGCCCAACAGGAGGTCGAGGGCGACGTCGGCGCGAAGCTGGTCCAGCGTGCGGGTCTCGTCGCCGGTCTTGAGCGCGCGGGCCTCCCGGTTGATCCGGTTGTAGGCGGCGGCGACCTTCTCCACCGGGCCGTCCTCGATCTCCAGCGAGGCCACGCCCGCCTCACCCTGGCTTACCACGAGCCGTCGGCCTTCGCGGGCCTGCTCGCAGCGCTTGTCCGCGCCCTCACGATCGACGGTCGACGCCGCGTGGTTCGCCGCCTTGCGGATCTGTTCGGCGTTCTTACCGGGCAATCGGTCCTCCAGCAAGGCGTCGGCGGCGAGCGCGTTCTCGTCGGACAGCCACGCTGTGGCCGTCACGACTTTCATCGCGCCGAACCCGTCCACTTGGCCCTTGTCCATCAAACCAAGGGTGCGGGGCAGCCTGGTGGTCAGCGCGTCGGCGGCGGCCACCAGCCCGGCCGCGTACTTGTCGCCCACCGACAGCGCGAACGCGACTTCCTGAGCGACGCTACGCGCGCCTTCGCGATGCCGGTTCAGCTGGGACAAGGCACGGTAACGGATCGCTTCCAGCCGGGCGATCCCCGCTGACGCCGCTTTCGCGAGCGCGACGGATTCGTTGTCGTCCAACGAATCCGTGGCGGCATTGATGGTCTTAAGGTTGTCGGGGCTGGTGATTTCTTCGAGTAGCGCCACTGCGGTGGCTCGGTAAGTGTCCACCCGACGAACCTACAACGACCCACCGACAATTCTGGATCATGTGGCTGCAGGAACCGTCGCCGATATTCGGTAATGCCGGTGTGGCAAGGGAAATCTCGGGTGTGCGTGTTCGCTCGGTAGCGGTAAGCGGTGCGCTGACAGGATCTTTGATCGCCGGCCTTGGAATCAGGGTCCTCGTATTGCCGGGTAATGGTCGTCGGTGTGTCGAACGTTGTCGCGCGGTGTGGGTGCACCGTGGCTTGCGGGGGTGTGTCGAGTGCGGTCACGTGGCTTCGGGTCGTTCTTCGGATCCCACAGGCAACCGTCGCCGAATTCCGGCAACGAGCACAACAACCCCCACCCCAACCCCCCACCCCCAGCCACGCCCATCACCTCGGCGACCCCCGACCGGCCGGGGCATACTGGCGGGCGTGACCGAACGCCCTCATGTCCTGCTGTCCGCCGCGGTCTCCCTCGACGGCTACCTCGACGACGCGAGTGACACCCGGCTGGTGCTGTCCAACGAGGAGGACTGGGCACGCGTGGACGGGCTGCGCGCCGCGTCGGACGCGATCCTCGTCGGCGCGAACACGGTGCGCGCGGACAATCCGCGCCTTCTGGTCCGCTCGCCGGAGCTCGTCGCGAAAAGGGTCGCGGAGGGACGCCCTGAGCAACCGGTCAAGGTCACCCTCACGCGGAGCGGGTCACTCGATCCGGCGGCTCAGTTCTTCACCGTCGGTGACGCGGAGAAGCTGGTCTACGCCCCGCCCGGCGTCGTCACGGGAGTGAAGGCGACCGTCGTCGAACTGTCCGGCCTGAGCGAAATGCTGGCCGACCTGCACACGCGGGGCGTCCGGCGGCTGATGGTCGAAGGCGGCGGCGCGATCCACACGCAGTTTCTCACCGAAGGCCTGGTCGACGAACTGCATCTGGCCGTCGCGCCGTTCTTCGTCGGCGACCCGCGCGCGCCGCGCTTCGTCGGCCCGGGCGCTTTCCCCAGAGCGCTGACCTTGGTCGAAAACACACGGCTGGGGGACATCGCCGTCCTGGAGTACCACGCGACGCCGGAACCGTCCGATGTGGACATCCTGCGGCTGCGTGAGGCCATCGCGCTGGCGGAGAAGTGCCCGCCGCGCACTTTCCGCGTCGGCGCGGTGATCACCGCCGCCGACGGCGAAGTGCTCTCCACCGGTTTCTCAGGCGACGGCGATCCCGCCAACCATGCCGAAGAAGCCGCCCTCGCCAAGCTCGAACCGGGAGATCCGAGGCTGGCGGAGGCGACGATGTACACGTCGCTGGAGCCGTGCAGCTCGCGGACGTCACATCCGCGAAGCTGCACCCAGCTCATCCTCGACGCCGGCATCCCGCGCGTCGTATTCGCCTGGCGCGAGCCGTCGGTGTTCGTCGACTGCGTCGGCGCCGAGACACTGGAGGCGGCCGGACGCCGGGTGATCGAGGTACCCGCCCTCGCCGCCGACGTCCGCCGCGCGAACACCCACATACCGGGTGTCCACCTCTGAATCCTTACTTGCAGGCGTCGCAGCAGCCGCAGCCCTGACCGGTGCACGCCGAGCAGCAACCGTGGCGAAGCACGACCTTCAACAGACGCTTGATCATCGCTGTCCTCCCGATCGTTTCCATCCCACCGCCCTTGTCACGCTAAGTTCTGCGCATACGACAGTGGTACCGCCGGGAGTGCCATGGCGCCGCTCCAGCGGGTGACGTCACGATTCGAGGTCGCCCTCCAGCGATAGGTAGACCTCGCGCAGCTGAGCCAAAAGATCGGCGTCCGGCTCGGCCCAGAGCCCCCGATCGGCCGCCTCGTTCAGGCGCTCGATGATGCCGCGCAGCGCCCACGGGTTGGCCTGGCGCAGGAACTCCTGATTCACCTCGTCGAGCACGTAGGACTCGCTGAGCTTTTCGTACATCCAGTCGCCGACCACGCCCGCGGTGGCGTCGAACCCGAACAGGTAGTCGACGGTCGCCGCCAGCTCGAAGGCGCCCTTGTACCCGTGCTTGCGCATCGCCGCCAGCCAGCGCGGGTTCACCACGCGGGCCCGGAACACGCGGGCGGTCTCCTCGCCGAGGGTGCGGGTGCGGACGGCGTCCGGGGTGGTGCTGTCGCCCACGTAGGACGCGGGCGCCGTGCCGGTCAGCGCGCGGACCGTCGCGATCATCCCGCCGTGGTACTGGAAGTAGTCGTCGGAGTCGGCGATGTCGTGCTCGCGGGTGTCGGTGTTCTTGGCCGCGACCACGATCCGCTTGTACGAGTTCTCCATGTCCTCGCGCGCCGGCCTGCCGTCGAGGTCGCGGCCGTAGGCGAAGCCGCCCCAGACCGCGTAGACCTCGGCGAGATCCTTGTCGTCACGCCAGTTCCCGGAATCCATCAGCGGCAGCAGGCCCGCGCCGTACGCGCCGGGCTTGGAGCCGAAGATCCTCGTGGTGGCCCGGCGTTCGTCACCGTGCGCGGCCAGATCCGCGCGGGTGTGGGCGCGCACGAAGTTCTGCTCGTCCGGTTCGTCGAGGTTCGCCACCAGGCGCACGGCGTCGTCCAGCAGGGTGATCACGTGCGGGAAGGCGTCGCGGAAGAACCCGCTGATCCGCACGGTGACGTCGATCCGCGGACGGCCGAGCTCGGCGAGCGGGATGGCTTCGATCCCGGTGACCCGTCGCGACGCCTCGTCCCAGACCGGCTGGACACCCAGCAGGGCAAGGACTTCCGCCGCGTCGTCACCCGATGTGCGCATGGCCGACGTGCCCCAGACCGAGAGACCGACCGAACGCGGCCAGTCGCCCGTGTCCTCCTTGTAGCGGCGGAGAAGCGAGTCCGCGAGTGCCTGCCCGGTCTCCCACGCGAGACGGCTCGGGATGGCCTTCGGGTCGACGGTGTAGAAGTTGCGGCCGGTCGGCAGCACGTTGATCAGGCCACGCAGGGGAGAACCGCTGGGCCCGGCCGGGATGTAGCCGCCGTCGAGCGCGTGGAGCACGGCGTCGATCTCGGCACCGGTGCCGGCCAGGCGCGGCACGATCTCGGTGGCGGCGAAGGTCAGCACGCGGGCGACCTCCTGATGCTCCGGCACTTCGGCGACGACTTCGGCGACGGCGGCGGGGGACCAGCCCCTGGCCTCCATCGCCTCGACGAGCGACCGGGCAGTCTGCTCGATGGCGTCCACTTCGGACAGTGGTGCGTCACTGTTCTCCTTGAGCCCCAACGCGGAACGCAGACCGGGGACGGCGCCCTGCTTGCCGCCCCACATCTGCTGGGCACGCAGCATCGCGAGCACGAGGTTGATCCGCGCCTCGCCTTCCGGCGCGGCACCGAGGATGTGCAGGCCGTCGCGGATCTGCGCGTCCTTGACCTCGCACAGCCAGCCGTCGATGTGCAGCAGGAAGTCGTCGAATTCCGCGTCGTGCGGGCGTTCTTCGACACCGAGGTCGTGGTCCAGTTTCGCGGCCTGGATCAGCGTCCAGATCTGCGCGCGGACGGCGGGCAGCTTCGCCGGGTCCATCGCGGCGATGTTGGCGTGCTCGTCGAGAAGCTGCTCCAGGCGCGCCATGTCGCCGTAGCTCTCGGCGCGGGCCATCGGCGGGATCAGATGGTCGACGATCGTGGCGTGCGCGCGCCGTTTCGCCTGCGCGCCCTCGCCGGGGTCGTTGATCAGGAACGGGTAGATCAGCGGCAGATTGCCCAGGACGGCGTCCGGCGCGCAGGAATCCGACAGACCCGCGGTCTTGCCGGGAAGCCATTCCAGCGAACCGTGTTTGCCGAGGTGGACGACGGCGTGCGCGCCGAATTCCTCCTCCAGCCAGCGGTACGCGGCCAGGTAGTGGTGGCTCGGCGGGAGATCCGGGTTGTGGTAGATCGCCACCGGGTTCTCGCCGAAGCCGCGCGGCGGCTGGATCATCAGGATGACGTTGCCCGATTGCAGGGACGCCAGGACGATGTCGCCGTTGTCGACGTAGAGCTCGCCGGGCGCGGGGCCCCAGTGCTCCTCCATCCCCTCGCGCAGTTCCGCGGGCAGCTCGGCGAACCACTGGCGGTACTTGTCGGCGGGGACACGGATCGGGTTGCCGGACAGCTGTTCCTCGGTGAGCCACTCCGGATCCTGGCCGCCCGCGGCGATGAGCGCGTGGATCAGCGCGTCTCCGTCGGGCTGGTCGGTGCCGGTGGGCTCGACGCCGGGGAACGGGTCCTCGCCGAGGTCGTAGCCCTGGTCACGCATGCGGCGCAGCAGTTCGATCGCGGACGCGGGCGTGTCGAGGCCGACGGCGTTGCCGACGCGCGAGTGCTTCGTCGGGTACGCGGACAGCATCAGCGCGATACGGCGCTCCGGCGGGGGAGTGTGGCGCAGGCGGGCGTGCGCGAGCGCGATCTTGGCGACCCGCGACGCGCGTTCGGCGTCCGGCACGTACTTGGGGAGCCCGTCGTCGTCGATCTCCTTGAACGAGAACGGGACGGTGATCAGGCGGCCGTCGAACTCGGGGACGGCCATCTGGTTGCCCGCGTCGAGAGGGGACAGGCCGTCGTCGTTGGCCGACCAGGTCTCGCGGTCGCTGGTGAGGCAGAGCGCCTGCAGGATCGGGATGTCGAGCGCGGCCATCTCGGCGACGTCCCACGCCTCGTCGTCGCCGCCCGCGCCGACCTCGGACGGCCGGGTGCCGCCGGCGGCCAGCACGGTGACCAGGAGCGCGTCGGCCTTGGCCAGCTCGGCCATCATCTCGGGCTCGCGGGTGCGCAGGGAGGCGCAGTGGATCGGGAGCGCGCGGCCCCCGGCGTCCTCGACCGCGTCGGAGAGGGCGTGGACGAACTCGGTGTTCCCGGACAGGTGATGCGCCCGGTAGTAGAGGATCGCGACGACCGGACCCTCGGTGCTCTTCGGCTCGCGCTCCAGGACACCCCACAGCGGCTGCACGGCGGGCGGCTCGAAGCCGTCACCCGTCAGAAGGAGCGTGTCGCTCAGGAAGCGGTGCAGCTGGGTGAGGTTCTCCGGCCCGCCCTGCGCGAGGTACGCGTGCGCTTCGGCCGCCGTGCCCGCCGGGACCGTGGACAGCTTCATGAGCTGCGCGTCCGGCGTCTGCTCACCACCGAGGACCACCACGTGCGCGCCGCTCGCGCGGACCGTGTCGAGCCCTTCCTGCCAGCTGCGTTCGGAGCCGAGGATCCGGACGACGACGATCGGGGCGCCGTCGAGCAGGGCGGGCAGCTCGGCGAGGTCGAGGCGGGCCGGGTTGGCCAGCCGGTACTCGGCCTCGCCGGCACGGGCGCTGAGCAGGTCGGTGTCCGAAGTGGACAGAAGCAGGATCACGGCAGTCCTCACTCGGGGTGTCCGCGCCCCGGGTCGTGTGGTCGCGACGGCCGGAGTTCCTGGCTCCCCTCCCTGGCCGGGAGGGTGA
The DNA here is from genome assembly GCF_044765885.1 of Amycolatopsis sp. NPDC102389. Classification (NCBI taxonomy): domain Bacteria; kingdom Bacillati; phylum Actinomycetota; class Actinomycetes; order Pseudonocardiales; family Pseudonocardiaceae; genus Amycolatopsis; species Amycolatopsis sp. NPDC102389. The sequence continues at coordinate 72,731 of NZ_JBIWKX010000037.1, forward strand.
CAGTGGCGGGACCGCCCCGGACTCTCACCGGGTTCCTCCCTCTGCCGTCGCATGGGTCGGAGTTCACTCTCCGGTGCGGTCCGGCGGGAGTCAAGGTGATGTGCGACCGGGGTCGAACGCGTAACCCATGCCGCGCGCGGTGCGGATGTGGCCCGCCCCGATCTTGCGGCGCAGGGTGCGGACGTAGACGTCGACGATGTTGGAACCCGGGTCGAAGTCGTACCCCCAGACGTGGGAGAGGATCTGCTCGCGGGTCAGCACCTGTCCCTGGTGGCGGATGAACAGCTCCAGGAGGGCGAACTCGCGCGAGGTCAGGTCGACCCCGGCGCCGTCGACGTCCGCGCGGCGCGTGCGCAGATCCAGCGACAGCGGGCCCGCGTGCAGCACGGTGGTCTCGGCGACGAGCTCGGTGCGGCGCAGCCGGAGCCGGATCCTGGCCAGCAGCTCGTCGAAGCGGAACGGTTTGGCCATGTAGTCGTCCGCGCCGCCCTCCAGACCGGCCAGGGTGGTCTGCGGCGAATCGTGCGCGGTGAGGATGACCACCGGGGTGGTGTTGTGGTGTTCGCGCAGCGTCCGCAGCACGGACAGGCCGTCGCGGGACGGCAGGCCGAGGTCGAGCACCAGCAGGTCGTAGCCGTCACCGAGGGCGTACTGGAGGGCCTGTTCACCGTCCGCGACCACGGTGGTGGTGAAGCCGTTTGCGGTAAGTCCTTTGCGGACGAACGAGGCGATGCGCTCCTCGTCTTCGGCGATCAGGATACGGGCCACGGCGTGTCTCCTTCGACGGCGTGAACAGGGATTTCGATGGCGAACCGGGCGCCGTGGCCGGGGGCCGATTCCAGGCGCACCAGGCCGTGCTGGGCCTCGGCGATGGCGCGCACGATCGCCAGCCCGAGCCCGGCCCCGCTCCGATGTCCGCCCTGCCGGCCCCGGTTGAACCGCTGGAAGATCCGCTCGGCCTCTTCGCGCGGCACCCCTGGGCCGTGGTCGGCCACCCAGAACGACACGGTGTCCTCGGAGACGGCCGAGCCGATCAGGATTTCGTCGCCGTCTTCGGTGTGCTGGACGGCGTTCTGCGCCAGCTGCACCACGGCCTGGGTCGTGCGCTGCTCGTCGAGCGGCACCTGGCCTTCGCCGAGCGCCTCCAGCCGCCAGCGGCGATCGCCGATGGTGCGGACCTTGGCGTAGAGATCGCTGGTCAGCTCGGTGACGTCGGTGGGGGCGAGTGCGACGAAATCGGGCTGCTCGGCCTTGGCCAGCAGCAGGAGATCGCCGACGATGCGGTTCATCCGGTCCAGTTCGTCGACGCACAGCCGGATCGCCTCGGCCCGCGCGATCGGATCGTCGTCGAGCAGTTCGAGGTGGCCGAGCACGATCGTGATGGGCGTCCGCAGTTCGTGACCGGCGTCGTCGAGGAAGCGCCGCTGTGTGGCGAACGCGAGGTCGAGCCGGTCGAGCATGGCGTTGAACTGTTCGGCGAGCGCGGCGACGTCGTCGCAGCCGTCCACGGGGATGCGGCGGGTCAAATCGTGTTCGGTGATCTCGGCGGCGGCGCGGCGCACCAGCCGCACCGGCGCGAGGATCTGCCCGGCGACCAGCCACGCCGAGGCCCCGGCCAGGACGAGCCCGAGCAATCCGACGAACAGCAGAGTCCGCACGGTGGCGGCGATCTCTGCCCGGTCGCGGTCCACGAAGTAGCCGACGACGAAGGAACCCCTGTCACCCTCGCGGGTGCCGGACGCGTCGACGCGGATCCAGCGCATCTCCCCGGCGGGCGTCCGCGCGGTCCCGCTGCGCGCCGGGTCGGCGAGGATCGGATCCAGGATCGCCGGGCTCTCGCCCAGCCGGAAGGGTTCCTCGCGGTCCTGCAGGATCGGCCCGGAGGACGGCGTCCAGGCCAGCACGACCTCGTCGTCGTCGACGTACTGGCGCCGCAGATGCGCCGACAGCGCGGACCGGACGTCCGGGAACGGCTGCCCGGTCGCGCGGTCGACACCCTCGGCCAGCACCTGGCCCAGCTCGGCGGCCTCCTGTTCGAGCGCGGCGTTGACGTCGCTGTCGACCTCGCGCAGCAGCAGGTTGTACGTGACCAGCGTCGTCGACACCGTCACCACGGCGACGAGCAGCAGCAGCCAGCCCATGATCCGGATCCGCGCGGGGATCGCCCGCGTCCTGGATTCAGTCGTCGTCGGCACCGTCGTCGTCCTGGTCGTCTCCCGGCGGGACCACCGGGGGTGGTGGCACGACCACCGGTGTGGAACCGCTCGGCGGTGGGGGCTGGGTGGCCGGCGTCGGGTGCTCTCTCAGCTTCACCTCGATCGGAGCCCGCGGTGCCGGCGGTTCCGGCCAGGCCCAGGTGACCGCCGCCGCGCCGAGCGGGAGCGCCACGGCGGCGGCGAGCAGGGCGATACGCGAGCGGGCCATGGCTCCACCCTCCTGGTCGTCGATGTGGCGAAGATGAGGACAAGATGAAGCAATCTTCACATAACGGATGCGGACAGCCGGGTGCCGACCAGCACGATCCGCAGCATCCGCTCGGCGGCGTCGGTAAGGAACTCGGCGCCGCGCAGGATCGCCTCGTCCAGAGCCACCGGACCGGGCTGGATGGCCTGGAAGGCGTCGATGCCGACCGCGTAGGTGCTGTCGGCGTCCATGCCGATCCGCCCGGCGAGCGCGACCACCGGCTTGCCATGCGCCTTGGCCCGGCGCGCGACTTCGGCGGGCACCTTCCCGTGCGGGGTCTGGGCGTCGATCGTGCCCTCGGCGGTGACCACGAGGTCGGCCGCCGCCAGCCTGGCGTCGAGGTCGACGTGGTCCAGGAGCACCTCGAACCGCGGCAGCAGCCGGGCGCCCAGCGCCGCGCACAGTCCCGCGCCGAGACCGCCGGACGCGCCGGATCCGGGGACGAGCGCGACGTCGTCGCCCAGGTCGCGGCGCAGTACGTCGGCCCAGTTGTCCAGCGCCGCCGCCAGCCGCTCCACCTGCTCGGGAGTGGCGCCCTTCTGCGGGCCGAACACCCTGGCCACGCCGCGCGGGCCGCACAGGACGTTGTGCGGGTTGACCGCCAGCCGGAGCTCGGTGTCCGCGAGCCTCGGATCCAGCCCGGACACGTCGATGTGCCGGGCCCGCGCCAGCTCCGCCCCTCCGGGGCCCACCTCCTGACCGGCGCGATCGAGCACCCGAGCGCCCAGCGCCTGGAGCGCCCCGGCGCCGCCGTCGGACACCCCGGAATCGCCGCAGCCGACGAGCACCGAGGAACAGCCCGAGTCGAGCGCGGCGATCATCAGCTCGCCGACGCCCCGGCTGGTGGTGCGACCGGGATCGCGGCGGTCGGCGGGCACCAGGCGCAGCCCCGCGGCCGCCGCCATCTCGACCACCGCCGTCGACCCGTCGCCGAGAATCGCGAAATGCGAGCGCACCGGCAGCCCGACCGGACCGGTGACGACGGTGTCCACGATCTTCCCTCCGGTGCTCCCGGCCAGGGCCGCGGCCGAACCCTCGCCGCCGTCCACCAGCGGGACGCGGTCGATCTCCGCGAACGGGACGACCCGCAGCACACCCTCGGCGATGGCGTCGGCGGCGGCTTCGGCGCCGAGACTTTCCTTGAACCCACTGGGGGCGACGACGATCCGCATGACTTCCTCCTGATGGTTCACGGCACGAGCGAAAGGCCGAGGCACGGCCAGACGAGCAAGGCGAAGACGGCGACGACGACCACGTGCAGCGGCGCGAGCACTCTCGAAAGCCGGAGCAGGTCCCGGGACGAATAGGTCGGCACACCGTCGATGCCGGAGAACAGCGCGACAGGTTTGGCGGACGAGGTGAGGGTGTGGCAGAAGCCCGCCGCCGCGGTGGAGGCGAACACCGCCGCGGCCGGGGCCAGCCCGGTGGCCGCCGCGAGCGGGATCACCACCGGCACCAGCACCGAAGACCGCGCGGACCGGGACTGCACCGCCAGATGCGCGGCCGTGCTCACCACGATCACCACCACCAGCACCACCCACGCCGGCGCGTTCCGGGCAGGCCCCAAGGCCACGTCCGCCAGCCACGCCGCCGCGCCCGACGCCACCAGCGCGCCGCCCAGCGCGGCAGTCGCGGCGGTGAACAGCAGCAACGACCCCGGCACGGTCCTCAGCGCCGTACCCGTGGTGACCCGGTGCGGCGGCACGCACATCGCCAAGGCGCCGACGAGCCCGACGAGCGCGGGCGGCAGACCGTGCCACGGCTCGGTGCACCACAGCACCAGCACGACCCCGGTGGTGACCGCCGCGAACCGCTCCGTCCGCGTCCACGGCCCTCGCGGCGGGAACCGTGTGCGCAGATCGAACCGTTCACGGCGGTCGTCACGGGTGGTGAACAGCCACAAGACGACCTCGGCCGCGAGATGGCACGAGACCACCGCCAGCGGCAGGCCCAGCAATAACCAGCGCAGGAAGCCGATTCCGTCGCCGGTCGCTTCACGCAGGAGCTGGTCGGCCACCAGATGCGCGCCGGCGCCGATGAGCGTCGAGACCGCGGACAGCAGCACCACAGTCGGGAACAGCACCGAGAGCGCCTTGGCCATCCGCGGGAGCGCGCCTGCCAAGGCGGTGAACACCGGCACCGCCAGCGCCGCCCGGCCCGACGTCGACGGAACCACCAGCGACGAGACCACCAACGCGACCGTCGACAGATGCGCCAGCCCCCGCACCGATCGCGCCCGCGCGGGGACCATGGCCACGAACCGGTCGACCAGCCCCGAACCGGTCAGCCCGGCCGCCAGCACGAACGCCGCGATCAGCAGCCACACGAGATCCGCGCCGAGGGTGGCGAAGAGATCGGAGGGCGCCAGAACCCCAGCCACGGCAAGGACGGCCACCGCCGCCAGCGCGATCCACGTGTCGTCGAGGCTCGTCAGGACCCATGCGCCTACGGCCGCGGTGAAGACGGCCAGTACCAGTGCGCCCTGCCAGCCCGGTCCGCCAGGTACGAGCGCGGTGGTGAGCGCTGGGATGGCTGCGGCGGGGATCAGCCAAGCCTTGGTGTGCTTGGGTTTTCCGGGCTTGCTGGGCTTGCTGGGCTTTCTGGGCGGGCTGGTCGTGTAGGTGTAGGCGGTCACGGTGATCAGCCTGTGGCGTGCTCCTGAATCGTCCGTTAAGGACGGATGAGGAGGTCTTCATGTTGGCTTGGGGATTGGTCAGGTCTGCTCGGTCAGCCCGCGGGTGAGATCGTCCAGGCGGGCATTGAGTTCTTCTGCGTCTCGCAGACAACCCAGGCCGCACTCTTCTCGTTGTCAGGGCCGAGAGTGAGTTGCCGTTGAATCGCGGCAGCTTCCCACTTCGGTGCGTAGGCATGGACGGCCGCGACGAACTGGGCGAGGTCGAGCTCCATCACCTGGCGATGCTATGCCGCCGTAGCTGCTGCTGCCGGAGCGTCGGGTGGCCGGGTCGGTCCCGGCGTAGGCGGCGAGGTGTCCGGAGGACTCGAAGCCGGACGCGTCGCCGATCCCGAGCAGGACAGGCCGTGTCCCTGTCAGCGGTCCTTCGATGCCATCGAACCCGGCGACCCGGATCATGGGTTCGACAGGGGCTAAGTCATGTCGGGCTCTTCGCCGGTGGGCTTCTTGGGGCGCGGGGCCTGCGGGCATGACGAGGGGCCCGTCGCCTGGGTGGCTGGCGGGCTCCTCGGTGTTCAGACGTGGTGCAGGGTGTTGCGGCGGGGTTTTCGAAGCGGATCCCGGTATTGGGGTGGGATGAACTCCGGTAGCCCATCTGCCGCCATGCAGACTTCCCAGTCACCGTGATGAATCAACCTATGGTGGAAACCGCACAGCAGCACGAGATTCCGAAGATCCGTGGGTCCACCATCCGCCCAATGGTGAATGTGGTGGGCGTGGCAATTCTTGGGCTTCCGGTGACATCCGGGGAAGGCGCAGCCTCCGTCGCGGATGTTCAACGCGCGTCGCTGGCCGGGGGTGACGAACCGTCGGAGCCGTCCCACGTCGAGGGGTTCACCGGCGGTGCTCATCACCACGGGCAACATCAAGCAGTCGCAGGCCGCGAGCCGGGCTTCCCGCGCGGTCATCGTCCCCACGAAATCCAGGCACGCGGTCCCGAGACCGGACTTCAACTCGTCGAGCCCGATGGTCACATGCAGGAGGGTGCGGTAGCCGCTGGTGCCCGGCTGATCGGGACACGCGATCGCCAGATCGAGGATGTCGACCCAGGCGTCGCCCATGCGTTCGCACTTCATCCGCAGATCGGCCTGGCCGAACTCGTCGACCGGCCGTGGCTGGGCGTACGCCTCCAGAGCAGCCGCCGTCCGGGCACCGGTTTCGTCGTCGAGGAGGCCGGTGAGTTTCCAGAAGCCGTCCTTGCGGCGCTCCAGGGTGATCTCGCGGCGCGGCTCTTTGGGTTCGGGGTCTTTGGGTTCCTTGCCGTCCGGGTCGAGCCAGCCCAGCAGGTTCGCCTCGGCGTCGGCGAGCTGGCGGGGACCGGCATTCGGGGCCAGGTCGGCGAGGATCTTCTCCGCACTCTCCCGATCCTCAGCAGAGGTGTCGGCGGGAAGTCTCTTCAAGATCTCCAGGATCTGATCGATCCGTTCGTTCCCGACCAACCCCTCGGCGGCGACCGCGGCGGTGGCGGGAGCGACAGGTGGAAGCTCGGTGCCGTCCAAGGCGCGGGTGGGGTTCAGGGCAAGGGCCCGCTTCACCACCGCACCCGCCTCGCCGGCCGACAATCCCGCTATATCGGCGAACCAGGCAGCCGTCCGCCCGTAGCCGTACAAGTCTTTCGCGCCCCGAGCCTCGATCTCCGCCAGAAACTGCCCCAAAGCAGCGGTGGCCATCCTGATCACCTGCAGGGACTGCTGCACGCCCTGGGCAAGCTCCAGCTTGCCAGCGCGCCACAGTTCCTGCGGCAGTTCGGGGAGGAAGGTCTCGGGCACCCCTCAATAATACCGCAATCCAGTCGAACATGTGTTCGTAATTTTAAGCGACCGGCGAAATGCGCCAACAACACTGAAGGGTGAATCGGCCGCAAAGCTGATTCGCCCTGAGTGAGTCGAGAGAGCCAGGCGCAGACCTGTCCTCACTGCCTGAGCTTCGCCGCGGATCGGAGGCGGCGCCACAGTTGGTCAAAGGTCGAACCGGTCGCCAAGCCGATTCATCCCGGGTGTCGTCGCAATTAGTCGACTAATGGCGGCGAAGGGCGGTAATCTGCTCTCGCAGTGAAACGACCGCTTCCGCGAGATCCACCGGATCGACGGTCGCGGCCCATTCCCGGATGAGCTCGGACCGCCGCCGGACGACCTCTTTCTCCTCGTTGCGGATGAGGCCCGCCCGCGTGAACTCCTGCGCATCGATGGCCGCTTCCTTGCGTCGCCGTAAATCGGCGATCTGGGAAGTCAGCACGTCGATCTCGACAGGCGGGTCGGCAGGGCCAACGACACCGCGTACAACGGAACCTCCCCAGACGGCGTTCTCGTCGAGGAAGGGAGCCAGAATCCGGGCATGGGCCTCCCGTATCCGCTCCTCGGTCACGCCGTGTTCGCCCAGGACACGAGCCGCTCCGCCCCCGGCGGCCAAGAGGCCGACGACCACTTCCACCAAGCCGGAGAATCGGGGAACGTCAAGGACTTCGGCCGTGACCGGATAGCCGTCGATGCTTCCGGCGGCTGGCGACGAAGCCGCTTTCTCCAGTTGCCACACGAGGACATCGCGAGAGAATCCCAGGGCGTCAGGGAGTGCGTGCCCGACGCCGTCGTCGAGAACGGCGAGCAGGAGTTCCTCGCCTCCGACGCGATCGTGTCCCAGCCGGACCGCGTGGGCGTGCGCCTGCTCCAGCAGGCTCACGCCGATCGCTCCGACGAAGTGTCCCCGATCCGCGGGAAAGGCGCGGTGGAGAAGATGATCTCCACCGCCACCTCGAAGAACTTCGCGATCCGCAGTGCGAGGTAGAGGCTCGGGCTGTACTCGCCGCGTTCGAGGTAGCCGATGGTCTGGTAATGCACGCCCAGCGCATCGGCGAGTTCGCGGCGGGAAATGCCCCGCTCCGCCCGCAACATCGCGATCCGGTTGTAAACGACCTCGCTCATGAACTAGCCAATTCGCTGCATCGCCTTTTCCCGTCGTGCCGCCACCGAGGACCCGGACTCGCGCCGCGCCATGCGCCGCAGGACGACCGGGGCCAGCGTCAATCCGATCACGGCCCAGACGCTCAGCACGCCGAGGGTCTCCCAAGGCCGCCAGGACTGCCCGATCTCCACCATCACCGTCGAGTCCGGCAGCAGCGCCGACCGCATGCCGAGTCCGAGCCAGTACATCGGGAACACCTGTCCGATGTACTGCAGCCATTCGGGCAGCGCGGTGATCGGGTAGAAGATCCCGGAGATCGCGCCGATTCCCATGGTGGGCAGCATGATCAGGCCGAGGCTGCGCGCGTTCGTGGTCAGCGAGCCGAAGATCGCGCCGATCGGCATGGTGGCGAGCAGGCCGAGCACCAGCACCCACAGCAGGCCCAGCCAGGACGTCAGCCCGCCGGGCGCGATGCCGTCGAACAGGAACAGGCTGGGAATCAGCACCAGCACTATCCCGATGACGGTGTTCATCGACACCGTGACGACCTTGCCGACGAGGTAGCCCATCATGCCGTTCGGCGTGGCCTTGGCACGCAGGAGTGTGCCGTCTTCGCGTTCGACGGCGAGGACGCCCGCCATCCCGAGCATGCCGCTGAACACGATCGACGCGCCCAGCACGCTCGGCACGGTGGCGGCGCCGAGCGAGAACTCCGTGCCCGGCAGTTTCGCGCCGCGCATGAAGAACATGACGACCACGAAGATCGCCGGGAACAGGAAGGTGTTGAAGAGGTCTTCCCGGTTGGTCATCATCTGGCGGCCTTCGAGCCAGCCGCGCCGGACACCCAGCCGGACACTGTGCTGAATCGCGTTCATCGCGCGCCCACCGCCTCGAGGGATTCGGCCTTGCGGACCAGGGTCATGTAGGTGTCTTCGAGCGACGCCCGCCGGACCTCCAGGTCGCCGACGGCGTCCCCGTGCTGTTTGAACAGCTCGTGCACGTACTTCGTCGATTCCGTGGTCGAGTGGACGAACCGTTGGCCGTCCAGCGTCCAGCGCACCTCGGCCTCGCCGGCGATCTGCCTGCTCAGCGCGTCGGCCGAACCGTCGGCCACGATGCGGCCGTGGTTCAGGATCAGGATCCGGTCGGCCAGTTTCTCGGCCTCGTCGAGGTCGTGCGTGGTCAGCAGGATCGTCGTGCCGTCGTCGTCGGTCAGCCGGTGCACGAGCTCGTGGAACTCGCGCCGCGCCTCCGGGTCCAGCCCGGCGGTCGGCTCGTCGAGGAACAACAGCTCCGGACGGCCGACGATGCCGATCGCGACGTCGAGCCGTCGCCGCTGCCCGCCCGAGAGCATCCGGACCTTCTTGTTCGCGTGCTCGGTCAGGCCGACCGCGGCCACCAGTTCGTCCGGATCCCACGGCCGCTCGATGCGATCCGTGGAGTACGGCGCGTAGTAGCCGCCCAGGTGCTCCAGCAGCTCACGCACCCGCCATTTCGCGTGGTCGCGCCAGGCCTGGAGGACGACCCCCAGTCGCGCCCTCCAGTCCTCGTCGGCGTGTGCCGGGTCGACGCCCAGCACGCTGACCTCGCCTTCCGAGCGCATCCGGAAGCCTTCGAGGATTTCGATCGTCGTGGTCTTGCCCGCCCCGTTCGGACCGAGCAGGCAGATCACCTCGCCGCGGTGCGCGGTGAAGTCGACGCCGTGGAGGACGTCGTTCGTCCCGTACCGCATCCGGAGATCTTGGACGGAGATCATCACGTCGTGTGGATCTCTCATTGGTCACCCCCATCTCAGTGCTGCGATCGAATGTAGCACACCTACTACATATGATCTGAGACATACTCTGGCGTGAGACGGCCATCTACAGTGAGCGCATGTCCACGAGCGCACGTGTCCGAGCCGACGCGTGCCCTGGTGTTTTCGCCACGCACGACGCCGCCGACGGTCCGCTCGCCCGGGTCCGGCTGCCCGGCGGCGCCATCACCGCGGACCAGCTCAGGGCACTCGCCGACGCCGCCGACGACCTCGGGGACGGCGCCCTCCACCTGACCTCCCGCGGCAACGTGCAGCTGCGCGGCGTCACCCGGCCGGGTCTCGCGGGCAGGCTCGCCGCGGCCGGGCTCCTGCCTTCGCCGTCGCACGAACGCGTCCGCAACATCCTCGCTTCGCCACTGAGCGACACCGCGCAAAAGCTGGCTTCGGCTCTCGACAAGGCGCTGTGCGCGGTTCCCGGGCTGGCCGAACTTCCGGGACGCTTCCTGTTCGCCCTCGACGGAGGCCGCGGCGATGTCGCCGGAGAGGGCGCCGACGTCTGCTGGCGGGACGGCGCCGTGCTGCTCGCCGGCGACGACACCGGCCTGCGCGTCACCGCCGAGCACGCCGTCGAGACGCTGCTCGCGGTCGCGCAAGCGTTTCTCCGAACGCGAGGAACAGCTTGGCGGGTCAGCGAACTGCCCGACACGGAACCGCTGCTCAGGGGCATCCCAGGCGAAACAAGGGAGCCGCAGAGGTTCGAAGTGAACCCCGGCCTTCCGATCGGACCGATCGGGGAAGCGATCGGAGTCGCCCCGGTCTTCGGCAGGCTCACCTCGGCTCAGGCCCGCGCGATCGCGACGGCCGGGAACGCCGTGGTCACCCCGTGGCGATCGATCCTGGTCCTCGGCCCCCTGGCGGCGGACACGGGACTGATCACCGATCCGGGCGCGCCGTCGCTCGGGATCAGTGCCTGCATCGGGTATCCGGGCTGCGCGAAGTCGCTCGCCGACGTGCGGGCCGACGCGGCGCGGGTCGGGCGGACCCCGAGAGTCCATTTCGCCGGTTGTGAACGGCGTTGCGGCAAACCCGCGCGCGAGCACGTCGACGTGCTCGCGACGGAGGACGGTTATCTGGTCGACGGGGCGTTCGTCCCGGTCGGCGAGCTGACGAGAACGTTGGCGGAGAAAGGAACACAGTGATCGACTACATCCGGGACGGGGCCGAGATCTACCGGCATTCGTTCGCCACCATCCGTGAGGAGGCGGATCTCGCGATCCTGCCCGACGACGTCGCGGTGCTGGCCGTGCGGATGATCCACGCCTGCGGGATGGTCGACCTGGTCGACGACCTCCGCTACAGCCTGGACGTGGTGGAATCCGGCCGCGCCGCGCTCGAAGCGGGCGCGCCGATCCTGTGCGACGCGAACATGATCGCCTCCGGGGTCACCCGCAAACGTTTGCCTGCCGCCAACGAGGTGCTGTGCACGCTGTCCGACCCGAAGGTGCCCGGCCTGGCCGAGCGGATGGGCACCACCCGGTCCGCGGCCGCGCTGGAGCTGTGGCGCGACAAGCTGCCCGGTTCCGTGGTGGCGATCGGCAACGCGCCCACCGCGTTGTTCCGGCTGCTGGAACTGCTCGAAGAAGGGGTCGGCGCGCCGGCGGCGATCATCGGTGTCCCGGTGGGCTTCATCGGCGCCGCCGAGTCCAAAGTGGAGCTCGCGAAGCGGGCCCCGGCCCCGTACCTGGTGGTGCACGGACGACGCGGCGGCAGCGCGATGGCCGTCGCCGCGATCAACGCGATGGCGAGTGAGGTCGAATGAGCGGGCTCGGAAAACTCTGGGGTGTCGGGCTCGGACCGGGTGACCCCGAGCTGATGACGGTCAAGGCCGCGCGCCTGATCGGCGAGGCCGACGTCATCGCGTATCACAGCGCGCGGCACGGCCGGAGCATCGCGCGTTCGGTCGCCGAGCCGTACCTGCGGGACGGGCAGATCGAGGAGAAGCTGGTCTACCCGGTCACCACCGAGACCACCGACCATCCCGGCGGTTACGAAGGCGCGATCGCCGATTTCTACGAGCTGAGCGCGAAGCGGCTCGCCGAGCACCTCGACGCCGGACGCGACGTGGTCGTGCTCTGCGAAGGCGACCCGTTCTTCTACGGCTCCTACATGTACATGCACGAACGGCTCGCCGACCGCTACGAGGCGACCGTGGTGCCGGGCGTGACGTCGGTCAGCGCGGCGTCCTCGGTGCTCGGCCGCCCGCTCGTGCAGCGCGACGAGGTCCTCACCATCCTGCCCGGCACGCTGCCCGCGCCGGAGCTCGCGCGACGACTGGCCGACACACAGGCCGCGGCGGTGCTCAAACTCGGCCGCACGTTCGGCAACGTCCGCGAGGCGCTGGCCGAGGCCGGGAAACTGGACGACGCCTTCTACATCGAACGCGCGACCTGGCAGGCGCAGCGAGTCGAGCCGTTCGCCGACGTCGATCCGGAATCGGTGCCGTATTTCTCGCTGGCGCTGCTGCCGAGCCCGGCCTACGCGTCCCGGCTCGCCGACGAACCCGAAGTCACCCGTGAGCAGGAAACGCACACCGGCGGCGAAGTCGTGGTCGTCGGCCTCGGCCCGGCGGGTCCGGGCTGGCTGACCCCCGAAGCGACCGAGGAACTGGCCGCGGCCGAGCACATCGTCGGCTACGGCCCGTACGTCGCGCGGGTGCCGCAGCGCGCGGGCCAGCAGCGGCACGCGTCGGGCAACCGCGTCGAGGCCGACCGCGCCGTCGAAGCGCTCGAGCTGGCCGCGAACGGCGCGAAGGTCGCGGTGGTCTCTTCGGGTGATCCCGGCGTCTTCGCGATGGCGTCGGCGGTGCTGGAGCAGGTCGCGGCCGGACACGGCGCGGGCGCACGGGTGCGGATCGTGCCGGGCGTGACCGCCGCGCAGGCGGCCGCGTCCCGGGTCGGCGCGCCGCTGGGCCACGACTACTGCGTGCTTTCGCTGTCCGACCGGCTCAAGCCGTGGGAGATCATCGAACGACGGCTCGACGCGGCGGGCGCGGCGGATCTCGTGCTCGCGCTCTACAACCCGGCGTCCCGCACGCGCACCACGCAGCTCGCGCAGGCCCGCGACGTCCTGCTCAGGCACCGCGCGCCGGAGACGCCGGTGGTCGTCGCCCGGGACGTCGGCGGACCCGAGGAGGACATCCGCGTGGTCACCCTCGGCACGCTCGATCCGGCCAGTGTCGACATGCGCTGCCTGCTGATCGTGGGCTCGTCGAAGACCCGCGCCGAGAACGGGATCGTCTGGACGCCGCGCACTTACGAGTGATGCCCGAGGCCCGCGTTGCGGGCTTGGGCGAGCAGCACCTCCCGGTCGTCCGTGCCGGCTTTGGCGTGGATCGACGTGACGATGTTGCGCACGGTCTTGGGCGCCAACCCCAGCTGTCGCGCGACGGCCGGGATCGCCAGGCCGCCCGCCAGGTGGTCGAGCACCTCGTGCTCCCGTGGGGTCAGCCGCGGGAACGCCCGCATCGGCTGCGAAGTGGCCAGCAGGCCGTAAAGCCGATCCGCGGCGCGCTCGCCGAACACGACCGCGCCCGCCGCCACCCCGCGGATGAAGCGGACCAGATCGTCGTGGCCCGCGCTCCGGGACAGGACGCCGCGTGCGCCCGCGAGCATCGCGGCGACCACGAGTTCGCCGTCGCCTGGCGGCGTCAGCACCAGGACAGCGGTGCCCGGAACGCGTGAAGCCACTTCGCGCGTGATGGCGAGCCCGTCCAGCGCGGGCGGGTGAACGGACAGGACGAGGACGTCCGGCCGCAGCACGGTGGCGTGCCAGACCGCTTCGCGTTCGTCGGGGGTATGGGCGACCACTTCGAGGTCCGCGGACGCGGGCGGTGCGGGGACGCCGGCGAAGACCACGCTCACCACTGGGGTTCGAATCGGCACGCCATCGGTTGTAGCGCAGAACTTTTGTACAGTGTCCGGCCGTTTTCGGTGAACAATGTCCATTCGATAACGCTTGACGATCAGGGGGGCCTGGTGCCGAGACGCGAGCGACCGCTGGGGCCGGGCGACGACGTCGTCGTGAGCTTCGCGGCGGATCTTCGCCTGCTGCGCGAGAAGGCCGGCGGGCCGACGTACCGCGAGCTTTCGACCCGCGCGGGTTACTCGGCCGCCGCGCTCTCCGAAGCCGCGGGCGGACGAAAGCTCCCGGGGCTCGCGGTGACGACCGCGTACGTCGCCGCGTGCGGCGGCGACGTCCCGGCGTGGGAGGAACGCTGGCGCACGGTCGCCGCCGGGCTCGCCGCGACCGCGGGCGAACGCGACGAGACCGAACTCCCGTACCTCGGGCTGGCCGCGTTCCAGACGGCCGACGCCGCCCGCTTCTTCGGGCGCGAGCGGCTGGTCGCCGAGCTGACCGGCAAGCTCGCGGAACGACGGCTCGTGGGTGTCTTCGGCGCTTCGGGCTCGGGAAAGTCGTCCGTCCTGCGGGCCGGGCTGGCCGCGGCGAGCGAACGCCCTGTCGTCCTTCGCACCCCAGGGGCGCATCCGCTCGAAGAGGACCTCGACGCCGAGGGACGGCTGCTGATCGTCGATCAGTTCGAGGAGGTCTACACGCTCTGCCGGGACCAGGCCGAACGCGAGAAGTTCGTCGACGCGCTGCTCGAACTCTCCCGCGACGAGCACGGCACGCGGGTCGTCCTCGGTGTCCGCGCGGATTTCTACGGTCACCTCTGCCGTCACGCCGGTCTGGTCGAGGCGCTCACCGACGCGCAGGTGATGGTGGGCCCGATGACCGCCGACGAACTCCGGACCGCGATCGTCGAACCCGCCGTCCGCGCGGGCTGCCGGGTCGAGGCGGCGCTGGTCACGACGCTCGTCGCCGACGCCACCGGTCAGCCCGCGATACTGCCGCTGGTGTCGCACGCGTTGCTGGAGACCTGGCGGCGGCGCCAGGGGATCACGCTGACCAGCGCGGCGTACGAGGCGGCGGGCGGGATCCTCGACGCGATCGCGCGGACCGCGGAGACCGTCTACACGGATCTGGAGCCGGACAGACAGCGCGTCGTGCGGCAGATCTTCCTGCGCCTGACCGCGCTCGGCGAAGGCACCGAAGACACGAAGCGCCGTCTCAACCGGCGCGAACTCGACGACGACCCGGCGACGACGGAGGTTCTCGAACGTCTTGCCGACGCGCGTCTGCTCGTCCTCGATCGCGACGGCGTCGAGATCGCCCACGAGGCTTTGATCCGCGGCTGGCCGCGGCTGCGCGACTGGCTCGCGGAGGACCGCGAAGGACACCGCCTGCACCGGCAACTGGCCGAGGCGACCGAGCTGTGGGAGTCGCTCGATCGCGACAAGGGCAGTCTCTATCGCGGCACGCGGCTGGGGCTCGCGGCGGAATGGGCGGACCGGGAGCCGGACGCGCTGAGCGCGCGCGAGCGGCGGTTCCTTCAGGCCGGGCTCGACGCCGAAGCCGAGGAGACCGCTGTCGGCCGCAAACGGACGCGGAGGCTGCGAAGACTTGTCGCGCTCCTCGGCGTCCTGTTGCTCCTGGCGGGTGTCGCCGTCGGGTACGCCGTCGACGCCGGCCGGTCCGCGACCGACCAGCGGAACGAGGCGCTCGCGCGCAAGGCCGTCGTCGAGGCGAAAACGTTGCGGGAGTCGAATCCGGCGCTGTCGACCCAGCTCAGTCTCGCCGCGTACCGGCTCGCGCCGATCCAGGAGACCCACGACGGCCTGCTCACGTCCATGGCGGCGCCGTTCGCCACGCGGATGACCTTCGACCCCGGTGACGTCACCGTCGCGCTGAGCGGCCAGCTCATGATCACTTCCGATTCCTACCGCGCGACGCAGGTGTGGTCCATCGCCGACTCGCGGCATCCGGCGCTCCTGTCGACGCTGCCCGGTTCGGAGGAGGTCCGCGGGCCGCTGGCGTTCAGCCGCGACGGGCGCGCTTTGGGGACGACCACCCAGGACCACCGCGTCCGGCTCTGGGATCTGACCGATCCGCGGCGTCCGGTGCGGAAGGCGGACGTCACCGGGCACCGGGAGGTCGTGATCTCCGCAGACTTCAGCCCCGACGGCCGCACGCTCGTCACCGGATCCGACGACCGCACCGTGCGGCTCACCGACGTCGCCGATCTCGGCGCGCCGAAACCACTCGTGGTGCTCGGCGGGACGCCGGACGGGCAGCTCGCGCGAGCCGCGTTCAGCCCCGACGGCCGGCTGCTCGCGATCACGAACACGAACTGGACGGCGGAGCTCTGGGACGTCACCACACTTTCCGCACCACGACGGCGCTCCGTCCTTTCCGGACACCAGGACCTTCAGCTCACCCCGTCGTGGAGCCCGGACGGGCGGCGGCTGCTCACCACCAGCTGGGATCGCACCGCGAAGCTGTGGGACGTCGCCGATCCGGCGGCGCCGCGGCCGCTGTCGACGTTGACCACCCCGGCCGTGGTCTGGGCGGCCGGGTTCAGCCCGAGCGGGAGGCTGGTGGTGACCGCGGGGGACGACCAGTCCGTGCGTATCTGGGACGTCACGGGGCAGGCGAAGGAACTGCCGCCGTTGTCCGGGCACACGAACGCCATCTGGTGGACGGCGTTCTCCCCGGACGGCAAGACCATCGTGTCCACCAGCGCCGACCACACCGTCCGGCTGCAGGACGTCGGCGAACTCGCGCTGGCCTCGAGCGCGGGCTGGACCGTCGGCACGTTCCTCGAACAGGGGCGGATCCTCGTCACCGCGGGGGACGACGTGCGGCTCTGGGCGATGGACGATCTCCGCGCGCCGAGGCAGCTCGCGAAGCTTCCCGGCCCCGCGACCGTCACCGCGGTCGCGGTGAGCCCGGACCGGCGAAGTCTCGCGCTGGCCGCGCACGACGGCGCCGGTGTCGCCGGGACGTTCGTGCTCCAGCGCTGGGACATCAGCGATCCGAAGACGCCGAAACTGCTCGCGTCGACCGGTGTCTGGCCGACCTACTCGCTCGCGTTCAGCCCGGACGGGAAGACCTTCGCCTCCGGCCACGACGACGGGCCGATCCAGCTCTGGGACGTCAGCGATCCCACGCGGTTCGCCGAGCCCCGGGTCCTCCCGGTCGGCGACGGCACCGTGTGGTCGCTCGCGTTCACCCCCGATGGGCGGACGCTGGTCGCGAGCCAGGGCTTGGGTTCGTCCGCGGTGACCCTGTGGAACGTCGCCGACCCTCGGCGGCCGAGCCTGGCTTCGACCCTGCGACCCGACGGCGGCGCCCTGTTCAAGCTGGCGCTCAGCCCCGACGGCCACACGATCGCCGCGGGCAGCAGCGATCGGAACGTCTATCTCTGGGACGTCGCCGATCCCGCGCACGCCGTGCGGCTGGCGAAACTGGGCGGCAATCCCGAGGGCGTCGGACCGCTCGCGTTCGGCCCGGACGGCCGGGAGCTGGCGGCGTCGGCCTTCCGGACGGTGCGGGTCTGGGCGCTGGCCGACCCGCGGAAACCGGTGGAGACGGCGCAGCTCACCGGCTTCGCCGCGACGGTCAACTCGCTGGCGTACCGGGACGACGGGCATACGCTCGCGATAGGGAGCAGTGGCGTCCAGCTGTGGCAGACGGACACCGCGCGGGTGAGCGAGGAGATCTGCGCGCTGGCGACGCCGAGGATCACCAGGGAAGAGTGGGAGAGGTACTTCCCGGGGCTCGAATACGCGCCACCGTGTGGATGAGCGACTGCCGCGAAGGCTCGCCCGGAACAGTCCACGAAGGACGGCAGGGTACGGCGTGGGGGGACCACCACAAGGGGGGGCGGCCCAGGCCCAAAAAGGGTTTGAGGGACCACACCCTCGACCCCGCCGCCCACCACTACAGAAACGGGGGCGTGTTT
>NZ_JBIWKX010000038.1:0-64076 GCF_044765885.1 Amycolatopsis sp. NPDC102389
GGGGGGCCGGCCCCGCCCCCCCCCCCCCCCGCCGCGGGGGGGGGGGGGGGGGGGGGGGGGGGCGGGCGCCCCCCCCCCCCCCCCCCCCCCCCCCCCCCCCCACCCACCTGGCCCACGCCTCAAGGCACGTTGGGCATCCACCTGATTCCGATGAGTAACGTCAAGATCGTACAGACTTTCGCTTGAAAAGTGCAAAAGCCTGTACCGATTTGGACGGCTATTCGGGTGATGGTGGGCTTTAGTCGACATTTCTGTCCTGTTGTCACCTTGACGGGTGACAGGCGCCACCCTACTTTCGCTGGCTAAGTAACAAAGTTTGTTACGGCCGATTCGTAAGTGGGGACTCGTCTGATGAGGCAGTGTGGCCGCGACTGAACCCGGGCTCGACCCGGTCAGCCCACGCACCGCGAACGGTGCCGATGGGTTCTCGGCGGGGAAACGTACCTCGAACCTCGCCGCGCTCCTGCGGGCGTTGCGTGCGGGACCGCTCTCGCGTACCCAGCTCGCGGCGCGCTGCGGACTGACCAAGGCGGCCGTCTCCGGGTTGATCACCGAGCTCTCCGAACGCGGTCTCGTCCGCTCCGCCGGACTCCAGGGCGGCGGCAACGGCAGGCCCAGCCAGCTGGTCGAGCTGAACGGCGCCAGCGCCTGCGGGCTCGCGCTCAGCGTCGAGGCCGACCGGTTCGCCGCCGTCGTCACGAACCTCGACGGCCGCGTCGTCGCCGAACGCGCCGAGACCGCCGACGTCGCCGCGCTCGGGCTTCACCGGAGCATGGACGAACTCGCCTTCCTCTCCCGGCAGGTGCTGCTCGACGGCCGTCCGGTCGGGGTCACCGTCTCGGTACCCGGTCTGGTCGATTCGGCCGCCGCCGTCCTCCGGTTCGCGCCGACCCTGCGCTGGCGCGACGCCGAGATCGCCGACCTCCTCGCCGCCCGGCTCGGCCTGCCGGCCGACGCCATCATGGTCGACAACGAAGCCAACCTCGGCGCGGTCGGCGAAGCGGTCGCCGGCGTCGGCCGTGGCGTGCGGGAGCTCTTCTACCTCAGTGGCGGCACGGGCGTCGGCGGCGGACTCGTATCCGGCGGCGCGATCCTGCGCGGTGCCAGGGGTTTCGCGGGCGAGGTCGGGCACATCACCGTCGACCCCTCCGGCGAGCAGTGCCCTTGTGGCCGGGTCGGTTGCCTGGAGACCAAGGCCGGGCTCAACGCCGTGTTGCGCGGCGCCGCCTCGCCCGGTGACCCGTTGCACGATCCCGCGCTCGGCGTCGACGGCCGGGTCGGGCTGCTCAAACATCGCGTGCAGCGCGGTGATCAGCGCGCGGTCGCGGCGGTTTCGGAGCTCGGGGTCGCGCTCGGCGTCGCGGTGTCCACCGTGGTCGACGTACTCGACCCGGACGTCGTCGTGCTCGGCGGTTATTTCGCCGAACTGGGTGAATGGCTGGTCGAGCCGGTGCGCCGCGAACTGTCCGCGCGTCCGCTCGGGCACGAGCCCGCCTGCCGCGTCGAGCCGTCGCCGCTGGGCACCACCGCCCCGCTGCGCGGCGCCGCACATCTTGCCACCGAACGGCTTTTCGCCGACCCGACGCTGGTTCCGTTCGAGACCGAGGAGGCTCCGGCATGACCCTGCTCTCCGTCCGGGGGATCGTGAAGACCTTCCCGGGGGTGCGTGCCCTCGACGGCGTCGATTTCGACGTCGAACCCGGCGAGGTGCACTGTCTCCTCGGCCAGAACGGCGCGGGCAAGTCCACGCTGATCAAGACGCTCGCCGGGGCACACCGTCCCGACGAAGGCGAGATCACCTGGCAGGGCGAGGCGGTCACGCTGCCGTCGCCGGTCGCCGCGCTGAAGATCGGCATCGCGACGATGTACCAGGAACTCGACCTGGTGCCCGGGCTTTCCGTGGCGGACAACATCTTCCTCGGCCGTGAGCGCTCGACCTTCGGGTTCACGCGGATCAGCGAGTCCCGTAACAAGGCAGCCAAACTGATGGCCCGGCTCGGACACCCCGAGATCGCGCCGTCGACCGAGGTCGGCAAGCTCTCCGCCGCGGGTCAGCAGCTGGTCTCGATGGCGCGGGCGCTCGCGTACGACGCGAAGCTGCTGGTGATGGACGAGCCCACGGCGGCGTTGGCGGGCGAAGAGGTCGACAACCTGTTCCGCATCGTCGGCGAGCTGACCGCCGAGGGCGTCGCGATCATCTACATCTCCCACCGGCTCGAAGAACTGCGCCGGATCGGGCACCGCGTGACCGTGCTCAAGGACGGCAAGACCGTCTCCACCGGCCTCGACGCCAAGGAGACGCCGACCTCCGACCTCGTCGCGCTGATGGCGGGCCGCAAGGTCGAGACCGTCTTCGGGCCGCGCCATCAGGAGCACGTGGACCCGGACAACGAGGTCCTCAAGGTGGAGAACCTGACCACCGTCGGCGAGTTCGAGAACGTGAACTTCACCGTGCACGCCGGGGAGGTCGTCGGGATCGCGGGCCTCGTCGGCTCGGGACGCAGCGAACTGCTGGAGACGATTTTCGGCGCGCGCAAGCAGGACACGGGTTCCGTGTCGGTCGACGGCGAGCCGGTCCGGCCGGGCAGCGTGTCCGCGGCGGTCAAGGCCGGGATCGGGCTGGCGCCGGAGGAACGCAAGAGCCAGGGGCTGCTGCTGGACCTGCCCGTGGTGCACAACGTGACCTTGGCGAGCTTGAGCAAGTACGCGACGTTCGGGTTCACCGAGCGAGGCAGGGAGCTCGACGACGCCGGGGAAAGCCTGCGGCGCCTCGATCTCCGGCCCGCCGACCCGCACCGGATCATCCGCACGCTGTCCGGCGGCAACCAGCAGAAGGCGGTGCTCGCGCGCTGGCTGGTCCGCGGCTGCCGGGTCCTGCTGCTGGACGAGCCGACGCGCGGGGTCGACGTCGGCGCGCGGGCGGAGCTGTACCGGCTGATCGAGGAGCTGGCCGCGACAGGGGTCGCGATCGTGCTCGTCAGCAGCGAGATCCCCGAAGTGCTCGGCCTGTCCGACCGGGTGCTGGTGCTGCGTGAAGGACGTGTCCTGGCTGAAAAGCCGTCTGCGGAGCTGACAGAGGCGGATGTGCTCGACGTGATTCTCGAAGGGAGTGCGGCGTGACCGACCAAGCCGAATCGGTGCGTGCGGAGAGCGCCGTGGAACCCTTGCCACCCAAGCAAAAGCGAAACTTCTCGCTCGACACCCGGCTGCTCGGGCTGGCCGGTGTGCTGGTGATCCTGTGCATCGTCGGCCAGGTGACCAGGCCCGACCAGTTCTTCACCGACGGGAACATCTCCACGATCCTGCGGCTCGCCGCGGCCATCGGGGTGGTCAGCGTCGGGATGACGTTCGTGATCATCGCCGGCGGCATCGACCTCTCGGTCGGGTCGATCGTGGCGCTCTCCAGCGTCTGGCTGACCACGCTGGCCACCCAGTCCTACGGCCCGTGGGTGATGATCCTTTGTGGACTCCTGGTCGGCCTCGGCTGCGGGCTGATCAACGGGATATTGGTCTCGTACGGGAAGATCGTGCCGTTCATCGCGACACTGGCGATGTACGTCTCGGCCCGTGGTCTCGCGGAACGCATCAGCGGCCGCCGCACGCAGGTGGTGTCGGAGGCGGGATTCCTGGACTTCTTCCGTGGTGACCTGCTCGGTATCCCGGTGCTGATCTGGATGTTCGCGCTGGTGTTCGCGATCGGCTGGGTGGTGCTGAACCGCACCACGTTCGGCCGCCGTACCTTCGCCGTCGGCGGCAACGCCGAGGCGTCGCGGCTCGCGGGCATCAACGTCAAGCGGCACACCGCGCTCGTCTACGGCGTCGCCGGGCTGTGCTGCGGAATCGCGGCGCTGATGGTCGTCGCCCGCACCACCGCGGGCGCCTCGACCAACGGCATGCTCTACGAGCTCGACGCCATCGCGGCGGTCGTCATCGGCGGCACGCTGCTCACCGGTGGCCGCGGCTCGCTCCTCGGCACCCTGATCGGCGTGCTGATCTTCACCGTGCTGTCCAACATCTTCACGCTCAACAACCTGGACACCGACATCCAGAACATCGCCAAGGGCGTGATCATCGTCCTGGCCGCGCTACTGCAGTTCCGCTCCGTCAAGAAAACAAAGACGAGTACTTGATCACCGTGGATGGAGAGTCGTCATGACCGAACAATCCCTGCAACGCCGCCGTTTCCTGCTGGGAGGCGCGGCCGTCGGAGCGGGTGCGCTGTTGACCGCGTGCACCTCGAACGAGGCGCCGGCGCAGAACAACGCGGCCAACGTGGCCAACGCCGGGGCCAACTCGCAGCCCGGAAGCCCAGTGACGATCGGCTTTTCGGCTCCGGCCGCGGACCACGGCTGGATGGCGGCCATCACCAAGAACGCCCGCGCGCAGGCGCAGAAGTTCAGTGAGGTCACGCTCAACGCGACCGAGGGCACCAACGACGTCAACCAGCAGATCTCCCAGGTGGAGACGCTGATCAACGCCAAGGTGAACGTGCTGGTGATCCTGCCGTTCGACGGCAAGGCGCTGACCGCGGTCGGCCAGCAGGCGATGGACGCCGGTATCCAGGTGATCAACCTGGACCGCGTCTTCGACACCCCGCTCGCGTACCGCACCTGGATCGGTGGCGACAACTACCGCATGGGCGTCAACGCCGGGAACTACATCGCCCAGCAGATGAAGGCGAAGAACATCGCCAGCCCGGTGATCGGCGAGGTCGCGGGCATCGATTCGCTGCCGCTGACCCAGGAACGCAGCAAGGGTTTCAAGGACGCCTTGGTACGTCAGGGTTTCCAGGTCGGGCCGCGCGTCTCGGCGCAGTTCACGCCGGAGTCCGGCGAACAGCAGACGTCGAACCTGCTGCAGTCCGCGCCCAAACTGGACGCGCTGTGGAACCACGACGACGACCAGGGCGTCGGGGTCATCGCGGCGATCAACAACGCCAACCGCAAGAACTTCCTGATGGTCGGCGGCGCGGGTTCGAAGAACGCGATGAACCTGATCAAGTCCGACGCCGAACCGCTGAAGGCGACGGTGCTCTACAGCCCGTCCATGGCGTCCTCGGCGATCTCGCTCGCGCGGCTTCTCGGCCAGGGCAAGGGGGCCGGCGATTTCGCCGAGCACGAGATCCCCGCCGAGATCACCACGTACTCCGCGGTGGTCACCAAGGAGAACGTCGACAAGTACATGGACGTCGGCTTCGACTCGTAAACCCGCGTACCCGACACACGCAAGCGGATCTAGGAGGGGCATGAGCACGGCAAAGGAAACGATCGGGATCGGCATGGTGGGCCACGCGTTCATGGGTGCGGTGCATTCGCACGCGTGGCGCAGTGTGCACCGGTTCTTCAGCCCACCGCTGATCCCGAGACTCGCCGTGCTCGGCGGCCGTGACGAGGTGCGGGCGAAGGCCGCGGCGGAACGGTTCGGCTGGGAAGACGTCGAGACGGACTGGCGAGCGCTGATCGCCCGCGACGACGTCGACCTGGTCGACATCTGCACGCCGGGCGACAGCCACGCCGAGATCGCGATCGCCGCGCTCGAGGCCGGGAAACACGTGCTGTGCGAGAAGCCGTTGGCCAACACCCTCGCCGAGGCCGAAGCGATGGCCGAGGCGGCGGCGAAGGCGCGGGCCAACGGCGTCCGCTCGATGGTGGCGTTCAACTACCGCCGGGTGCCCGCGCTCGCGCACGCCAGGAAACTGGTGGCGAGCGGGGCGCTCGGCGAGATCCGCCACGTGCGGTCGGTGTACCTGCAGGACTGGCTGTCCGACGCGCGGGCGCCGATGACCTGGCGGCTGCACAAGGACAAGGCGGGCTCCGGCGCGCTGGGCGACCTCGGCGCGCACATCGTCGACGCCGCCCAGTTCGTCACCGGCGACACGATCACCGGGGTTTCCGCGCTGACCAACACCTTCGTCAAGGAGCGGCCGGACGGCGACGGCGGCACCGGGCAGGTCACGGTCGACGACACCGCGCTGTTCCTCGGCCGGTTCACCGGCG
Organism: Amycolatopsis sp. NPDC102389; assembly: GCF_044765885.1. Taxonomy (NCBI): domain Bacteria; kingdom Bacillati; phylum Actinomycetota; class Actinomycetes; order Pseudonocardiales; family Pseudonocardiaceae; genus Amycolatopsis; species Amycolatopsis sp. NPDC102389. The sequence goes on from NZ_JBIWKX010000038.1 coordinate 5,997, forward strand.
GCGCGGTGGCGAGTTTCGAGGCGACCCGGTTCGCGCTGGGCCGCAAGAACGCGATGCGGCTGGAGATCAACGGGTCGAAGGCGAGCCTCGCGTTCGACTTCGAGTCGATGAACGAACTGTCCTTCTTCGACGGTGGCCAGCCCGCCACCGAGGCCGGGTTCCGCCGGATCCTGGTCACCGAACCCGACCACCCGTACGTCGGGGTGTGGTGGCCGCCGGGGCACCTCCTCGGCTACGAGCACACCTTCACCAACGAGGTCGCCGATCTGCTCACCGCGATCGGCGACGGCAAGGATCCCGAACCGTCCTTCGAGGACGGGTTGAGGGTTCAGCAGGTCTTGGCCGCGGTCGAGCGCAGCGCGGCTGACGAGGCGCGATGGACGACTGTGCCCGGTGTCACCGCGAAGGGGAGTAACTGAGCAAGAGATCCAGCCGAAAGTCGCATGACGGCTATCACTGCGACTTGGTTCGATCCGAAACATCCGACCATCGGAGGTTGGGGTTCTCGGGTTCTGGAAAGGTGGAGAAATGCCTGCTCACGAGCGTACGGGCATCTGGTTGATCGGGGCGAGGGGGTCAGTGGCCACCACGGCCGCAGTAGGGCTCTTAGCTCTCCGCGCGGGGGTGACCGGCGGTGGCGGCTGCGTCACCGAGCTGCCCGCGTTCGCCGGGGTTCCGTTGCCGGGCTGGGACGATCTGGTCCTCGGCGGGCACGACATCGCGCACACCCCGCTGGAGAAGCGGGCCGAGCAGCTGGCGCACGCCGGCGTGTTCGGGCACGCGGTGTTCTCGGCGGTCCGGTCTGGGCTGGCCGAAGTGGACGCCGAGATCCGCGACGGCTATCACCCGGCGACGCACACCGGGGCGCAGGCCGACGCGGCCGCCCGGCTCACGGCGGACATCCGAGCTTTCGCCGACCGGCACGACCTCGCGCGGGTCGTGGTTCTCAACGTGTCCTCCACCGAGGCGCCGTGTCCCCACCTGCCCGAACACGACGACCTCGACGCGCTCGAAGCGGCTTTGGCGGATCCGGCGCGGGCGGTGCTCCCGTCGAGCTCCCTGTCGGCCTACGCGACTTTGAAGGCGGGAAGCCCGTACGTCGAGTTCACGCCGTCCGCCGGGATCACCCTGCCCGCGCTGCGGCAGCTCGCCGAGCGGGAAGGTCTGCCGTACGCGGGTTGCGACGGCAAGACCGGTGAGACGCTGCTGCGCACGGTCCTCGCGCCGATGTTCAGCGCGCGGGCGTTGAAGGTCCGCTCCTGGGCGGGCACCAACCTGCTCGGCGGCGGCGACGGCGAGACCTTGGCCGACCCGGTGACCGCGAACAGCAAGCTGGAATCCAAGGCGCGCGGGCTCGCGGCGCTGCTCGGCGAGGACGTCACCGCGCCGCTGCACATCGACAACGTGCCCGACCTCGGCGAGATCAAGACCGCGTGGGACCACGTGTCGTTCGAGGGTTTCCTCGGCGCGCGCATGAGCCTGCAGTTCACCTGGACCGGCTACGACTCCGCGCTCGCGGCGCCGCTGATCCTGGATCTCGCCCGGTTGGTCACCGCGGCGCACGCCGGTGGCCAGAGCGGCGCGCTGACCGAACTCGGCTTCTTCTTCAAGGATCCGCTGGGCAGCGACGAACACCGGTTCGCCGAGCAGACCGCCCGCCTGATCACCTGGGCGGCCGACCTGTGAAGGCTTATGTGGAAATCGTGCGGGCGCCCGCCGCGCTGACGGTGCTCGGCGACACGGTCGCCGGATCCGCCGCGGCGGGGCTCAAGATGACCGGGCGACGGCTGCTGCTGCCGCTGTCCTCGGTCGCCTTCTACTGGGCCGGGATGGCCCTCAACGACTGGGCGGACCGGGAGCTCGACGCCGTGGAGCGTCCCGAGCGGCCGATCCCGTCCGGGCGGGTGAGTGCCGGCGCGGCGCTCACCACCGGGGCCGCGCTGACCGTTGCCGGACTTGGCCTGGCGGCGCTCGGCGGCGGCCGCCGGGCGATGCGCGTCGCGGTCCCGCTCGCGGCGTCGGTGTGGGCTTACGACACCGTGCTCAAACCGACCCCGGCCGGACCGGTGGCGATGGCGGCCTGCCGCACGCTCGACGTCCTGCTCGGCTCAGGCGACTCTCCGAAGAAGGCTCTCACCGCCGCGGCCGCGGTCGGCGTCCACACGCTCGGCGTCACGGCGTTGTCCACCGGGGAAGTGCACGGCGCGAACCCGGCGACCGCCCGGGCGGCCTTGGCCACGAGCTGCGCGGCGACAACGTTGGCATTGACCGGACCCGCACGTGGGGGCTGGCATCGCGCCGCCTCGATGGCGGCCGGTTCCGGCTACGCGGGCCTGGTCGGGAAGGCGCAGGCGGACGCCGTCCGCGACCCGTCGGCGAAGTCCGTGCGGTCGGCGACCAAGAGCGGCATCCACGGCATGGTCCCGCTGCAGGCAGCGATCACGGCGAAGGGCTCGGTACTGGGGGCGGCGCTGGTCGCGGCCGCGCTGCCGATCGCCCGCAAGCTGTCGAGGAAGGTGAGCCCCACATGACGGTGTTCTCTTTGGGATACGGCACCAACGGCTTCTCCAACCACCGCCTCGACGACGCGCTCGCGGTGATCGCCGACCTCGGGTACACCGGGGTGGCGCTGACTCTGGACCACGACCACCTCGACCCGTTCGCCGACGATCTGGCGCGCCAGGTCGATCACGTGGCCTCCCGGCTTTCGGCGCTCGGCCTGAACCGGGTCGTCATCGAGACCGGCGCGCGCTACCTGCTCGACCCGTGGCGCAAGCACTCGCCGACGCTGCTGTCGGACGATCCCGCGCTCCGGATCGACTTCCTGGCGCGGGCCTTGCAGATCGCCGGTGACCTCGGTGCGGATTGCGTTTCGTTCTGGTCCGGAGTGTCTACTGTGGACACGGACGTCGCCTGGTCCCGGTTGCGTGAAGGGGTCGCGGCGGTCCTGGAGCACGCCGCGCGGCTGAACGTGCGGCTGGCCATGGAACCCGAACCCGGCCACCTGGTCCAGCATCTCGGCCAGGTCCTGGACCTGCGCAAGGAACTCGGCGAGCCGGAACTGTTCGGAGTCACCCTCGACGTCGGGCATTGCGTCGCGGTCGAGCCGGTGAACGCGGCCGAGTGCGTCCGCCTCGCCGGTCCGCTGCTGTGGAACGTGCAGCTGGACGACATGCTGCCGAGGGTCCATGAGCATCTGGAATTCGGCGACGGGCATCTTGATCTGCCGGGGACGCTCGCCGCGCTGGCGGAGATCGGCTACATCGGGCTGGCCGCGGTAGAACTGCCCCGGCACAGCCACGCCGCACCGGACACGGCTCGGCGGGCTTTCGAAGCCCTCACCGCGGCGATGCCGCAGACCTGGTCGGCCAAGGCGGAACGGCGGATTCGCGAGAAGCCGTCGGTGATCGGCTCGATCTTCCCGGCCGTCGGCCGCGAGGTCGGCCGGGAGGCGCTGCGTCCGGACACCGATCCGCGGGGGCTGGTGCACGGCACCGTCGACGACCGGGCCCGGGTCCGGCTCGTGACGGTCTTGGCCGACGTGCTCGACGACGCCGCGCTGGCCGCGGAACTGCGCGATCTCTACCGCTACGGCGACGACGCCGAGCGGCGCGGGGTCCTGCGGGCGCTCAACGCGCTGGAGTCACCGGGCGCCGAAGTCACCGATACCGGGATCAAACTGGTCGAAGACGCCTTGCGCGCCAACGACATCAGGCTGGTCGCCGCCGCGATGGGTACCTTCGCCCGGTTCCTGGACGACCACACGTGGCGCCACGGCGTCCTCAAATGCGTCTTCGTCGGTGTGCCGCTGGCCGCCGTCGCGGACCTCACTTCCCGCGCGGACGACGAGCTTCGAAGAATGCTCGCCGACTTCGCCGACGAACGCAGGGCGGCCGGACGTGACGTACCCGCCGACGCCCTCGAACTCCTCAAGGAGAACTGAGCCAGTGCGTATCTTCGATCCCCACATCCACATGTCCTCCCGGACCACCGACGACTACGAGGCCATGTACGCGGCCGGTGTCCGCGCGCTGGTCGAGCCCGCGTTCTGGCTGGGGCAGCCGCGCACCAACGTCGGCTCGTACACCGACTACTTCGACGCGCTCATCGGCTGGGAACGGTTCCGCGCCGCCCAGTTCGGCATCCGGCACCACTGCACGATCGCGCTGAACCCCAAGGAGGCCAACGACCCCCGCTGCCGCGAGGTGCTCGACGTGCTCCCGAGGTACCTGGCCAAGGACGGCGTGGTCGCGGTCGGCGAGGTCGGCTACGACTCGATGACCAAGGAAGAGGACGAGGTCTTCTCGCAGCAGCTCGCGATGGCGCTGGAGCACGATCTGCCGGTGCTGGTGCACACCCCGCACCGCGACAAGCTGGAAGGCACCAAGCGCACGCTCGACGTCGTGAGCGAGGCCGGCGTCGCGCCGGAACGTGTCGTCGTCGACCATCTCAACGAGGTCACCGTCAAGCTGGTCAAGGATTCCGGCGCCTGGATGGGTTTCTCCATCTACCCGGACACCAAAATGGACGAGCACCGGATGGTCGAGATCCTGCGCCAGTACGGGCTGGACCAGATGATCGTCAACTCGGCCGCCGACTGGGGCCGGTCCGATCCGCTGAAGACCGCGAAGACCGGTCAGGCGATGCTCGACGGCGGCTTCACCGAGGCGGACGTCGACAAGGTGCTCTGGCAGAACCCTGTCGACTTCTACGGCTTGAGCGGCAGGCTCATGCTCGACCCGCTGCCCGGTTTCACCGGCGAGGCCGTGACTTTCGAGGGCAACTCGGTTCTGCGAGGTGCCCGCAAATGATCTCCTACTGTACGAACGTCCACCCCGCCGAGGACGTCGATGGCATTGTCACGCAGCTGGAGCGGTACGCGCTCCCGGTGCGTGAGCGGCTGGGCGCCGATCGGCTCGGCGTCGGACTGTGGCTCTCCGCGCCGGTCGCGCGCGGGCTCGCCGAAGACGCCGAGGCGCGCAAGCGTTTCCATGCCGAACTCGACGCTCGCGGGCTTTCGGTGTACACGCTCAACGCCTTCCCGTACGGCGGTTTCCACGACGACGTCGTCAAGCACGCGGTCTACCGTCCTGAGTGGACACACCCGGACCGGGTCGCGTACACGATCGACTGCGTGAACGTGCTGTCCGGACTGCTCGCCGACGATGCTTCTTACGGCAGCATATCGACGCTGCCGTTGGCTTGGCGTGAACCGTGGGACGAACAGGACGACCGCCGGGCGGCCGAGGCTTTCGGTCAGGTCGTCCGCGCGATCGGTGACCGGCCGATCAAACTGGCCGTCGAACCCGAACCCGGCTGCGTGCTCGACACCGTGGCCGACGCGCTGGGCTGGCTGTCCGGCCGCGTCGACCCGGAGTACGTCGGGCTGTGCCTGGACACCTGCCACCTCGCGGTCTCGTTCGCCGACCCGGCGGAGACGCTCAAGGCGATCGCGGAGTCCGATGTGGACATCGTGAAGGTGCAAGCCTCAGCCGCATTGCATGTCGAAGACCCGGCCGAAGCCCGTGACGCGCTGGCGGCGTTCGCCGAACCTCGCTACCTGCACCAGGTTCGCGAGTTTTCGGGAGGCGTCGTGCGCAAGGCCGATGACCTGCCCGAGGCGTGGACCGATCTGCCGGGAGAGGGGCCGTGGCGCGTGCACTTCCACATGCCGCTGCACCAGGCTCCGGCCGCGCCGCTGTCCACCACGACCGACGTCCTGCGCACCGTCGCCGCCGGGCTGCCCGGCGAACAGCATATCGAAGTCGAGACCTACACCTGGAGCGTGCTCCCGGACGCGGGCGACCTCGTCGGCGGGATCGCCGCGGAACTCGAATGGGCACAGGCGAATCTCGTCAAGGAAGGGGCGTCCGCGTGAAACCCTTGGTCGTCATCGACGTCGTCGGGCTGACCCCGAAAGCGTTGCGGGACATGCCGAAACTGTCCGCCGTCGCCCGCGACGGCTGGCAGGCCGAACTCGGCACGGTGCTGCCCGCCGTCACCTGCAGCGCGCAATCGACGTTCCTCACCGGGCTCATGCCCGCACAGCACGGGATCGTCGGCAACGGCTGGTACTTCCGCGAACTCGGCGAGATCTTCCTGTGGCGCCAGCACAACCGGCTCGTCGGCGGCGAGAAGCTGTGGGAGACCGCGCGGGCCGCGCACCCCGGCTACACGTCGGCGAACGTCTGCTGGTGGTACGCGATGGGGATGAGCACCGACGTCACGGTGACCCCGCGGCCGATCTACCACGCCGACGGCCGCAAGTCGCCGGACGCCTACGTGCGCCCGCCGGAACTGCACGATCAGCTGACCGGTGCGCTGGGGGAGTTCCCGCTGTTCCAGTACTGGGGCCCGACGGCTTCGCTCAAGTCGAGCAAGTGGGTCATCGGGGCGTCGCGGCAGATCCTGCGCGAGAAGCGGCCGGATCTGCTGCTGACCTACGTTCCGCATCTCGACTACGACCTGCAGCGCTTCGGCCCCGACGCGCCGCAGGCACGCAAGGCCGCGCGGGAATTGGACAACGCGTTGTCGCCGCTGCTCGACGACGCCCGCAACGCCGGGGCGACCGTGGTCGCGCTCAGCGAGTACGGGATCACGAACGTGCACCGGCCGGTCGACATCAACCGGGCGCTGCGGCGCGCGGGCCTGCTGGAGGTCTACACCCAGGCGGGCATGGAGTACCTCGACCCGTGGGCGTCGCGTGCGTTCGCCGTCGCCGACCACCAGGTCGCGCACGTCTACGTCCGCGATCAGTCCGATGTGGAGCGAGTGCGGTCGATCGTCGGCGAGCTGACCGGCGTCGACGAGGTGCTCGACCGCGAGGCGCAGGCCAAGTACGGGATCGACCACGAACGCGCCGGCGAACTCGTCGCGGTCGCCGAGCCGGACTCGTGGTTCACCTACTACTACTGGCTCGACGACGAGCGGAAGCCCGACTTCGCGCGCGGCGTCGAGATCCACCGCAAACCGGGTTACGACCCCGCCGAGCTGTTCTTCGACCCGGAGGACAAGTTCGCCAAGGCGCGGGCCGGGCTGAACCTGGCGAAGAAGTTCGCCGGGCTCCGGTATGCGATGGACGTCGTGCCGACCGATCCGCGCTGGGTGCGCGGCTCGCACGGACGGCTCCCGGATTCCACAGAGGACGGTCCGGTGCTGTTGTGCTCCGACCCGGCCTTCCAGCCGTCCGGCCGCGTCGGCGCGACGGACGTCCACCCGCTGTTGTTGGCATTGCAAGGATTGAAGTGAGAGGAGCGCTTCGGTACAGGGGGTCGGGGGGGGGGGGGGGGGGGGGGGGGGCCCCCCCCCCCCCCCCCCCCCCCCCCCCCCCCCCCACCACCGCAAGTCCTTCCTTGATCGCCGCCGCTCATCGAAAGGATCGCTACTGCTATGTCTTTGAAACGACGATTGGGTGTGCTCGTCACATCCATGGTCACGGCTCTGACAGGCGTCGCGCTACCGATGCAAACCGCATCGGCGCATGAAGCGGCGACCGTGCTCGTGTTCTCCAAGACCGCGGGCTTCCGGCACGACTCGATCCCCGACGGCGTCAAAGCGATCAAGGAATTGGGTGCGCAGAACCACTTCGCGGTGGAGGCCACCGAGGACGCGGCGGCCTTCACTGACGCGAATCTCAAGCGCTTCAACGCGGTGATCTGGCTTTCCACCACCGGTGACGTGCTGAACGCGGACCAGCAGGCCGCGTTCGAGAGGTACGTGAAGGGAGGCGGCGGGTACGTGGGCGTGCACGCCGCCTCCGACACCGAGTACGACTGGCCCTGGTACGGCGAGCTGGTCGGGGCGTATTTCAAGTCCCACCCGCAGATCCAGCAGGCGAACGTCAAGGTCGAAGACCACGAGCACGTGTCCACTGTGGATCTTCCGGGGACCTGGCCGCGTACCGACGAGTGGTACAACTACCGCGAGAACCCGCGCAGCGACGTCCACGTGCTCGCGAGCCTGGACGAGAAGAGCTACCAGCCCGGTGACGGCGCGATGGGCGACCACCCGATCGCCTGGTGCCACGAGAACTCCGGCGGCCGCTCCTGGTACACCGGCGGCGGGCACACCAAGGAGTCCTACACCGAACCGGCCTTCCTCAAGCATTTGGCGGGCGGCATCAAGTACGCCACCAAGCTGAGCGAGGCGGGCTGCGCCAAGCAGTCCGAGGAGCCCCCGGTCGACGCGGACTTCGACCAGATCACCCTGGCCAAGGGCGAGGAGAAGACCGGCGAGCCGATCGCGCTTTCCGTGCTGCCCAACCGCGACGTCCTGCACACTTCGCGCGACGGCCGCGTCTGGTACACCAGCTCGTCGGCGACGACCTCGCTGGCCGGGCAGATCCCCGTCTACAACCACGACGAGGACGGCCTCCAGGGTGTCGCGATCGACCCGGACTTCGCCAAGAACCGCTGGGTCTACCTCTACTACGCGCCCAAACTGAACACCCCGGCCGGTGACGCGCCGGAGAACGGCACCCCGGCCGACTTCGAGCCGTTCAAGGGCTACAACCAGCTCTCGCGGTTCAAACTGGGCACCGACAACAAACTCGACCTCGCGAGCGAGCAGAAGATCCTCCAGGTCCCGGCCGAACGCGGCATCTGCTGCCATGCCGGCGGCGAGATCGACTTCGACGCGCAGGGCAACCTCTATCTGTCCACAGGGGACGATTCCAACCCGTTCTCCTCCGACGGCTTCACGCCGATCGACGAGCGCGCCGACCGTAACCCGGTGTACGACGCGCAGCGCACTTCCGGCAACACCAACGACCTGCGCGGCAAGGTGCTGCGGATCAAGGTCGGCGCGAACGGCAAGTACACCGTCCCCAAGGGCAACCTCTTCCCGAAGGGCAAGGCCAAGACCAAGCCCGAGATCTACGCGATGGGCTTCCGCAACCCGTTCCGGTTCGCCGTCGACCGCAAGACCGGCTGGATCCACCTCGCCGACTACGGTCCCGATGCCGGCGCGGCCGACCCCAAGCGTGGCCCCGGCGGCACGGTCGAGTTCAACCTGATCAAGAAGCCCGGCAACTTCGGCTGGCCGTACTGCATCGGCGACAACCAGCCGTTCATCGACTACGACTTCGCCACCAAGCAATCCGGCGCCGCCTTCGACTGCGCCAAGCCGAAGAACACGAGCCCGCGCAACACCGGCCTGACCGATCTGCCGCCGGTGGAGAAGGCGTGGATCCCCTACGACGGCGGTTCGCTGCCCGAGTTCGGGACCGGCCCCGAGTCGCCGATGGGCGGCCCGGTCTACCAGTTCGACGCGAAGAACCCGTCGCAGACCAAGTTCCCGGAGTACTTCGACGGCAAGACCTTCGCCTACGAATGGGAACGCGGCTGGATCAAGGAGATCACCGTCGGCCCGAACGGTGAACGCGGCGCCATCAAGCCGTTCTTCGACTCGATGGACCTCGTCCGCCCGATGAACGTCGAGTTCGGCCCGGACGGCGCGATGTACGTCCTCGACTACGGCACCGGCTACTTCGGCGGCTCCAAGGAATCCGCCGTCTACCGCATCGACTACACCAAGGGACGCCGGACGCCGGTCGCCCAGGTGGCCGCGGACAAGACGTCCGGTCAGGCGCCGCTGACGGTCAAGTTCGACCCGGCGGGGACCAACGACCCCGACGGCGGAGCGCTCACCTACGCCTGGGACTTCGACGGGAACGGCACGACCGATTCCACCGAGGCCAACCCGGTTTCGCACACCTACGCCACGAACGGCCAGTACACGGCGAAGCTCTCGGTCACCGACTCCACCGGGCTGACCGGTTCGGCGAGCGTGGTGGTCACTGTCGGCAACACCGCGCCGGTGGTCACGCTGAAGACCCCGGTCAACGGCAGCGTGTTCAGCTTCGGGGACATGGTCCCGTTCAAGGTCGAGGTGACCGACGCCGAGGACAACCCGATCGACTGCTCGAAGGTGACCGTCGAATACATCCTCGGGCACGAGGGCCACGGGCATCCGTTGAGCCGCGCGACCGGCTGTGAAGGCACCATCGCCACGCCCGCGGACGAAGGACACGGCGCGGACGCCAACGTCTTCGGCGTCATCAACGCCAGCTACACCGACAACGGGGGCGGCAACGGCGTGCCCGCGCTCACCGGTGAAGCGGAGTCCATTCTGCAGCCGAAGCTGAAGCAGGCCGAGTTCTACACCCAGTCCAGCGGGATCGAGGTCGTCGCACAGGCCGGCGCCAGCGGCGGCAAACGCGTCGGCCACATCGAATCCGGTGACTGGATCAAATTCGACCCGGTGAACCTCACCGGCGTCAGCGGCATCGGCTACCGGGTCTCCTCCGGCGGCGCGGGCGGCACGATCGAGGTGCGCTCGGGCGCGGTGGACGGGCCGCTGGTCCAGACGGTCGCCGTCGCCAACACCGGCGGCTGGGACACCTATGCCGACATCCCGGCCTCCGCCATCACCGACCCCGGCGGCACCGGCCCGTTGTTCCTCGTGTTCAAGGGCGGTACCGGCGGCTTGTTCGACGTCGACGCGATCACTTTCGAGGAGAACTGATGAGCCGTCCGATCACCCTGTTCACCGGCCAGTGGGCGGATCTCCCGTTCACCGAGGTGTGCAGGCTGGCCAGCGAATGGGGCTACGACGGCCTCGAGATCGCGTGTTCCGGCGACCATTTCGAGGTCGATCGCGCACTGTCCGAAGAGGACTACGTGCCCGGCCGTCTCAAGCTGCTCGCCGACCACGGCCTCAAGGTGTGGGCCATCTCCAACCACCTCGTCGGCCAGGCCGTCTGTGACGACCCGATCGACGAACGCCACCAGGCCATCATCCCCTCCCGGGTCTGGGGGGACGGTGAGCCGGAAGGAGTCCGGCAGCGGGCGGCGAAGGAGATGGCCGACACCGCCCGCGCGGCGGCGAAACTCGGAGTGGACACGGTGATCGGCTTCACCGGTTCGAAGACGTGGAAGTACGTCGCGATGTTCCCGCCGGTTTCGCAGGCGGTCATCGACGACGGCTACACCGACTTCGCGGACCGGTGGAACCCGATCCTCGACGTCTTCGACGAGGTGGGCGTGCGGTTCGCCCACGAGGTCCACCCGTCGGAGATCGCTTACGACTACTGGACCACGAAACGTGCGCTCGAAGCTGTCGGCGATCGTCCGGCATTCGGGCTGAATTGGGATCCTTCGCATTTCATCTGGCAGGACCTCGACCCGGTCGGCTTCATCCTCGATTTCGCCGACCGGATCTACCACGTGGACTGCAAGGACACCAGGAAGCGGTTCGACGGACGGAACGGACGGCTCGGCTCGCATCTCCCCTGGGGAGATCCCCGACGCGGCTGGGACTTCGTTTCGACCGGGCACGGCGACGTGCCCTGGGAGGACTGTTTCCGCGCACTGAATTCGATCGGCTACGCCGGTCCGATCTCGGTGGAGTGGGAGGACGCCGGCATGGACCGGCTCCGGGGCGCGGCGGAAGCCGTGACCTATCTGCGGGGGCTCCTGTTCGACAAGCCGTCGGCGGCCTTCGACGCGGCTTTCAGCAACCAGAAGTGAGGGCGGTTTCATGTGCGGTGAAGAAGCTGAGCGGTTCCACTCTCGACGGACGCTCCTGCGAGGCGCGGCGACGGCGGCGGTCGCGGTCGGCGCGGCGGTAGCCCTGCCGAGCGTGGCCAGTGCCGCCACCGAGGCGGAGACACAGGGGGCCGGCCACCACGGTCGGGGCCGGGTCCCGGTGGACAAGATCAGCATCCAGCTCTACTCCCTGCGCACCGCGCTGCAGGCCGATCTGCCGGGAACCCTGTCCGCGCTGGCGGACATCGGCTACCGGAAGGTCGAACTGGCGGGCACCTACGGCCGCACGGCCGAGGAGTTCCGCGGTCTGCTGGACAAGAACCACATCAAGGCGACGTCCACGCACGTCGGCATCGACGGTGACCTCGACAAGACCATCGCGGACGCGAAGATCCTCGGGAACACCCGCGCCAACGTGCCGTGGGCGAACTTCGACACCCTCGACGGCTGGAAGCAGTTCGCCGGGCGGATGGACACGGCAGCAAGGCTTTTCCACAAGTTTAAAATCCCGCTGGGGTACCACAACCACGCGCACGAGTTCGCGCCCATCGACGGCGTTCGCCCGTATGACGTGCTCACCAGGAACACGAACCCGCGTTACGTGCACCTGGAGATCGACCTGTTCTGGGCGGTGGAAGGCGGGATGGACCCGGTTTCGCTGTACCGGCGGCACTGTCCGCGCGTGGTGCAGTACCACGTCAAGGACCGGACCGCGGCCGGCGAGATGGTCGACCCCGGCAAGGGCGTCATCGACTTCCCGGACATTTTCCGCCACACCCGTCCCCATCTCGCCGAATACATCGTCGAGCACGACAACCCCACGGATCCCCTGAGCACCGCCCAGACCGGATTCACCTATCTCCGTAACGTCCGCTTCTAGCCGGGGAATCCACAATGGACAACAAGAAACGCGGGCTGTCCCGCAGATCGATGCTCGCGGGCACCGCGGCCGGGGTGATCGCCCCGGTCGTGGTGTCGGCGAGCGCCGGCTCGGCACCGGCCGCCGCGGCGGGGATGACCCGCAACATCACCGTCTACGCCGACTACGTTCCCGGCTCGACCCGGGTCGGTTACGGGCTCGAGCCCGGCAAGCCGACGATCCCCGGGCCGCTCCTGGAGTGCTACGAGGGTGACACGCTGGTGATCGAGCTGGTCAACAACACCGACCAGCGCCTCTCGATCCACCCGCACGGCGTCAACTACGACACCAAATCCGACGGCTCGCCGTTCAACGATTCCTTCAACAAGCCCTACGAGACCAAGACCTACACCTGGAAGACCCGGACGGCGTATCAGGCGGCCAACGGTTTCTGGATGCCCGGCAGCGCGGGGTACTGGCACTACCACGATCACGCGTTCGGCGGCGACCATGGCACGGCAGGCCTGATGAAGGGCCTTTACGGTGGCTTGATCGTGCGTAAGCGCGGGGATCTGTTGCCCAGCAAGCAGTTCACCGTGGTGTTCACCGAAATGTGGATCAACCACCAGGTCGCCCCGAACACACCGATCTTCGAGGCGAACCTCGGCGAACGCGTCGAGTTCATCTGCATCGGGCACGGCAACCTGATGCACACCTTCCACCTGCACGCGCACCGCTGGGCGGACACCCGCACCGGCATGCTCACCAGCGCGACCGACAACGCCCCGATCCTCGACAACAAGACCCTGGACCCCGGCAACTCCTTCGGGTTCCAGGTGATCGCCGGTGACGGCGTCGGGCCGGGCGCGTGGATGTACCACTGCCACGTCCAGCAGCATTCGGATGACGGCATGTCCGGGGTGTTCCTGGTCCGCAACGCCGACGGCGGGATGCCCGCGGGTGCCCAGGAGGCGATCGACCGCTTCAAGGGACATCAGCACACCACCACGTCCACGCCGAACGCCACCGGCGCCTCGGCCCACCACCACTAGTCTTGAAAGGAGCGAGAACTTGAGACGAGTCTTTTCGCAACGTCGGCTCCGCAGACGTTCGCTGGCCGCGCTCGCGGTCGGCGCCGTCGTCACCTCCGGGCTTCCGCTGGCCATCGCACCGGTGACCGCCGAAGCCGCGACGAACGTCCCGGTCAACGTCCTGGTCTTCCACGGCACCGCCGCGGACCAGAAGGACCCCGTCCTGCGCGCCACGGACGCGATCGCGAGCCTGGGGCAGGCCAACGGGATCTCCGTTTCGTCCTCTTCGGACCCCGCGGTGTTCACGCAGGCGAACCTCGCGAAGTACCGCGGCGTCGTTTTCCTTTCCGCGCAGGGCATCACGCTCAACCGTGACCAGGAAACGTCGCTGCAGAACTACATGAAGGCGGGCGGCGGCTTCCTCGGCCTGTCGGACGCCGCGCGGGCCCAGGACGGTTCGCAGTGGTTCTCCGGACTGATCGGCGCCCGTCCGGTCGGGGCGCGTCCCACCCCGGAGGCGGTCGCCTCGGTCACCGCGAGCGCGGAGAACGCGCCCAACGAGAGCAAGGAAAAGCTCGCCGACAACAACGAGAACACCAAGTGGCTGGCGTTCCAGCCGACCGGCTGGGTCGCCTACAAGATGGCCGCCCCGGTCGCCGTGAGCAGCTACGACCTCGTGTCGGCGAACGACTTCCCCGGGCGTGACCCCAAGAGCTGGACCCTGCAGGGCTCGAACGACGGGACGACGTGGACCGATCTGGACACTCGCACCAACGAGACGTTCGCCGACCGGTTCGTGAGCCGCAAGTTCACCTTCGCCAACACCACGGCGTACGCGAATTACCGGCTGAACATCACCGCCAACGCGGGTGAACCGCTCATCCAGCTGGCGGATTTCAAGCTGTACAAGGACAACTCGACCACCCCGCCGCCCCCAGAGCCCGACCCGGCCCAGGCCACGGTCGACGTCCTCGACAAGGCGAACCCCGCCACGGCGGGCCTCCCGCAGAAGTGGGTCCGCACCGACCGGTGGCTCAACTGGGAGGTCAACCCGGTCGGCACGGTGCACACCGTCGCCCAGGTCGAGGAATCGACCTACAAGCCGGGCGTCGGCGCGAACGGCGCCTTCCACCCGATCTCGTGGTGCCGTGACTACGACGGCGGCCGCTCCTTCTACACCGGCATGGGCCGGACCGAGGCGAGCTACGGCGAAGCCCAGTTCCGCAGCCATATCCTCGGCGCGCTGAAGTGGACCACCGGCATGGTGCGCGGTGACTGCAAGGCGGGCATCGCGGCCAACTACAAGGTCGAACGCCTGACCGGGATCAACCAGCCCGGCCAGCTCGACCAGATGGGCGAGCCGCACGGGCTCACCATCGCGCCGAACGGCCGCGTCTTCTACATCGGCCGCGCCGCCTGCGCCGGCAACGTCGTGCCCGCGCCGAACGACTGGACCAACCCCGAGATCGGCGCCGGCTGCGGCACGATCCACCAGTGGGATCCGGTCACCAAGAAGCCGAAGCTGCTCACCACGCTGAAGGTGATGGGCAACCGCGGCAGCGGCGACGAACTGGTGAAGAACGAGGAAGGCCTCCTCGGTCTCGTTCTGGACCCGAAGTTCAGCGAGA
Organism: Amycolatopsis sp. NPDC102389; assembly: GCF_044765885.1. Classification (NCBI taxonomy): domain Bacteria; kingdom Bacillati; phylum Actinomycetota; class Actinomycetes; order Pseudonocardiales; family Pseudonocardiaceae; genus Amycolatopsis; species Amycolatopsis sp. NPDC102389. The sequence continues at coordinate 21,061 of NZ_JBIWKX010000038.1, forward strand.
ACGGCTTCATGTACGCCTACTGGATGCCGCACGAGTCGGTCGACATCGACAAGCGGATCGGCAAGCGCACGGTCTCGCGGTTCACCTACGACCTGAAGAACCAGACGCTGGACCAGGCGACCCGCAAGGACCTGCTGTCGTGGGACGTCCAGGTCCACAGCTGCTGCCACGCCGGCGGCGGGATGGACTTCGACAAGGACGGGAACCTCTACATCGGTTCCGGCGACAGCAACTCGTCGCAGGGCTCCAACGGGTACTCCGGCAACAACTGGACCCAGGACTACAAGGGCGTCTCGTTCCAGGACGCGCGCCGCACCGCCGGTAACACCAACGACCTCAACGGCAAGATCCTGCGGATCCACCCGGAGCCGGACGGTACCTACACCAACCCGGCGGGCAACCTGTTCCCCGAGGCGAACGACCCCGGGAACAAGACCAGGCCCGAGATCTACGTGATGGGCGTGCGGAACATCTCGCGTCTGCAAGTCGACAAGAAGACCAACTGGCTGACCGCCGCGTGGGTCGGCCCGGACGCGACCTCGCCGAGCCCGGAACTCGGCCCGGCCAAGTACGAGACGGCCACGGTCATCACCGAGGCGGGTAACCACGGCTGGCCGTACTGCATGGGCAACAAGCAGCCGTACCGCGACCGCAGCAGCACGGACGCCGCGGTGCTCACCGGCTGGTACGACTGCGACAACCCGGTCAACACCTCGCCGCGCAACACCGGCCTGGTGAACCTGCCGCCGATCAAGAAGAACATGATCTGGTACGCGCCGGACGGCGGCGGACCGGTGTTCCCCAACCGGCCCAACAGCTCCGTCCCGACGTACAACGCGGCCGAGGCGACCTACACGCAGCCCTACCTCAAGGGCGGCGGCCAGGCGGTCATGACCGGGCCGACGTATCACCGCGAACTGGTCAACACCAACAGCGGTGTCGCGTGGCCTTCCTACTGGAACGACAAGTGGTTCATCGGTGACCAGAGCAACGGGCAGAACCGGATCGCGGTCACCCTCGACCCGAACGGCGTCGCGAAGCAGGATCCGCCGGTGTTCGCCGAGACCGTGCGGCAGATCATCCCGACCGGCGGTGGCGACACCAAGCTGAACCAGTGGATGGACGCCAAATTCGGTCCGGACGGCGCGCTGTACGTGCTCGACTACGGCGGCGGCTTCTTCACCCTGACCAACAACCAGAAGCTGCTGAAGATCAGCTACACCGGCGGCGAGGCGACCCCGTCCGCGGCCGCGATGTCGACGATGGTGCAGAACAAGCCGCTCACCGCGGCCTTCACCGGGTCGAAGTCCGGCGGCGTCTCCTACAAGTGGGAGTTCGGCGACGGCACGATCTCGACCCAGCCCGACCCGCGGCACACCTACCCGCGCACGGGGCTGTACACCGCCAAGCTGACCGTGACCTACGCGGACGGCGAGACGGTGACCACGCGGAACTCGGTCAGCGTCGGCTGTCTCGTGGCGGATTCCAGCCCCACGGTGACCATCGGCGACACCGATACCGGGGTGACCAACCGGAACGCGGGTGGCGGCTGCACGGTCGACGACATGATCGACGACGAGAGCACGTGGACCTCCCACGCCGGTTTCGTCAACCACGTCACCCAGGCCGTGGACCGGCTGGGCGATCTCGGGGTGCTGAACGCGGCCGAGTCGGACAAGATCAACGCCGCGGCCGCCGCGTCGCCCATCGGCAACAAGGGCGTCACCGGCTACGACGCGATCTACGACGGCACGCAGGAATCGTTCCGCAACTGGTCGCAGGCGCCGTCCGGGCAGTTCGCCATCCAGCCGGACGGGTCACTGCGACCGTCGGGCGGGCTCGGCATGCTGTGGTACTCGGCACGGCAGTTCGGCAACTTCTCGGTGAAGCTGCAGTTCAAGGACATCGCGCCGAGCGGCAGTGCCAACAGCGGTGTGTTCGTCCGGTTCCCGGATCCGCGGACCCCGCTGGAGCAGCGTCCGCCGGGCAGCTGTGGCACGGTCGGGTCGGCGAGGACGTCGCAGGCCTGGGTCGCGATCTACTGTGGACACGAAGTCCAGCTGTACGACGGGGCCACCGGTGAACCGCAGAAGACCGGGTCGATCTACAACTTCGACCCGCGTCCGCTGGACCAGGCGGGTGTGAAGCCGAAGGGGACCTGGAACGAGTACGAGGTCAAGGTCGTCGGGCAGAAGTACACGATCATCCGCAACGGCGTCGTGATCAACGAGTTCGAGAACGCGCCGGGTATCCAGTCGACGCGGGCGGGCGATCCGTCCACCGACTTCCGGCAGTTCGTCAGCGGGTTCATCGGTCTGCAGAACCACAGTGACAACGACCTGATGGAGTTCCGCAACGTCCGGGTGCGGCAGCTGTAGCGCGAAAGCCGGCCGGGCGCGCGGGTTTCGCGTGCCCGGCCGGTCTCCCTTGTACGGAAGGTTTCCCTGCGATGTCCCCAAGAACCCTCGTCGTGGCCCTGGTGGCCGCGACACTCGCGCTGGCGGGCCTGGTGTTACCGGGCTCGTCCGCCCCCGCCTCCGCCGCCCCCGTCCAGACCCTGGAATGGACCGCGGGCGACAGCACCGACCAGTACCTCAGCGCGCCCACCACCGCGGTGGCCGGTGAGACCACGATCGTCTTCAAGAACACCGAAGAACTCGGCTCGACGATGTCGCACACGCTGACGTTCGACACCGAGACCCCGGGCTACAACCACGACGTCAACCTCAACATCCTCGCCAACCCCTACGACGACAAGAACGGCGTGCACGAGGCCACGGTCACGCTGACCCCGGGCAAGTACCGGTACCACTGCACGATCCAGGGCCACACCAAGATGGTCGGCGAGTTCGTCGTCACCGACGGCGGCGGAGCCGACACCACTCCGCCGACCGTGACCGCGAACGTGACCGGCACCAAGGACACCGCCGGGAACTACGTCGGTTCCGCGACGGTGAACCTCGCCGCTTCGGACAGTCAGTCCGGTGTGGACAAGGTCGAGTACCAGCTCGACGGCGGTGCCTGGACCGCGTACACGGCTCCCGTGGTGGTCTCCGCCGCCGGCTCGCACATGGTCCACCACCGGGCTTCGGACAAGGCCGGAAACGTTTCCCCGGAAGGGATGTCGTCGTTCACCGTCGTCACCGGACAGCCCGGCGACACGACACCGCCGACGGTGACTTCCGAGGTGACGGGGACCAAGGACGGCGCGGGCAACTACCTCGACACCGCCACGGTGAAGCTCACCGCCACCGACGCGGGCTCCGGCGTCGACAAGGTCGAGTACAAAGTGGACGAAGGCGCGTGGACCGCGTACACCGCTCCGGTCGCGGTCTCCGCGCCCGGGATGCACATGGTGTCCTATCGCGCTTCGGACAAGGCGGGCAACGTCTCGCCGGAGGGCATGGCACATTTCACGATCATCAGCAGTGACACCACCGCGCCGACGGTGACTTCCGAGGTGACCGGGACCAAGGACACCGCCGGGAACTACGTCGGCAAGGCGACCGTGACCCTCACGGCGACCGACGCCGGTTCGGGTGTCGGCAAGGTCGAGTACCAGTTGGACGGTGGCCCGTGGCTGACGTACTCCGCGCCGCTCGCGCTGACCGTCGTCGGCGCGCACACGGTGAAGTACCGCGCCACCGACAAGGCGGGCAACGTCTCGGCCGAAGGCACGGCGACGTTCACCATCGTCGAAGGCGACGACAGCACCGCGCCGGTCGTCTCGGTGGTGGTGAGCGGTGATCTGGACGGAAGCTGGTCGTACATCGAGGACGCGACCATCAACCTGACCGCGACGGACACCGGGTCCGGAGTGGACAAGATCGAGTACAAACTGGACGGTGGGGCCTGGACGGTCTACACCGCGCCGGTGAAGGTGACCGCGCTCGGCACGCACACGCTGACCTACCGCGCGTCGGACAAGGCGGGCAACGTCTCGGCGGAACAGGGCGGCGCGTTCACCATCGTCGCCGCGCCGCCGGGCCCGGACGCCTGCCCGGACTCCGACGTCCGGGACACCGTGATCCTCGGCACGGCGGACAGCCAGGTCGAGAACCGGGACACCGGTGACGGCTGCACGATCAACGACGTGATCGACGACGAGTCGGACTACTCGTCGAACGACCAGTTCGTGACCTACGTGCGGGCCGTGACCCAGGAACTCCTCGACGGCGAGCTCATCTCGTCCGACGAGCGGAACCTGATCGTCACGGCGGCCATCGACTCCGGCATCGGCGGCTCGACAGCGGAACCGGAGCCGGAGCCCGGCAAGACGAAGAAGCCGGAGACGAAGAACCCCGGCATGAAGAAGACCGTGAAGACGCCGATCCGGGACGTCTGAGCGAAAGTCGGTTACCTTTCTCGCGTCGCGCTCGTCATGTCCATGACGGGTTCGGCGCGAGAAAGGTATCCACATGACCGGCGAAGCCCTGGCCAGCGCGTTCGAGGAGCAGCGCGGCCGTCTGGTGGCCGTGGCCCAGCGGATGCTCGGCTCCCGCACGGACGCCGAGGACGCGGTCCAGGAGGCATGGCTGCGCCTCGCCCGCCAGGACGCCGGCACGATCGACAACCTGTCCGGCTGGCTGACCACCGTCGTCGGCCGCGTCTGCATCGACGTCCTGCGCTCCCGCAAGACGCGTCCCGAAGAGTCCTACGACGAGCCGCCCGAGCTGCTGGTGCTCGAAGACTCGCCGGAAGAAGACGCGCTGCTCGCCGAATCGGTCGGGGTGGCGCTGGTCGTGGTGCTCGACACCCTCGGCCCGGCCGAGCGGCTGGCGTTCGTGCTGCACGACCTGTTCGCGGTCTCGTTCGCCGAGATCGGCGAGATCCTCGGAAAGTCCGCGGACGCGGCCAAGATGCTCGCCAGCCGGGCTCGCCGGAAGGTGCGGGGACAGCGTCCGGCCGACGAGCCGCGCCAGCGAGCCGTCGTCGACGCGTTCCTCGCGGCCGCGCGCGAAGGGGACTTCGAGGGACTGCTGGAGATGCTCGACCCCGACGTGACGTGGCGCTCGCAGAGCCGGCACGGCGAGATCGTGCGGCTGGGCGCGGCCGAGGTCGCCACCCGGGTCCAGCGGGGCGCCCGCGCCGTGGCGACCGTGCGCCCCGCGCTGGTCGGCGGCAAACCCGGCGTCGTGACCTGGGACAAGCGCGGCAGGCTGGGTGGCGTGATGGCGTGCACGATCGTCGACGGGCGCATCGTCGCGATCGATTCCGTGAGTGACCCGCGTCGCCTCGCGGCCATGGGTGTTACCTCTCTCGAGGCTCCCTCGTCGAAGTAAGTGAACACCGACGAGAAGGAGAAAACCCATGCAGGCAAGGCTGGAAGTCTTCAAGACCGCTCTCGCGCCGAAGCTGGTGAAGCACCTCGTCGCGGCGGGAAGGGTCCTCGAAGGCAGTGAACTCCCTGCTGCGACAAGGGAACTGGTGAACATCCGGGCCAGCCAGATCAACGGTTGCGCCGGTTGTCTCGACATGCACACCAAGGACGCCGCGGCGGCGGGGGAGACGACCGTCCGGTTGAACCTGGTCGCGTGTTGGCGGGAGGCGACGGTCTTCACCGAGGCCGAGCGCGCCGCGCTGGAACTCACCGAGGCGGGCTGCCGGATCGCCGACAGCGGCGGTGTCACCGACGAGGTGTGGCAGGCCGCCGCCAAGCACTACGACGACGAGCAGCTCATGGCGCTGGTGACCCAGATCGCGCTCATCAACGCCTTCAACCGGCTGAACGTCATCACCCGGCAGCCGGCGGGTGACTACACGCCGGGCCAGTTCGCGGGGCATTGATGGAGACCGCGCTGTGGATCGTCGCCGGTCTGCTGGCCGTCATGTATCTCGTGTCCGGCGTTGGGAAACTGTTCCTGCGAAGGGAAACGATCGCCGGAGTGGCTTCGGCCGCGGGATGGGTGCTGGATTTCGGCCCCGGCACGGTGAAGTTCATCGGGGTGGTCGAGATCCTGGGCGCGATCGGCCTGGTCGTCCCCGCGCTGCTCGACATCGCGCCGGGACTCGTGCCGCTGGCCGCGCTGGGGCTGGCGCTGGTGATGGCGGGCGCCGTGGTCGTGCGGCTGCGTCGCCGCGAGCCCATGGTCGCGTTGCTGGACCTGGGATACCTCGCGCTGTGCGCTTTCGTCGCCATCGGACGCGCCTGAAGTACATGAAGGCCCCCATCCTTGCGCCTGGGTACAGGATGGGGGCCTTCAGGTACTTACGAGATCAGGTGCGCTGTTTCGCCCGTCCGAGGATGCGGCGACGACCGTGGCCGTTGGTGCGTTCCTCGTGCAGTTCCTTCAGCGACAACATCATCGCGTCTTCCTGCTTCATCAGCGGGTCGTTGCGCAGGTCCTTCCAGACCGACACGCACAACCCGACCATCACGAACACGAACGGCACCGCGATCAGGATGGTGAGATTCTGCAACCCGGTCAGCGCCTTGTCCCCGCCGACCAGCAGCATCACCGCCGCGACGGCGCCCATCAGCACGCCCCAGAAGATGACGACACCCTTCTTCGGGTGCACGCTTCCGCGCTGGGACAAGGTGCCCATGACCACCGACGCCGCGTCCGCACCGGAGACGAAGAAGATGGACACCAGGATCATCACCAGGATCGCGATCGGGACGAACCACGGCAGGGTCTCGAGCAGTTCGAACGTCGCCGACTGGGCACTGCCCGCGCCCGCGATGTCCGTCCCGGCCCGCTGCCTGCTGATCGCCGCGCCGCCGAAGATCGCGAACCAGATCAGGCTCACGATGCTCGGGATCGCGATGACACCGAAGATGAACTGCCGGATGGTGCGGCCGCGCGAGATCCGCGCGATGAACATGCCGACGAAGGGCGTCCACGAGATCCACCACGCCCAGTAGAAGACCGTCCAGCCGCCGAGCCAGGTCTGCATCTCCTCGCCACCGGTCATCCCGGTACGGCCGGACATCTCCGCCAGCTCGCGGAAGTAGTCGCCGATCGCGCCGGGCACGATGTTGAGGATCAGCACGGTCGGCCCGACCACCAGCACGAACACCGCGAGCACCGCGGCGAGCACCATGTTGATGTTGGACAGCCACTGGATTCCCTTGGCCACCCCGGACACCGCCGACGCGATGAACGCGATGGTGAGGATCGCGATGATCGCGACCAGCAGGCCCTTGCCCGGGTCGTCGATCCAGCCGACGGCGCCCATGCCGCCACCGACCTGGAGCGCGCCGAGGCCCAGCGAAGCGGCCGAACCGAACAGGGTCGCGAAGATCGCCATGATGTCGATCGCCTTGCCCAGCGGGCCTTCCGTGCGCCGCTTGCCGATCAGCGGCGCGAACACCGAACTGATCAGCTGGCTGCGGCCCTTGCGGAAGGTGCTGTAGGCGATCGCGAGGCCGACGACGGCGTAGATCGCCCACGGGTGCACGGTCCAGTGGAACAACGTCGTCGCCATCGCGGTGTGGACGGCTTCGTCGGAGTTCGGTGCCGCGGTGCCCGGGGGCGGGCTCGCGAGGTGGGAGACCGGTTCGTACACACCGAAGAACATCAGGCCGATGCCCATGCCCGCGCTGAACATCATCGCGATCCACGACGACGTCCGGAATTCGGGCAGTTCCTTGTCTCCGCCCAGCGGGATCCGGCCGTAGCGGCTTATGGCCAGACAGACCGCGAAGAGCACGAAACCGCTCGCGGTCAGTACGAAAGCCCAACCGCCGTAAGGGATCACGGCGTCGTTCAGCAGGGTCGACGCGACACTCGCCAGGTTTTCCGGGGCCAGCACGCCCCAGACGATGATCGCGAGCGCGAGCACCGCCGCGACACCGAACACGGTCCGGTCGGTCTCCGCGGGTCGGTCGGCGGCGAGGTCGAGCGGGACGTGCTCATCGGGCGGATGCCCCGGACCCGTCGTGTCCGGCGCGTGGGCGAGGTCCGACGCGGTCTCCGCGACGACCTCTTCTTCCGCTTGTTTACCGTCCTGCGAACTCATGTTCAGACACGCGCCGACGACGGCGCGATCTCCTTCCGCCCGAGTTAACCCGTTTGCACCACTGCACCCTAACCAGAAAACTGGTAACCGGCAGAAAATGCGGGCGAAGAGGTTTAAACCGGTGATTGCGGGCCTGACCTGGGTGGATGGAGGCCTTCGCCGTCGATCTCGGCGGGGAACGTGTCGCTCGTGACACCGGTGGTCAGGAGCTCGGGCCGAGTTTCTCGCAGAGAGCCCTGCTGAACTGCGGTTCCTTGGCGAGGATTTCCTCGCAGCCCTCGGTTTCGACGCTCGTCACCGCCTGCCATCCCTCGGGCACCCAGCGGTAGAGCACGCGCAAGGACGGGCTTCGGTAGAAGTTCGTGCGGTCGACGACGAGCCACTGCTGGTCGCAGGCGCGCGTGTTGGTGTCGACGGCCTCGCCGCGGGTCTGCGCGATCCAGGCGGGCCCGCAGTGATCGGCGGGCGGGTCGCAGCCCAGCGCGCCGCAGTGACCCCAGGTGCCGTCCCGCAGTTTGTTCCAGGGGGCGTCTCCCGAGTTGAGCATCAGCGTCCGGCTCGCGATCGGGGCCGAGGCGGTGAGCTTGATCTCGGACGGCACGGTGTCCCGGCAGTCGGCGGCTCCGGCAGTGACGACGACGTTCGCGTAGATGGTGCTGTTCTCTTCGATCAGGCCTTCGATCCGCGGCTCATGGCCGCAGTTCGGGAGCCGCACCTGGAGCAGGAGGGTGCGGTCGTCCGGGCCCGTGCGGACGCCCGTGGTCGTGACGGTCAAGGTCGCCTCGGGGAGCACCGCTTCGGCGGAAGGACGCGGTGCCGGGTTCTTCGGTACAGAGCTCGTCGGTACGGGGCTCGTCGGCGCCGGAGCCGTGTCCGCGTAAGGAATGTCGGCCGCCAGCACGGTGGCGAAGAGTGCTCCGCCGCCGAGCAGTACGGCCGCGCTCCACAGGACAAGACGTCGTCTGCCGGCCATCAAACCCCCAGTTTCGAGGGAGTTTAGACCGCGGCGCCCCCTCTCCAGAAGGGCCGGCCGAGCGGATCGCCGCCGGCGTTGTCCGGGCGGCCCTGCCGCGCGTGATTGCGCTCCAGCAGGTAGGTGACGAGGGCGATCAGGGCGAGGGTGACGATGAGTGCGGTCATGGCAGTAAGTTTGCGCCGCTCGACATCCTGCCAAAAGTGGCAGTTCTGTCGTTGTGCGACAAAATCCTGCCAGCTATGCTCCGGGCATGCTGAAAAGCGTCGCTGTGGTGCTGCTGGACGACTTCGCCCCCTTCGAATTCGGCGTCGTCTGCGAGGTGTTCGGCTACGACCGCACCGATGACGGAGTGCCACTGCTCGACTTCCGCGTGTGCGGGGAGCGGGCAGGGGAGCCGCTCAGCCTCGGCCACGGTGTCAAGGTCACCCCGGAACACGGTCTCGAAGCGACCGGGGACGCGGACCTCGTCGTCGTCCCCGCTTGCGACGTGCGCGACGAATACCCGCCGGCGGTGCTCGAAGCGCTCCGTGCGGTTTCGGCGCGGGGAGCGACGCTGCTTTCGGTCTGCACCGGCGCGTTCGTTCTCGGCGCCGCGGGCCTGCTCGACGGGCGGCGGTGCACGAACCACTGGCGGCACAGCACGAGGTTCCGGAAGCGCTTCCCGCAGGCTCAGCTGGATCCGGACGTCCTCTTCGTCGACGACGGCGACATCATCACCAGCGCCGGAACGGCCGCCGGCATCGACGCGTGCCTCCATCTGATCCGGCGCGAACTCGGCTCCGCCGCGGCCACCGCGATCGCCCGGCACATGGTGGTGCCGCCGCAACGGGAAGGCGGGCAACGCCAGTTCGTCGAGGTGCCGATCCCGGAGTGCACCGGGGACAGCCTGCAGCCGGTGCTCACCTGGATGCTCGACACCATCGACCACGAACATCCCGTCGCCGACCTGGCCCGCCGGGCCCGGATGTCCGAGCGCACCTTCGCCCGCAAGTTCGTCGCGGAGACGGGCACCACGCCGCACCGATGGCTTTCGACGCAACGGGTTCTGCACGCGAGGTCCCTGCTGGAGGAGACGTCGATGAGCATCGACGAGGTCGCGCGCCGCTGCGGCTTCGGCTCAGGAGCCTTGCTGCGTCACCATTTCCACAAGGTCGTCGGTGTTTCCCCGCAGGACTATCGCCGAACCTTCGCGCCGCAGCGCGTTTGACGCTCGCCCTACTCCTTCGGCGCCTTGTTGAACAGGCCGAGGGATTGTGCGAAGGCCGCACCGCCCGCCAGCAAGACGAGCGGCAACGTCTTGGCCCAGAACGCGCCGACGTCGAGCGAGATGAGCAACGCGAGCAGCCCGCCCGCCAGTGCGGCCAGGACGAGCATTCCGAGTGCGAGGCGGGGTTTCGAGACCATGTGTCCTCCAAGACGGGTTCGGAAGAGCAAGCCTCGTGAGGGTTTCGATCGGAAACGAGGTCATTTTTGCCGCGTGGTCGAAGCCGGCGCGAGTTTGCGCCGCGGCCGGATCCGGGCATAGGATCAGGGCAGTCGTACAGGACGAACGCCCTAGGAGATGACGGTGGCAGGATCCCCGGCCGCGGCGCGTGGCAGGCTCGTTCGGCAACGGTTGCTCGAAGCGGCTGTCGCGCTCGTGCCCGAACTCGGCTGGTCCGCGGTCAGTACGCGGATCCTGGCCGAGCGCGCGGGGGTCACACCGAGCGTCGTGCACTACCACTTCCCGTCGCTGCAGGCATTGATGATCGAGGCCGTGCTCGGTGCGATGCGCGAAGTCGCGGTCGCTTTCGAGCCGGCGCTGGAAACCGTCGAGACGCCCGTGGACGCGGTGGACGCGCTGCTGGCGTCGGTCGGCGAATACTCCGGCACCGACCCGATGTCGTTGCTGTTCGCCGAGGCCTACCTCGCCGCGACCCGCGACGACACCTTGCGCCAAGGCATCCGTGACCTGCTCGCCGACCTGCGCACGAGGTTCGGCGGCTGGCTGGCGGAGCGGGGGGTGGCCGACGCCGAAGACACGGCGGCGGTGCTCCTCGCCGCGGTGGACGGGCTGCTGTTGCATCGGGCGCTCGGACCGGAGTCCGGCCGGATCGTCTCTCCGGCCGTCCTGCGCAGGCTGGTCGGCTGAACGAACGGGAGGAACCCCATGAAGGTGGCGATCTGCGGTGCCGGGATCACCGGCCTGGCGCTGGCGCACCGGCTCGCGACGCTGGACGTCGAGGTCGTGGTGCTGGAACGGGCCGCGGGCCCACGGGAGCAGGGCTACATGATCGACTTCTTCGGCCCCGGCTTCGACGCGGTCGAGGAGATGGGCCTGCTGCCACAGGTCGAGGAGTCGGCGTATCAGGTGGACGAGGCGAGCTTGCTGGACGAGCGCGGCCGTCGCCGGGCGGCGATCGACTACGTCCAGTTCGCCAAATCGGTGCGGGGGCGGCTCTGCAGCATCATGCGTCCGGATCTGGAACGTGTCCTGCGCACCGGGCTTCCGTCCACGGTGGACGTCAGATTCGGTGCCGGGGTCACCGGAGTAGAGGACCTCGGCGACCGGGTGCGGGTCACGCTGGCGGACGGCGAGACGCTCGAAGCCGATCTGCTGGTCGGGGCGGACGGGATCCATTCGACCGTGCGGCGGCTGGTGTTCGGTGAAGAGAGCCTGTTCTTGCATCATCTCGGGTTCCATACGGCGGCCTTCGTTTTCGAGGACGAGGAGATTCGTGCGCGGGTGGGGGAGCGGTTCTGCCTGACCGACACCATCGGGATGCAGATGGGTTTCTACGGTCTCCGCGACGGCAAGCTCGCTGCGTTCGCCGTGCACCGCACGACGGATCCGGCCCTGCCGGCCGACGCGCGAGCGGCGCTGCGCGAGACCTACGGCTCGCTCGGCTGGGCGGTGCCGAAAGCGCTCGATCTGTGTCCGCCTTCCGACGAGGTGTACTACGACCAGGTCGCGCAGATCGAGATGCCTTCCTGGAGCCGTGGGCGGGTCGTGCTCGTCGGCGATTCCTGTTACGCCGTCTCCCTTCTCGCCGGGCAGGGTGCTTCGCTGGGGATCGCGGGCGCCTTCGTGCTGGCCGAACAGCTCACCCGGGCACCCTCGATCGAGACCGCGCTCGCGGAGTACGAGCGCCTGGTCCGCCCGGTGGTGACCGAGAAGCAGCAAGTCGCCCGCCGGGGCGCGCGATGGTTCCTGCCCGCCAACCGTTTCCTGCTCCTGGCGCGCCGGGCGTTCCTGCACATGGCTCGGCTTCCGGGACTCGAACGAACGCTCGCGGCCGCCGTCACGGGGAAGTCGACGGCGTTGGTGACGAACTTGAAGCGCGGGGCCGAGATCCGGAGCCGGTGACTTTTGGGCACGGCGCTGCATGGTTCGGCGACGTTCTGTCGCGTCGAGGACCGGCGACTCGGTTTCGGAAGGTGCATGGGCTGGCCTATGTCCGTAGGTGCATGGTGTTGCGCCTCGGTGTCCCGGTCGGGTCGAGGTAAGCGGGCGGAGTGAATTCCGGTAGCCCGTCTTGGGAGATCCGGACCTTCCAATCACTGCGGTGGATCAGCCGGTGATGCCTCGTGCATAACAGCACGAGATTGTCGATCTTCGTTTCGCCGTGGTGCCGCCAAAAAACAATGTGATGAGCCGTGCACCGGGGCACGGGCATGTCACAGCCCGGGAACGCGCAGCCGCCATCGCGGATGGTCAACGCGTACTTCTGCGCCAGCGACACGGTCCGTTTCGACCGGCCGATGTCCAACGGCTCGCCCGCCGTGCCGAGAACACCGGGCCGCACGCGGGCGTCGCAGGCAAGGATGCGGGCATCAGTGGCACTGATCGGCCCCACCAGGTCCAGGTGGGCTTCACCGATGTCCCGCATCAGGTCGTCGTAGGACATGGTGATGAGGATGTGCGTCGCCTCACCCGCTTGGCCGGGAAGATTACGGCTGGTGGTCTTCAACCGCACGTAGTCGGTGAAAGCATCCCCGAAGCGCTCATCCTGAGTACGGGGGTCCCGCACCCCGTCGATGGCCTTGTGCGGTTTGGCCATCGGGTCCAGGTCGGACTTCAACCGAGCGTAGGTTTCCAGGTCAAGCCTCGCCTTGAGACCCAAGGTGCCGTCGCGGTGCTTCACGAACCGCAACTCCGGCCGGGTCTCTTTCGGATCCTCGTTACGGGGCTCTTTCCCGTCGGGGTCGAGTTTGTCCAGCAGGCGGCGTCCGGCACGGGCGATCTGCTTCGGCCCCGCACGCCGGGCCAGCTCGACCAGGATTTTCTCCCCGCCCCGCACCTTCTCGTCCGGCACGGTCGACGGAATCCGCGCGAGCGTCGTGATGATCGCGTCGATCTGGCCACCGCCGATCGCACCCTCCGCCGCAGCCTCGGCCGTCAACGGCGCCAAGGGTGGTTCGGGGTCCCCACCAATAGACGGACTGGGATGCAGCGCCAGCACGCGGTCGGCGCGGGCACTGGCTTCTTTGTCCGAGACCAGGAAGTCTTCGAGAATCAGGCCGGTCAACGTCGCATGTCCCGAACAGCCGCGCACGCCGCGGGAATTGATTTCCGCGAGGATCGCGTTCTGCTCGGCATCCAGTTGGCGTTTCAGGACTTCGAGTTCCTGTTTACGGGCGTGCAGCGTGGCCGTGTCGACGCGCCACCACTCGGTGCGTGTCGTCGGGGAGGTGTTGTCGCTGGCCACGGGATCAACGTTACGCCGTGTCGAACACCTGTGCTATAGCATATTCAGACTATAGGCGGCTTCAAGTGGTCAGTGAGCCATCCGGGCCAGGTAAAAGCTTGTTGAAGACTTCGGTGGGTATGAGTCAACCGAGTGTTTTCGCGTGATACTTGCCGATGATGAGGTCGCATTCCCTTAAGCCGGCGCCGATCGGTCGTCAGCCTCGGCGCTTCGCCTGCGGGAACAGCGTCTGCCAGATCGTTTCGAAACGGCGTCTCAACAGAAGGAGAGGCCTGCGCCTTTGCGATAACCGAAAATCGGTCGTCCAGCGCTAACCCGAGCACCTTCGCGTGAACGTCGCGATAACGCCGGTGTAGTCGTACGAAACCGCGATAACGCCATCATCGGTGACCACCGGCCTCCCGAACGCCCCGTCGGGGTCGGTGAGCAGCGTGTGCGTGAGCGCGCCGTTTTCCCAGACACCGACCGCGTACTGCTTGTCGGCGGTCCGGTAGGTGCCGGAGGTCAGCGTGCCCGAATCGACCACGGATTCCCGCGCCCGCACGTCCAGCCTGCGCACGAGCTGCCCGGCGGTGTCCCATTCGACCGTCACGAACTTGCCGTCCTCATAGACCTCGCCGGAGATGCGGCCGCCGCGGAAGGCGTCCACGTAGTCGGTCTTCAACGACAGCTCGGTCAGCGACCCGCCGGCTTCGCGGACGAAGTAGGCGCGTCGCTGCCCTTCGGCGCGGATGAGGATCCGGCCCTGCTCGTCGATGTCGACGGGGCTCACGTACGAGTAGACCGCCGGGTCGGGATTGATCACCAGCGCCGTGCCGGGGGCGGAAGCGGGCCACAGCACCAGTTCGAAGGTGTCCGCGAATCTCGAGGCCATGCCGACGATGTCGCCTGCGTCGTTGATCGCCTTGGCCCGCCCGGCCCGATATCCCTGCGGCAGCGGCAACTGTTCGTACCGCCCGTTCCGGTGGACGACGGCGCCGTTCTCGAACGAGTCGACGATCGTGGTGCCGACCGACACTCCCGAAGCGTTGATGTCCTTCAACATGGTCTGGTGGCCGAACGCCTGACCCAGGACCTCGGCGGTCCCGCCATGCCATCGGACGCCGTCGGTGGTCGAGCCGCTGCCGACGAACCAGCCGCCGTTCGCGGCGCCGCTGATGTATCCCGTGGTGCTCCCGGCGGGCAGCGGCAGGGTGCCCGGTGTCCAGGCGCAGCCGGTGTCCGCACTCGCGGTGCCGGTGCTCAGGCCGGCGAACACCAGGGCCGCGGTCAGGATGATCTTGGTCGTGCGCGTCATGTGCGGAACGCTAGGCGCGGAGAGCGCCGGTGTTCCACGTCAGATGACACACAACCCGTGATCACCAGGTGGGACGCGCGGAGACGCCTCCGTCCACGGTGAGGTTGTGCCCGGTGATCCACGACGCGAGCGGCGAGGCGAGGAACAGGCAGGCGTTCGCGACGTCGCCGGGGGTGCCGAGCCTGGTCAAGGGCGCGGCCTGTCGCCAGCGGCGGACGCCCTCGGGCCAGGCGTCGCCGAGGCCGGGGCGGTCGATCAGGCCGGGGGACACGGCGTTGACGCGGAGGCCTCGCGGGCCGTATTCGAGTGCGGCGGCGCGGGCGTGCATGACCAGGGCGGCTTTCGCGCTGCTGTAGTGCGCGTGCCCCGGCGCGGGCTGGGCCGCTTCGATCGAGGCGATGTGGATGACGCTCCCGCCGTCCATCACTTCGGCCGCGGCTTGGGTACACGAGAACGCGCTGGTGAGGTTCGCGTCGAGGACGGCGCGCCAGCTCTCCGCCGACACCTCCGGCAGGGGTTCGATCGGCTGGATACCGGCGTTGTTGACCAGGGTGTCCAGCCGGCCGGTCCAGGCGGCGACGGCGGCCACGAGCCGCCGGCATTCGCCGTCGTCGGTGAGGTCGGCGGCGAACGTCCGGGCGGTGCCGCCCACCTCCTGGATCCGCTCGGCGACGGCGAGCGCCGAGGCCTCGTCGCGGTGGTAGTGCACGGCGACGGCGCTCCCCGCCTCGGCGAAGCGCACGGCGATGCCGCGGCCGATCCCGCCGCCGGCCCCGGTGACGAGGGTGGTGGTGCCGGTCAGGTCGAGCATCGAGGTCCTTTCAGGCGGGCCGATCCGCAGGTACGGCGTCAGGGCGCTTCCTCAGCGCCAGCACACCCGCGACGGCGATGAAGGTCAGACCCACGAGGACATAGCAGTTTCCGAGCCACTGCTGAGCGGTCGACCAGGTCTGGCCGGGCCGGTCGAAGGCCGGGAAGTACCGGAACGGTGCCGCGACGAAGATCGTGGCGACGACGCCGGTGACGGCGAGCCAGGCCGCCGCCCGGCGTCGATCCCGGCGATGGAGCACCACGCAGGCGGCCGTGGTGAACAGTGCCGGGGCGATCCACACCCAGTGATGTGACCACGACGTCGGCGAGATGAGCAGGGCGAACGTCGCGTTCAGCAGCAGCGCCCGCACCGGCGCCGAGCGGTACATGGTCACCGTCACCAGCACCAGCAGCACGCCGGTGAGGACGATCCACAGCGGTTTCGCCGCGGACTCGAAGCCGAACCGCGCCAGCACGGCCTGCAGGGTCTGGTTGGTGTGGAACGAGGTGCCGCTGATCCCGGACGCGCCGGCGAGCCCGCCGAACCAGTAGCGCGCGGAGGCCTCCGGCGCGACCGCGAACGCGACGGCCGAGGCGGCCACGAACGTGCCCAACGCGGTCAGCGCGCCGCGGAAGTCCTTGCGCACCAGGAAGAACAGCAGGAACGCCATCGGTGTCAGCTTGATCGCGGCCGCGAGACCGACGCCGATACCCCGGTAGCGGCCCCGTGCCAGCAGGCAGTCTGCGGCGACCAGGCCCATCAGCAGGAGATTGATCTGGCCGAAGCCGAGTGTCTGGCGCACCGGCTCGAGGAAGAGCGCCGGGGTGATCGCCAGCGACGCGACGAGCAGTGCCTTCCGCCGGTCTCCCGACGGCCACAACGATCGAGTGATCCCGTAGAAGGTGATCCCCAGCGCGGCAAGGCTGAGCGCGAACAGCAGGAGCACGGCGCCGCTCCATGGCAATAGTGCCAACGGGGTGAGCACCAGCGCGGCGAACGGCGGATAGATGAACAGCAGGGGGATGCCGGCCTCGGAAAGCGGCAAGGCGCCGTAGAGGTCGCCGCCGTTCCACAGGGTGTCGACGCCGAAGCGGTAGATTTCGAGGTCGCTGTGGGAATCGCCCGTCGTCGCCCAGGCCACGAGACAGGCCAGCGCCACTGCGGCGAACGCGCCGAGCGACCACCGGGCCCGACCGCGCGACTTGGTGGGAGACATCGCGTGGTGACCCTTCGGACGTGCGTCGATGATCTCGACTGTACCGGGCGGGCGAGAAGCGACTTCCGTCGGCAGTCACCGCACCCGCATTGGTCTAGACTTTTCTTTCCCAGCGTGGTGAAAGGGACCGGTCCATGCGCGGAACGACGGTGTTGCCGAGGACGCCTTGCCTGAAACCGAAGGCGGGGGAATTGCCACTGCATCGGCTGGAGGTCCGCGCGCCGGACGCCCTGCCGTTCACGGTCGGCACCTTCGACACGATCGGGCCGATGTCGCGGGCGGCGTTCCCGCATCGGCACACCTTCTACGAAATCGTCCATGTCACCGGCGGTACCGGCGACCACGTCATCGATTTCACCCGCTGGGAATTGGGGCCGCCACAACTCGCGGTCATAACGCCGGGGCAGGTGCATCATTGGGATGCCCGTGATCTCAGCGGATTCGTCGTGTTGTTCACCGACGATTTCCTGCTCGAACATCCGTCGGATCGCGAAACCCTGCGAAGGCTCAGCCAGCAGCCGTGGCGGCTCGACGAACGCGCGGCCGAGGAGACGGCACGGCTGGTCGCCGAACTCGACGAGGAATTCCGTTGCGGCGGCCAGGGTACCGATTCGGTGCTGCGCTCCCTGATGCACGTGCTGATCGTGCGGGCGGGACGGCTGCCGGGCCTGGCGGATCCGCGTCCGCCCGCCAGGGCGCAGGCGGTGGGCACGGAATTCGCCCGGTTGCTCGGCCGTCCCGATCTCGGATTGTGGTCGGTCGGCGCGCTCGCGGAACGTATCGGGGTCACGCCGGGATATCTCACCGACGCGGTGAAAACGGCGACCGGCCGCACCGCGGCACAACTGATGCGCGAGGCGCGGACAAGAGAGGCGAAACGGTTCCTGCTCGGCACGGATCTCACCGTGCGGCAGGTCGCCAGCCGCGTCGGTTTCGCGGATCCCGCGTATTTCTGCCGGTTCTTCCGGCGGGAAACGGGGTTGAGCCCCGGTGATTACCGCCGGACCGGAGACGCGCCCCCGGAGATTCACCACGACTGACCAAGTCAGTCCATCGTCCGCCGCTGATCTTCTCCATACCGTCGAGGGTGATTCCCGAAGCCCCCACGAGGAGCAGGTATGGACGAAGAAAACAAGCTCAGCCGCAAGACTGTGCTGAAGGCCGCGATCGCCGCGGGTGTGGCGGCTCCGGTCGCGTTGATCGGCGGTCCCGCGCTCGCGCGCACCACCGTCGCGACCGGTCAGGCACCCGCGCTGACCCCGTACTGTGACGACGGGGACGACCCGACCATTCCGCAGACCGAAGGTCCTTACTTCAAGCCGAATTCCCCGCAGCGCACCTCGCTCGTCACGCCGGGTACGCCGGGAACGAGGCTCACCGTGTCCGGCTACGTGTTCGGGCTCGGCTGTCTGCCGATCGCGCGGGCGCTGCTGGACTTCTGGCAGGCGGACGTCAACGGCGCCTACGACAACGTGGGGTACACCTTCCGCGGTCACCAGTTCACGAACGACCAGGGCGCCTTCTCGCTGAGCACGATCGTGCCCGGCCTGTACCCCGGCCGTACGCGGCACATCCACGTCAAGGTCCAGGCCCCCGGCAGGCCGGTGCTGACCACGCAGCTCTACTTCCCCAACGAGCCGCGCAACAACACCGACACGATCTTCGACCCGCGGCTGCTGATGACCGTGCGGGACGCGGGCACGGCCAAGGAGGCAGCGTTCGACTTCGTGCTGAACGTGCCGCAGACGCCGACGTCGACCCGGCCGACGACCTCGAATCCGACGACCTCCAACCCGCCCACTTCGACCTCCAACCCGCCCGGCGGGACGACCTGGGCGGCGGGAACCGGCTATTCCGCGGGCGCCCGGGTCACCTACAGCGGCCGCGGTTACGTGTGCTTGCAGGCGCATACGGCCCAGCCCGGCTGGGAGCCGCCGTCGACACCCGCGTTGTGGCGCGCGGAGTGACGAGCAGCCGCTGCGGAGGGAGATAAGAGGCGGGTGGACTCCCGCCGCCGGGACCCACACTCCGGCGGCGGGGTCCACCCGCTTTTCGCGGGGTGGGGAAAACCCCACCCCAAGTAGGAGCTTTACTGCAGCGCGCCGACCCCCGGCCGCGGACGATGATCGACTTCGACATCGGAGCGAAGGGGTGAGCGGTATGAAGGACAGCCGGAAGCGGTGGGGGAGACGGGGAGTGGTCGCCGCCGCGGTGGTGATGGCGGGAGCGGTGCTCGCTCCCATGGCGAGTCCGGCGTTCGCGGCGGAGACGACGTCGGCCTGGTGGGATCCGGTGCGGTCGCTGGACCGGGCGGCGTATCCGCTGCGCTCGACCGAGCCCGGCCGGAACACCGCCGATCTCCGGGCGCTGGGCGGGATGATCGGCGGCGCGAAGGTGGTCGGCCTCGGCGAGGCGACCCACGGCTCCCACGAGTTCTTCACCATGAAGGAGCGGGTGTTCCGCTATCTCGTCGAGGAGAAGGGGTTCCGGGCGTTCGCGCTGGAGCTCAGCTGGTCCGCCGGCCTGGAGATCGACGAGTACATCCAGACCGGGCGCGGCGACGCCCGTGAGATCGCGAAGCGCACGCTGGCCGGGTCCCCGTGGGACCGCGAGGAGTTCGTCAGCCTGATCCGGTGGATGCGAGATCACAACCGCGCGCATCCGGATCGCACGGTGCACTTCGTCGGCGACGACCTCGGCGCGCCTTCGGTGAACGACGCGTTCTTCGCGCGGATCACCGACTACGTGCGCCAACATCACCCGGAGGCGCTGCCCCGGCTCAACGAGCTGTACACGGGGCTGCGCCCGATCGACGACGCGTTCGTCTACCTGCGCAAGCCCCTCGACGAGCGGCTGCGGCTCGCGACACAGGCGGAGAAGGCCTTCGAGCTGGTCAAGGGCCTGACCGGTGCGGACGCCTACGGCTGGACCGAGCAGCACGCCCGGTTCGTCGCGCAGACCGCCCGCTTCCTCGCCGTCGACCTCACGGATCCGAAGGGGCTGCCCACCTCTCAGATCCTGCGCGACCAGGCCATGGCGCAGAACGTCGCCTGGTGGCAGCGGCGGACCGGCCACAAGATCCTGCTCTCCGCGCACAACGCCCACGTCGCGTACGTTCCCGACCTCCCGGAGAGCTACCCGAAGACCCAAGGCGCGTTCCTGCGCGAGACGCTGGGCCGGGACTACCTGCCGATCGGGTTCAGCTTCGACCGCGGTTCCTTCCTGTCGAGGGACAAGGCGCTCGAGGGCGATTGGAAGCCCTTCTCCGTCCCCGCCGCGCCGTCCGGCTCGAACGAGCACACCCTCGACCAGGTCCGTTTCGAAGACTTCTATCTCGACGTCCGCACCGCTCCGCCGTCCGCCCGGACCTGGCTGGACACCGCCCGGCCCACCCGCACCATCGGCACGGTGTTCCCCGTCGATCTCGCGGCCATCTCGCTCGGGCGCTCCTACGACGTCGTCATCCACCTGCACGACGTCCGCCAGGCCGATCTGAGAAGGTAGTGACGTCGCGCCCGTTTAGGGGTTTTTAACCCGGTTTTCCTGGCGTGCCGCGGCGGATCTCGGTAGTAGTCGAAGTGTTCCGGTACCCCCTGTTCCAGTACCCAGCGGAGGAAAATCCCTGATGTTCAAACGGATGCTCAGCGCCTTCGGGGTCGGCGGCCCGTCCGTCGACACCGTGCTCGACTCGCCGCACGCCGTGCCCGGCGAGGTGATCACCGGCCAGGTCCGCATCCAGGGCGGTTCGAGCGACGCCCAGATCGAGGAGATCCTGCTTTCGCTGGTCACCCGGGTCGAGGTCGAGCGCGGCGATCACGAGCGCGCCGGGACCGCGGAGTTCCTGCGGGTCAGCGCGGGCCACAAGGTGAAGGTGACGGCGGGACAGCTGACGACGATCCCGTTCCGGATCGCCCTGCCGTGGGAGACGCCGATCAGCGCGGTGGGCGGGCGTGAGCTGCCGGGCATGGTCGTCGGCGTGCGCACCGAACTCGTCATCGCCGGCGCGCCGGACAAGGGCGACCTCGACCCGGTGCTCGTCGGGCCGCTGGAATCGCAGGACCGGGTGCTGGAGGCGTTCGGCGAGCTGGGCTTCTCCTTCCGCAGCGCCGACGTCGAAGCCGGGCAGTTGCACGGTGTCCGGCAGGAGCTCGGGTTCTTCCAGGAGATCGAGTTCTTCCCGCCCTCGCGCTACGCCGGCCGCGTCAGCCAGGTGGAGCTGACGTTCGTCGCGAGCCCGGACGACCTCGTGGTGGTGCTGGAGGCGGACCGGCGTGGCGGCATGTTCCGCTCCGGCGGTGACTCCTTCGGCCGCTTCCACGTCTCGCACGAGGAGGCGCTGCGCACCGACTGGGCCGCGGCCATCGACGGCTGGCTGGCCAAGGTCGCCGAATCCGGCGGTGGGCACGCCATGTTCGGCGGGCACCAGGAGCACTACGGCCACGACTACGAGCACCACGGACATCACGGACAGCACGGCCACCACGGCAGGCGCGGTCCGGGGATGGGCGGCATGGTCGCCGGCGCCGCGGCCGGGGTGGTCGGCGGCATGATCCTCGGCGAGGTCATGGAGGACGTCTTCGACGGTGGCGACGAGGGCTTCGAGGAGTGATCCGGCTCCTGGGCACACCGGCTCCGGCGTGCCCAGGAGTCACTTCGCGGTCAAGGGAGACAAAGCGGCGTCGACCGCGTCGGTGAGCCGGCGTGGATC
Organism: Amycolatopsis sp. NPDC102389; assembly: GCF_044765885.1. Taxonomy (NCBI): domain Bacteria; kingdom Bacillati; phylum Actinomycetota; class Actinomycetes; order Pseudonocardiales; family Pseudonocardiaceae; genus Amycolatopsis; species Amycolatopsis sp. NPDC102389. Next base: position 42,719 of record NZ_JBIWKX010000038.1, read on the forward strand.
CTTCTCCGCCCTGGCCACCACGTGCAGGCCCTGCATGACGACGAGCAGGAGCCGTGCCTGCGCCCCGCAGTCGATGTCGGGGCGGACCTCTCCGGAGCGCTGGGCGGCTTCGAGTCCTTGCGCGATACCGGTTTCCAGCGCCTCGAATCCACTGTGGACGATCTTTTCGGCGGCTTCGTCGGCGGGTAGCAGTTCGGCGGCGGTGTTGCCCAGCAGGCAGCCGCGTCCCGGGTGCTCCCGCGCCGCTTCCAGGACGCTGAGCAGAAGTTCGCGCAGATGCGTGAGAACGGGACCTTCGGTGAGCGTGGCCGCCTGACTTTCGGCACCGCCCGCGTAGCGTTCCAGTGCCCGCAGGAAAAGGGCGTGCTTGTCGCCGTACGCGGCGTACAGGCTTCCCGGCAGGATCCCGAGTTCCTCCTTCAGATCCCGCATCGACGTGGCCGTGTAGCCCCGCCGCCAGAAGACCTCGAGCGCTCCTCCGATCACCTGGTCCTCATCGAAGGACCGCGGCCTTCCCGTGCGTGACATGGTCGCATCCTACGACTTCTTGACAGTGCGTTCAAGAAGTGTACGTTGACTTCTTGTCCAAGCGTTCAATAAGTCCATCCGAGGAGTTTCCGTGGGGCGTCTCTTCTTGCACATCAACGTTTCGCTGGACGGCTACATCGCCGACAGCGCGGGCGATATCGACTGGGGGTTCGCCGACGACGAGTTTCAGACGCACATCGACGAATTGCTGGAGTCGATCTGCCGAAGTACGTCCTGTCACGCACGCTCCGTGCCACCTCCTGGCACAACTCGCACCTGGTCGAAGACGCCTCCGCGCTCGCCGATCTCGAAGGCGACATCGCCCTCTTCGCTGGGGGAGGGGCCGCGACTGCCGCTGCCCGGCTCGGGTTGCTCGACGAAGTCCGGCTCGTGGTGAACCCGGTGCTCCTCGGCGGTGGGACGCGACTCTTCGATGGTGAGTACGCGAAGACGGCTTTCACGCTCGTCGATGATCGCCGGTTCGCTTCGGGTGCGCTGCTGCTCACCTACGCCGTCGAGGCGGGGTAGCTCAGGTGTACCAAGTGGGTTCCGGGAGTTCGTTCAGCAGCGCGTAAGCGCCGACTTCGCGCCGTTTGTAGGCGACCGGGTCGTGCAGCGAATGCGTGCGCAGGTTCCGCCAGAAGCGGTCCAGGCCGTATTTCGTGGCGCTCGCACGGGCGCCGGTCAGCTCGAAGATCTTCGTGCCGATCTCGAGCCCCGTTTCGATCACGCGCTGTTTGGCGGCGGCGATGAGGACCGCGATCTCGCCGCGTGCTTCGGGGGTCAGGTCTTCACGCGGCGCGTGCAGCACGGCCGAAATCGCGGTCCCGGCCTTGTCCACCAGCGCTTCGGCGGCCCACAGCTTCGCTTGGAGGTCGCCGTAGCCGTCGAGGATGTACCACTCCTCGCCGGCGGACGTCTTGTCGTCGCCGCCGTACGGCCACGCACGCGTGTGCTCGCGCGTGTACGCCAGCGCGGTTTCGAGGGCTCCCTGCGCGATACCGAGGTAGAAGTTGGCGAACACCAGCTGGATCGCCGGGACGTTGAGCGTGTTGTAGGTCAGGGGGTGGAACTTCTTGTCGACGTAGCCCGCCGCGCTAGCCCACGGGACGCGTACGCCGGCGATGGTCACGCTTCCCGATTCGGTGAGCCGCTGGCCGACGTTGTCCCAGTCGTCGTGGAAGACGATACCGTCCTGTGTGGACGGAACGATGGCGAAGACGTGGTCTTCGGTGCCATCCAAGACGCCTTCGAGCACGGTCAGGTCGGAGACCTTGCCGCCGGTGGAGAACGACTTGTGTCCGTTGTAGACGATCTCGTCGCCGTCCTCGGTGATCTTCAGGTCGGAGTCGCGGGGGTTGACCGCCCCACCGAAGAAGAAGCTGTTCCGCGTATACAGTTCTTCGACCGCGGCGACCTGGTCTTCGGTCGCGACCAGCCGCGCGGCCCATGCCCAGAGATAGTGGTAGCCGAGCAGCTGGCCGATCGAGCCGTCGCCGCGCGCGACCTCGCGGGTCACGCGGTAGGCGGTCTCCCAGCTTTGGCCGCCACCGCCGTGCTCGACCGGGCCGAGCAGTGTCACCAGGCCGGAATCCTTGAGCAGCTGGACTTCCGCGTAGGGTGTTTCGTTCTTCCGGTCGCGCTCGGCCGCGTCCACCGCCAGTTCGGCGGCGACCTTTTTCGCCGCGGTCAGCCATTCACTGGCGGATCGGACCCGGTTCTCGGTCGTGGTCATGGGTGAATTCCGTTCTGTGCGAGGGCGAACGGGAATTCCGGGCAGGGCGGAGTGCCCGGAATTCCCGGGTGGTTCTCAGAGTGGGCGCGGAGACTTTTTCAGGCCGGACAGAGGATGCCTTCCATGCGTCCGAGTAGAGCAGTGGCACTACGGGGTGTCAACGAACGTCCGCGCTCTGAGATCGCGCCCCCGCGATCAGAACCAGTGCAGGCAGTGCGGAGCACGCTCCGTCCGGAAAAGAGCGTCGGCGAGCGCGGCCGCCTCCGGGCGGTGGGCGCGGATGTGCCCCGCCCGCACGAGCGTGCTCGGCACCGTGCCGCCGAGGTAGATCGAGCCCAGGTCGCTCACGTCCAGGGACAGGCCGGGTTCCCGCTCCGTCGGGACACAGTCCGCCTCACCGTTCCGGACGGTGAGCAGGTAACGGCCGTGCTCGCCGAGCGCCGGGTCGTCGACGTCGAGGACGAGTTCGCCGTCCGTGGACCAGCGGCGGGCGGTGAGCGCGCGGGGGACGTCGAGCAGCCGCACCCAGAGCCAGTCCGTGTCGCCGCCTGCTTCGCCGGCGCGGAAGTCTTCGAGCTGCCATCGCAGCGGATGGTCGGGCGGGCAGTGCTTGAACACGATCTCGGTGACGAGGTCGTGTCCGAGCAGGAACCTGGCCAGCGCGGTGGACACCGCGTCGTCGGTGGCGATGGTCTCGTCGACGGTCAGGGTGCCGGGTTCGGTGAGCGAGTAGGAGGCGTACCCGTCCGGGACGCCGTCGGCGTCGCGATGAACGGCGATGTAGCGCGACGCCCGGGAGATCGGCGGCTGTCCCGCTCCCAAGGACCACCAGCGGTGCGGGCGCGACAGCGCGCCGGGCCGGGCGCGGCGATACCGGTCGTAGATCTCTTCCAGGATTTCGCCGCATTCGGCCCGGCGCAGCAGTTCGACCGAGCCGGTGGTCACCTCGCCCGCCCGGGGGACGGCGAGGGCGGCCTGATGGCGTGGCACCGTCAGACGCCGGGTGTAGGTCGCCGGTCCGTAGCCGAACCGGCGGTAGATCAGGGCCTCCGACGCCAGCAGGACGGAGAGGAATTCGCCCCTGGCCCGGAATTCGGCGAGCTGGTGCCGCATCATCGCGCTCAGCACGCCTTGCCGCCGGTGCGAGGGAAGGACACCGACGGCGGTCACCCCGGCGGCCGGGACGACGACCTCGCCGGGCAGCGTGAGCTCGAAGGAATACGCGGCGGCCGTGCCGACGGGCCGCCCCTCCTCGGTCACCGCGAGCAGGCCTCGGTCCATTTCGAGCGCGGACCAGGTCTCGCCCGCGGCGTCCGGGAACCGGGCGAACGCGCTGAACATGGTGTCGACGAAGACGGTGCGGTCGTCGGCGGTCGTGGAACGGATCTTCATCGGCACAGTGCATTGCCGTTCCCCGGCGGCGTCAAGCGATTTGCGGTTCGAGGAACCCGGCGTACCGGCCGCCGAGCCGGGCCAGTTCGCCGTGGCTTCCTTCTTCCGCGATCCGGCCGCCGTCCAGGAAGACCACGTGGTCCGCCCGTTCGACGGTCCGCAGCCGGTGCGCCACCATCACCACGGTCCGGCCGGCCATGAGCCGTTCGATCCCGTCGTGGACGGCCGCTTCGTTGACCGGATCGAGTGCGGAAGTCACCTCGTCGAGCAGCACGATGGGCGCGTCCTTCAGCAGTGCGCGCGCGATCGACACCCGCTGGCGTTCCCCGCCGGACAGCAGCGCGCCGCCCTCGCCGACGTTCGCGGACCAGCCGCCGGGCAGCCGATCGATCACCTCGTCCAGCCGCGCCGCCGTCGCGGCGGCCCGCACTTCGGCGTCACCGGCGTCCGGGCGCCCGAGCCGGACGTTCTCTTCGATCGTGCCGTCGAAAAGGTAGACGTCCTGGAAGACGATCGCGATCCGCGACATCAGGTCCTCGGTGCCCATCGCGCGGACGTCCACCCCACCGACGCGCACCGCTCCCGAATCCACGTCGTGGAACCGGGCGAGCAGCTGCAGCACCGTGCTCTTCCCGGCGCCCGAAGGCCCGACGACGGCCAGCGTCTGTCCTTCGTGGACGGTCAGCGACACACCATCGAGTACCGTGCGGTCGCCGCGGGTGAAGACGACCGACTCGAGCTCCAGATCGTGCCGCTCCGGCCGGACGGGTTGTGGTGGTTCCGGCAGCGGTTCGGTCCGCAGCAGCGCGTCGAGCCTCGCCAGCACCGAACGCGCGCCGCGGAGCTTGCCGCCGATGTCCGTCAGCGAGAGCAGCGGATCGGCGCAGCGCGCGGCCAGGACGAGGATCGCCACGACCTCGGCCGCCCCGATCTCCCCACCGACCGCGAGGAAGGCACCCAGCGTCAGCAGGACGGTGAACATCGCCTGCACCGTGAACGTCAGCCCCACGACGCCGGGCAGCGCCGACAACGTGGACCGGCGGTTCGCCCGTTGGAGGTCCTGTAGCGAGTCGTCGAGCGACCGGAATCGTTCCGCGGTCCGGCCGCCGGCCCGTAGCACCGGCTGCGCCTGCAGATACTCGATCACCCGGCCGGTGGCCTCGGTGCCGCGTTCGGCGGCCTTGTCGTCGGCGGCGGCCATCGACCGGCCCGTCCAGATCTGGATCGCCGCCACGACCGGGACGGCCACCAGCGCGGCCAGCCCCAGCCGCCAGTCGAAGACGAGGATCACGAACACGATCGTCAGCGGCGTGACGCACGCGGAAACGAAGGGCGCCAGCAGATGCGCGATCACGCTCATCGCTCGCAGGACACCGGGGCCGGCCAGCGCCGACACCTCGCCGACCCGGTTCCCCCGGTACCAGCCCATCGGCAACCGGGCGAGATGGTCGCCGAGCCGGTGGTACATCCCGCGCAGCAACGTCGTCCCGGTACGGAAGCCGGAGAGATCGGCGCGGTAGCGCAGGATCGCGAACACCGAGAAGGCCGCGCCGAACGTGATCAGCCACGGGACGGCGTCGCCCGGAGTGCTCCCGAGCAGCGCCCGCAGCAAGGGGACCAGCAACGCGTAGGACAGTCCTTCGACGACCCCGGTCGCCGTCATCAGCGCCACGGTCCGCCGCACGGGCGGGGCGTGGCCGGGTCCGAGGACACTCAGCAACATCCGGATCATCGTGGTTCCCCCTGTGCTTCGGCGGACTGCCGGGAACGCCAGAAGGCGGCGAATTTCCCGTTCTGTGCCAGCAGATCCGCGGGCTTGCCGCGTTCGGTGACGGTGCCGTTCTCCAGCAGTACGACGGTGTCGGCGTCGACGACCGTCTCCAGGCGGTGGGCGATGACCAGCACCGTCCGGTCGGCCCGTGTCGTCGCGAGCGCCCTTCGCACGGCCAGTTCGGTCTGCGGGTCGGCGAACGCGGTGGCCTCGTCGAGCACCAGTACCGGCGTGTCGGCGAGCAACGCGCGGGCCAGCGAGATCCGCTGAGCTTCGCCACCCGACAGCCCGGTTTCCTCCTGCAGCACCGTTTCGTAGCCACGCGGCAGTTCGAGGATCCGGTCGTGGATGTTCGCCAGCCGGGCGGCGCGGACGACGTCGTCGAGACCGGCGTCCGGCACGGCCAGCGCGATGTTGTCCGCGACCGACGCGCGCAACAGGCGGACGTCCTGGAACACGAAGGAGACTTTGCGATACAGCTCCTGGCTGCCGACTTCGCGCAGGTCGACGCCGCCCAGCAGAACCGATCCTTCGACCGGGTCGAAGAACCGCGGCAGCAAAGTGACCAAAGTGGACTTCCCGCCGCCCGAGGGCCCGACGAGCGCGGTGACGGTACCCGGTTCGAGCACCAGGTCGATTCCGCGCAGGACTTCGCGATCGGCCTCGTAGCCGAAACGGACGTCTCGCAGTTCCACGCGATGTCCTTGCGGCGCAAGGGGATTCTCCGGTTCCGGCAGCGGCGGCACGCCGAGCACGTCGCGGATCCGGCCGGTCGCGCGCCAGGCCGCCTGCAGTTCGTCGAAACCGTGACCGAGCGCGGCGACGGGGGCGGTCAAACCCAGCCCCAGTACCAGAAAAGGCAGGAGATCGACCGGGGCGAGACCGCCACCGATGATCAGGAACGTGCCACCGATCAGGACCACCAGCAGGACGAACGGCGGCGACAGCGCGAGCTGCATCCCCGCCGCCGGCCCGGCCATCCCCCGCACCCACCGGGTGAAGGTGGCGACGAAGGCGTCCGCGGCGGTGCGGAACCGGCGATGGGCGCGGCCCGCTCCGCCGAACGCCTTGACCACGGCGATGCCCTGGACGAATTCGACGACCGAATCCGAGATCCCCGCCATGCCGCGGTCGAACTCCTCCTGCTCGCGCAGCCGGGCTGGAGTCATCATCAACGGGACCACCGCGACCGCCAGCACGACCGGGATCAGCGTGATCAGGGTGAGCCGCCAGTCGATGGTGAGCAGGTAGACCAGCGACACCAGCGGGACGACGAAGGCGGAGACGAGTTCGCCCGGCGCGTGGGCGATGAACGGGTGCACGGCGCCGACGTCCTCGCCGACGACCTTGGCCAGCTCACCGGTGCGGCGCCCCGAAAACCAGCCGATCGGCACGCGTCCCAGCCGTTCGGCCAGCAACCGGCGGAACGTGAGCTGGACCCGGCCGTCGAGAAGATGCCCGATGCCGGACGACGCGGCCGTGAGCACCAGCCGGACGAACATCCCGGCCGCGCCCACGGCCACGGCCGTCCACACGCGGCTTTCGTCGACCGGACCGGGCGCCAGTAGCGTCCTGCCCAGCTCGACGACGGCCAGCAGCGGTGCCAACCCCGAGATGGCGCCGATGATCTGCAGGAGCAAGACGGCGGCGAAACTCCCGGCGAAGGGGCGAAGCAGCTTGCCTGTCGTGGGTGCGGTCATGACCCGGCCAGTGCGCGGCGCAGGACGTCGCCCAGTTCGGCGAGCTGGCGGCGCGACACCTCGGCGGTCAGGATCGCCTGAGATCCGTGGAAGGTTCCCGCCCACTGGTGCAGCTCGACCGAAACCCCCGCCCGCAGCAAACGGACCGCGTAGTCGATGTTCTCGTCGCGGTTGGGGCACAGCTCGGCGCTGGCCATGTACACGGGAGGCAGTCCGGAGAGATCGGTAGCCCGCGAAGGTGCGGCATACGGCGAAGGTGCGGGCTTTCCGTCCAAGTAGTGCCGCCACATCGCGGCCACCTTGTCGCGGTTCATCCACGGCGTATCGGTGAAGTTCCGCGCCGACCACGAGTCCCGCCGGTCGTCGAGTCCCGGCTGGTTGAGCAGCTGGAAGCAGATCCGCGGGCCGCCTTCGTCGCGTGCCCGCAACGCCGTCGCCGCCGCCAGCCCGCCGCCCGCGCTGTGCCCGCCGATCGCGATCCGATCCGGCGAGACGCCGAGTTCCGCCGCGTGGTCCGCCGTCCAGTTCAGTACCGCGTAGACGTCGTCGAGCGCGGCCGGGAACGGGTTCTCGGGAGCCAGCCGGTAGCCGACCGAGATCACCACCGCGCCGGAGCCCTCGGCGAGCCGGGCGGCCCACGGGTGTTCGGTCTCCAGATCACCCATGACCCAGCCGCCGCCATGCAGCCAGATGATGGCGCCCTGGGCTTCGTGCGGCCGGTAGATCCGGATCGGTACCTCGGGTTCGCCGGGCACCATCCGGTCTTCGACCTCCATCGCCGACGTGTCCGGCCGTGGCACCGAGGTGGCCAGTTTCGCGTAGTTCGCGCGTTCGCCGATCGGATCGTCGAGTTTCGCCGGCGGGAAGAGGGCGATGAAGGCTTCGAGTTCGGGATCCATGACGACGATCCTTCCGGCTCCCGGCCCGGAAGGCGGCCGCCATCCGTCGCGCGTGAGCGCCCCTTCGCGCGACGATCGCCGCGTACGCTCGCGGACATGGAGGCACTGGCCGCGCGGTTGTCGCATCTGGATCCCGACGTCGAGAGCACGATCCGGATCGTGATGTTCTACGACACCCTGATGCGGCGACGGGTCGATCTCCCCGCGCTCGCCAGGGCCACCGCGGGCCTGTCCGAATGCGTCGCCGGCATCCGGGTGCACAGCACGGGACACGCCATCCGCATGGCGCCCGACGGCCGCGAAGCCGCTCCCACGTCCGTGCCCGTGTCCACGACGACGCCGGTCACCCTCGACGACGAAGAGATCGGCACGGTCTGGCTGGAACGCGAGGGGGAGCCCGTCGCCCTCGACGAAGCGGTGCTGGACCGCCTCGCGATCGCCGTGGCGACGGTCGTCGAACGGTACGGGCCCGCGCGCACCACCATGGCCGACCCGGCGCTCGTGGAACTCGTGATCAGCTCCGCCAGCGACGAGGCCGCGCGGAACCGGGCCCTGCGGCTGCTGGGTTTCCCCGGCGACGCGCCGATCCGTGTGGTCGCCGTCCGGTCCGAGCGCCCGCTGGAGAAGATCGGGGGCCTGATCTGCCCCGGCCGCCCGGTCAAGGCCGCGTCACTCGCCGACGTCGGCATCATCCTGGCCGCCGCGGTGGATCCGGCCCGGTTCCCGGAAAACGTCCGGGCGGGGATCGGGGACACCGAGTGCCCGCATCGGTCCTGGCAGGACGCGAGGACCGCGCTGCGGTTCACGACCGCGCGCCGTCCGGTGATCCACTACCGCGACCTCGGAGCCCTGGCGCTGCTCGCGCGGATCCCGGAGGAGGACACGAGGGCCAACGCCGACGTCGTCGCGATCACGGACCTTGCCGCGGATCCGGAGGACCTGCGGACGCTGGACGCCTACTGCGCCACGGGTTCCGTGCGCCAGGCCGCGGATTCCCTGCACCTGCACCACAGCAGTGTCGCGCGACGGCTGACCCAGATCGGCAAATGCCTGGCCATCGATCTGACCGACCCGCTCGGCCTGACCCGGGCGAGGCTCGCGCTCACCGCCTGGCGCCTGCTCGGCGAGTGACTACCTAATGATCTTCGCCGAGTACTCAAAAATCCGTTCCGGCCGTCATGGAAATAAATAGGTAGCCCGCGCGAACTTTCGTCGGTTTCCGGCTTCCCTTGGCACGACACAGAATCAGCGCGTTCGTCCCCACTTCGAGCGGCCGGGACCCGGCCGCGGAAATGAGCCGGAACATGCGACTGCGCTCCCTCGTCCTGCTGGCCGGCACCGCCTTCATGGCGCTGCTCGGCTCGACCGCTCCCGCCGCGACCGCCGCCGAACCCTCGGGCGTGCAGCCGATGATCATCGGCGGCCAGTACGCGCAGAGCGGCCCCTGGGCGGCCCGGCTGTTCGTGAACGGCCAGCAGAACTGCACCGCCACGATCATCGCGCCGCAGTACATCCTCACCGCCAAGCATTGTGTGGCCAGCAGTGGCAGCTACACGTTCCGGATCGGCAGCCTCGATCAGCAGAGCGGCGGCACCATGGCCACCGCGGCGAGCATCACCCGCCACTCGGGCGCGGACCTCGCCATCGTGCGGCTGACCAGTTCGGTCAACGCCACCTACGCGCCGCTCGGCACCACGAGCAACGTCGCGGTCGGCCAGAACGTCCAGGTCTACGGCTGGGGCGCGACCAGCCAGTGCGGTTCGGAGATCAACTGCCAGTCCCGTTACCTGAAGGTCGCCACCGTCCGGGTGAACTCGGTCAGTTGCAGTGACTACAACGGCGGGGTCGCGGTCTGCGCGAACCGCGTCGACGGCATCACCGCCGGCGGTGACTCGGGCGGCCCGATGTTCTCCGGCGGCCGCCAGGTCGGTGTCGCCTCGACCAGCGACCGGTCGAACAACACCGCCTACACCAACATCACTCGCTACCGCAGCTGGATCCAGCAGGTCGCCGGCGTCTGACCCCCCTCGTGAGTGGTACATGATGGCCCCCTTCGTTGCGCCTGGCGCAAGGAAGGGGGCCTTCATGTACTTGGGGAAGGTGTGGAGGTCGAGTTTCCTCGGCTGAGCCGAGGGAAGGGGGCCTTCACGCGCAGCCGCTGTGACTGCTGGGGCTGGTGGTGTTGCTGAGGCTGAGGTGGCGATCGTGGAGTCCGTGAAGGCCTCCTTCCCTACCTTCAGGGTAGGCAAGGAGGCCTTCACGGACCCGCGACCGTCTGGCCGCCACATTCAGCAGGTACCTAAGACACCCTTGGTCCCAACCGTCCTTACCACTCACGAGCCTTAACACCGATCCGCCACCCGCTATTTGTCAATTGACACTCAACTCCGGGCCGATCGACGCGATAATGTGGCGGTCGGCGCCGTGGGTCGGCGCCGTGGACCTTGGGAGGGGGCCAGTGGCGCGACCGACGCGGGCTTTCGACCGCACGATCGTCGTGGTGGACGTCGTGGGTTTCACCGCGCCGGACCGCAACCGCCTCGACCGGCTCGCCGTGCACCAGGGCATGTACGAGGTTTTGAAGATCGCGTTCGCCGAAAGCGGTGTCGACTTCGATTCGTGCTCTCACGAGGACCGCGGCGACGGCGTCTTGGTCCTGCTTCCGCCCGGAACGACCAAAAGCCTGGTCGCCGACCTGCTGCCGGATCGCCTCGCGGTCGCCCTCCGCCGGTACAACCACACGCGGACACCGCAGGCGCAGATGCGGCTGCGGGTGAGTCTCAACTCCGGCGAGGTGATCGACGACGGCAACGGCTGGGTCGGGGACGCGGTCGATATCGCTTTCCGCATTCTCGACGCGCCACCGGTGAAAGAAGCCTTCGCGGAATCCCATCGGATGATCGCGTTCATCTCATCGGAGCGGTTTTTCGCGGACGTCATCGAGAAGGACCCGGGCCTGTTGCCCGAGTTGTACCGTCCGCTACCTGTTTCGGTGAAGACTTTCACCGGAATGGCTTATTTACGACTGCACGGGGAAGTCAACGCGGCGGCCGATTCGGTGGTGGTGCGCGCCGAAGAACTCTTTCCGGCCGACCTGGAAGGCCCCGTTCTGGAGTTGATCCCCCGCAAGGATCTGGTGGGCCTGCGCCGTCATCTGACCGGAATGGAAGTCCCGAACCCGGCGATCATGGTGAGCCGGGCGCTCGGTCCCGCGATCCCGGCGCCTCCGCTGGACGGCGTCACCGACGCGTGGGAGGTCTTTCGGCTGCTCACCGACTTCAACGCGGGACCGGACGGGATCCCGCCCGCGCTGACTTTTCTCGGGCTGCTGGCCGAAAACTCGGGAGACCGGCCCGACGCGATGATCGAGGGCTGGATGACCGGCCAAGCCCGGTCACTGCGGCTCGGCCCCGCTCTCGGACATCAGCGACTGACCAGGACGCCCATTCCGGATCGCCCGCATCTGCATTTGATGATCATGCTCGAACCGGTTTCCGCAGATCCGACGCGGTGCACGCTCGCATTCTGGAGACAGGACGATCCGGACGTCTGGCCGCCGCCGCTCGGCGGCGTACGCGAAATCGGAATCGAAGAGGTCGAACTCAGGGTCGATGACGTCATCCTGGAGACCGAGGGCGTCTGGTCGGGCCAGAGCATGTCCGCGTCGGTGGAATTCCTGCTGCCCAGGACCTTGATCAATTTGCCGGTGCAGCGCTGGGCGAAGGAGCACGAGACCGGTCAGCCCCAGCCTTTGCGCTACGGGTACCGTCTCGGAATACGCTCTTTGGAGAGGATGCGGGCGAGGCATTGGCATCGCGCATGGCACGTTCGCTGGGATTCGATGGTCAAGGACCCCGCCGCCGACCGGCTGCACTATTCCGGCTGCGCGGAGGTCGGGGAGCATCCGATCGACGCCATCCTGAGCGACGAGCATTGGGTCGGCCTGGTCTTGGCGAAACCCCCGTCACCCCAAGCGAAACCCGGTGGTGTGCCGGACGAATTGACGAGCGCGCTCCGCAGTGGCCTCCCGGTCGTGCTGTGGCATCCCGACGCCGAGCCGGAGACCCTGCGCGAGTTGCTCGACTGGGTATTGGCCGCGGAGAGCGGTTTCATCGAGCTTCCGGATCGCCGCAAACTGGCGAATTCCGGGATGGCGGTACCGTTCAAGAATTCTCTGGCTCACGATCTGGTGGTAATGTGGGACGACCCCAAACGCGTGATCGTTCTGGACCAGCCGTTGATCCCGACTCGACTGTAAGGGGATGCCGCGGATGAGCGGGAACGATCAGGACGCGGCCGTGGACGGCCGGACTCCTCGGCTCGACGCACCCGATTGGTGGATCTACCGGGGCACCGGTATGCCCATGCACGACATCGACCTCGCGCAGTTGTTGCCCGCGCCGCCGCCGTGGCGTTCTTATCGTGGTGACCCGCCACCGGAGAACGACGTGCCGCCGCCGGACGACGGCGAGGCGGAACGTCGTCTCGGTACCGCGTTCACGCTTTCGGAGCAGGACGCCGACTCCGGCGAACTGAACATGGTGAACGCCGCCCTCTATCTGAGGCGTCCGTTGCTGGTCACCGGGAACCCGGGGACCGGGAAGTCCAGCCTCGCGTACCGGATCGCCAGGGAGCTCGGCCTCGGCCGGGTGCTGCGCTGGGCGATCACCAGTCATACCGCGCTGAGTTCCGGGTTGTACGGCTACGACGCCATCGGCCGGGTCCAGGCGGCGGCGACCAGCCAGGCCCAGCGCGGCGGCGAGGCCGAAGAACCCCCGATCGGCGATTTCGTCCGGCTCGGCCCGCTGGGCACCGCTTTCCTGCCCAGCAGGCTGCCGCGGGTCCTGTTGATCGACGAGCTGGACAAGTCCGAGGCGGATCTGCCCAACGATCTGCTGTCGATCTTCGAGGACGGCGAATTCTCCATCGAGGAATTGGCTCGCGTGCGCAACCGGCACCCCGAAGTCACCGTGCACACCGCCGATCCGCAGCGCACCGCCGTGGTCCGTGACGGCCGGATCGCCTGCCACGCCTTCCCGATCGTCATCATGAGCAGTAATGGGGAACGGGAGTTCCCGCCCGCGTTCCTCCGCCGCTGCCTGCAGTTGCGGATCGAGAATCCGGACGAGGAGCACCTGGCCGCGATCGTGGCCGGGCATCTGGTCGGCGAGAACGGCGAACACCGGGACAAGCTCATCCGGGATTTCGCCGAACGGAGCAAGGCGGAAGGCGGTCTCCCCACCGACAGGCTGCTCGACGCCGTCTATCTCGCGACGTCGGGCGCGTACCAGCCGGATCAGGAGGCATGGCCGCGGCTGGTGGACGCTCTGTGGCAACGACTGACGGTGCGGTGACATGGCCGGGCCGGGCGGTGTGTCCGACTCGCGTTCCGCCCCGGCGGCGGAGCGGCGGGACACCGGTTTTCCCCCAGGGGGCAAGCGATTCGGATTCGAGGACCTGAACTGGACCGACGTCGCCGACATCGTGTGGCTGGCCGCGGCCATCTCGCCGCCGCGGGCCGGCGGCGGCTCCGCCCCGGCCGAGGAGCCGGAGCGGACACCCGAGGGCGGGCGGATCCGTAACGCGCCCGCCGAGCGCGGGGAGATCCCGGAACTTCCCGAGCCGCGGCCGACCCGGCTCGTCGACGCCCCGGCGGAGGACGCGGAAGACGGTCAGGTCGTCGCGATCGAGGCCGTACCCCATGAGCTGCCGGAACCCGCGGTGGACGGCGACGGGCCCGGGGGAGCGGTACTCCTCGAATCGTTGGAGTACTTCCGCGCGTTGAGAACCCTGAAACGAGAGATGGCCTCGCGGCGACACAACAACGTGGTCCTGGACGAAGTGGCGACCGCCGTCCGGGTAGCGGAGACCGGCCGGTGGTGGCCGGTCACCCGATCGAGAAAAGAGCGCTGGCTGGACCTGACGCTCGTCCTCGACAACGGTCCGTCGATGGCCTTGTGGCGCCCCAGGGTGTCCGCGTTCGTCGAATTACTCCGGCAAGTGGGCGCTTTCCGTACCATCCAGGTCCGTCTGTTGGAAACCGCCAAGGACGCCGAAGAGGATTTCGTTCTTCGTGGTGGCACGCCCGGCGCGCCCGCCCGCGATCCGGACGAGATCATGGATTCGTCGGGACGGCGCGTGGTTTTGCTGCTGACCGATGGGGTGGGTGACGCCTGGCAGAAGAAGGACGCGCTGTACCCGATGCTGGCGCGGTGGGGCAGGAGGATGCCGGTGAGCATCGTGCACCTGCTCCCGCAATGGTTGTGGGGCCGGTGCGGGATGAGCCCGCACAAGGCACGGTTGAGGATCCCGAACGCGGTGGCGCCCAACGGCCGGTGGAAATGCGACCTCGCGGACGCCTGGCTCGAACCCGGCTCGAAGGTGCCCGGCCATCTCGTCCCGGTGCCGGTGCTCGAACTGCGGCCGAGGTCGCTGGGCTGGTGGGCCGGACTGATGACCGGCGAAAACGACGACACCGTGGAAGGAACCGTCGTCCTCGCCACGGAACGGATTTCCCAGTCCGATTTCGATGACCGGCCGGTAACTTTGTCACCCGCCGAACGAGTACAACGATTCCGCAGTGTTGCGTCGCCGCCAGCGCTACGCTTGGCGCAGTTACTCGCGGCGGTACCGGTCCGTCTCGATGTGGCGAAGCTGGTGGGACAACGATTCGTGCCGGAAGCGGGGCCGGAACACCTCCTCGAGCTTTTGCTTTCGGGGATGATGTACGCTCCCGCACTCAGGGAGGGCGAGTCCACTTGGGACACAGACGGGGTCTTCGCTTTTCCCGAGGCAGTCCGGGAATTGCTGCTCAGCGGCGCGCGGCGGTCGGAAACGGCCAATGTCGTCCGAGTGGCCGCCACCCATTTCGGTGACCGGATCCGGTTGATCGGCCACCTCCGAGACGCCATCGCCGACCCGAACAACACACCGGACCCAGACCTCACCCGCGAGTCCCCGGCCGATGTGGAGCTGGAAACCGCGCTCATGCGCGCCCTTTCCGGGCCGTACCTGTCCCGGGCGGACCGGCTGCGGAACGCGGCAGCAACCCAAGTCCTCGAACTACACGTATCTGAACCAAAGACTGTGAGCTCAATGATGCCTGAGACGGCCGAACGTCCACCTGCCTCGACACCTGTGACACAGGGACGCTCGTCTTATCTCAGTGAGCCCGAAGCGAACGAGCCGACGACCCGGATCGTGCACCCTTCGGCGTCGGAAACCTCCCGGAACTTCCCCGCCCGCCAGGCCGATGACCCGCCACTGGTCTTCGGCAACGTCCCCCCGCGGAACCCCAACTTCACCGGCCGCGACGAATTGCTCGACCAGCTCACCAAACGGTTGAGCAGCGGCACCACCGCCGTGCTCCCGTCGGCGTTGCACGGCCTCGGCGGTATCGGCAAGACCCAGATGGCCGCCGAGTACATCTACCGGCATCTCCACGATTACGACCTCGTCTGGTGGATCGACGCCGCGCACACCACGCAGATCCGCGCCGGTCTCACCGAACTCGCCGGTGTCCTCGGCCTGCAAGGCGCCGCCGAAGCCAGCGTCGCGGTCCCCGCGGTCATCGAGGCGCTCCGGACCGGGCGGCCCTTCCGCCGCTGGCTCCTGGTCTTCGACGCCGCGGAGAGCCCGGACACCGTGCTGCCGTTCTTCCCGCGCAACGGTCCCGGCGAAATCCTGATCACCTCACGGAACTCCGACTGGGCGGGTATCGCGCGTCCGCTGGAGCTGGCGGTGTTCAAACGCGAGGAAAGCGTCGAGCTGCTCGGCCGGCGTGGCCCGGAGATCGACCCGGCCGACGCCGAGGAACTCGCCGAGAAGCTCGGCGACCTGCCCTTGGCCGTCGAGCAGGCGGCGGCCTGGCGCGCGGTGACCGGGATGCCGGTACAGGAGTATCTGCGCCTGTTCGACGAGTCGGTCGAGGAAATCCTCGACACCGCTTCGGCGCCCGACAACGAGGTTTCCGTCGCCGCGGCGTGGAACGTTTCGTTCGAGGAACTGAAGACCCGCAACCCGGCGGCCCACCAGATCCTGCACATCTGCGCCTTCTTCTCCCCGGAACCGATTTCGCGTGACCTGCTCACCGGGGTCAACCGAGTGTCGATCTCGCCGGAGCTCGACGCCGCGCTGCGCGACCCGATCAAGCTGGCGCGCGCCATCCGGGACATCAACCGCTACGGCCTCGCCAAGATCGACCACGGGAACAACACTCTCCAGCTGCATCGGCTCGTCCAGCTGGTGCTGCGCAACCGGGTCATGGCCCGCCAAGTGCACGCCCGGATGCAGCACGGTGCCCACCAGCTGCTCGCCGCGCTGGACCCCAACGACCCCGAGTCCAGCAGGCACTGGTCGCGCTACCGCGAATTGCTGCCGCACGCCTACGCGGCGAACGTCCTGGACTGCGACAACGACTGGCCGCGTCAGCTCTACATCAACCTGATGCGTTACCTGTTCGAGTACGGAGATCACGAAGAGGCGGCGCGGCTCGGCCTCGAAGCGCGCAAGCGCTTCACCGACGTCCTCGGCCCCACCCATCCGCAGACGCTCGAAGTCTCGTCGAGGCTCGGGCTCTACCTGTGGGCGATCGGCCGGTACGCCGAAGCCGCGGAACTCAACCAGCGCACTCTCGCGCTGCGCATGCAGATATCCGGTGAAGAGAACGAGGAGACCTTCGCGCTTCAGCGGAACATCACCATCGATCTCCGGGCACAGGGCGATTTCGCGGCGGCGACCAAACTGAGTGAAGAGATCCTTCAGAAGGCCAGGCGGATGTTCGGTGACGACGACCCGGAGACACTGTACGCCGCGTATCAGCACGCGATCAGCCTGCGGCTGGCCGGCGCCTACCGGGAGGCCTTGGAACTGGATCAGGACACCCTCCGGCGGCGGATCGAGGTCCTGGGTCGCGATCACGTCCGCACCTTCAGCGCCAACAGCGCGAGGAACGTGGACTTGCGTGAAGCCGGCGAATACGGCCAAGCCCGGATTCAGCAGGAAAGGCTGACGGAGAACTTCACCGCCCGTTTCGGCGCGGACCAGCTGGACTCGGCGGGTAACTCGCTCCTGCTCGCGGTGGCCAGGCGGAAGGACGGCGACCACCCGGGGGCGCTCAGCGTGTCCACGGAGGTCCTCAAGAGGTTCCGGCTCGCTTATGGCGATGACCACGGCACGACGATGGCCTCCGCGCTGGCTCATTCGATCGATCTTCGTCACTCGGGTGATTTGGCCGCGGCGAAGAAGCTCGGCGAGGAGACCTTCGAGCGATACCGGAGCGGTCTCGGTGAGCATCATCCGCATACCCTCGCGGCGAACGTAGACCTCGCGGTGACGTTGCGGTTACAGGGCGACCCCGCCGCCGCCCGTGTCCTCGACGAGCGAGCCCTCGAGCAGTTCCGCGCCTCCATCGGCCCGGACCATCCCTATGCCATCATCGCCACGATCAACCTGGCGAGTGACCTGGCGGCGTTGGGTGAACTCGATCGGGCGGTCGAGCTGGGACGAGACGCGATCGAGCGTGGTACGCAGGTGCTCGGCGAGGAACACCCCACGGTCCTGGCGGCGTCGTTCAACCTCGGACTGGATCTGGCCGCGCTCGGCCGGACGGAGGAGGCCGCGCCGTTCCGCGACCCGATCCTGGCACGGTACCGCCGGGTGTTGGGCGAGGCCCACCCGGGAACGCAGGCGGCCGGTCGAGGTACCCGTGCCAACTGCGACATCGACCCGATCCTGATGTGACTCAACCCGGCACGAGTTGCCCGATCCAGGAGGCGATCTCCTCCACGGTCGGCGGCCGGGGGCCGGAGCGCAGGGGCCGATGTACCGCGCGGACCAGCTCGGGACAGTGCAGCAGGGCGCGAGCGGCAGGGTGGAGGCCTCGGGCGGAGAGCGCGAGGCCCAGCCCGGCCAAGGAGTTCGGCCGGTCCGGATCCACGGCGAGTTCCCGCCGGTAGCTCTCCACGGCGTCGAGGTGATCGCCCGCGGCGTAAGCGATATCGGCCGCGGTGGCGCCGGGTACCGTCGGCGGTCGCCCGTCCGGCGACCGTGTCGTGCCGCCGAGGGTGAGCCGGATGAGGTCCGTTCTGGCCTGGGACCAGGCTCCGTCCGGGACCGGCGTCGGGGGAAGGCTTGTCGCGTCGAGACTCGCGGGAGGCCTCGGTCTTCCCGTGAGCCATGCCGCCGCCAGTTCGGCGACGACGGACGGATCCGGACGCAGGTGCCGGGCGCGCCATCCCGCGAGGTGATCGCGGCGGGCGGCCGTGGCCAGTTCGTTCGCCTCCGCCGATACCGGCTCGCTCTGCCACGGCCCGAGGCGTTCGGCGATGCCGTCGAGGAAGCGTCGGCCGGCATCGGTCAGGGTCGAGTCCACGCGCAGCGCCTGCAGGGTGCGCCACGTCTGCTCGCGCCAGTAGGCGAATTCGAATTCGGAGCGCCGCGGACTCTGCCCGGCCCTGGCCAGTGCGCGCCAGAAGGCGGTGACGCCGAAGAAGGCGTAGACCCCTTGGAAGGCACCGCTTAGTGGGCGCGGATCGTCTCGCCAGGCCACATAGATCCGCTCGCGGGGGTCCGGCTCGTACAGCTCGACGAGGTGCAGCAGGCCCCCGAGCACGATGTGCTGGAACTCGTGGATCAGCGTTTCGGCGAGCGCCGCACCGTCGGTGGGCAGTCCGACGACCGCGCTGCCGAACGCCTCCCCGGTCGACGCGCTCGGATTACGGAAGAGCACCTGGGGTTTCGGAACCAGGGACGCCAATCCCACCGGCATGATGCGGGCCAGATCGGGCAGATGGGTGGTGACCAGACGGCACGCCTCGTCGATCAGCCGTTGCCAATCCGCCAGGTCCTTGCCCGGTAGCCGTTCCGGCGGGATCGGTTCGTAGAGCCCGCGATAGGGATCGAGGTCGTCCAGCCACAGAGAGAATCGGTGCGCGCCGACCCGGCTTCGTACCCGCCGGATTCCCCACCAGTCCGGGGCATCTTCCTCGGGTGCGCCCGGTAGGCGAACCGTCGTGCCGTTCGATATCGAGTACCCGCCGTTGACACCCTGGACGACGACCGAAGAAAACGGTCCGGTGTCCGAAAATCTGGCCATCCCGAGTGAGGGGAGGATGGCGTTGCCGTGCCACGCCGGGATGGAGGTCTCGAAATCCAGCTCCGCCCGGATCGCCGCGGCCGCCGCGATCGCGTGCGCGTGCCCCAGGTGCATCCACAAGGGACCGACGCCGTCTATTCCGTTGCGGAGCAGCCGAGTCGTATAGCCCGCCCAGCTGCCGGTGTACGGATTGGTGAGCATCCGGTTCACCGCGCGGGGTGCTCGTGCTTCGGCACGTGCGAGGAGCTCCCAAGCGGAATCCAGCGACGGTAACGGTCCCGAATGATCCGGTGTCTTCGTGGCTTCGGTCAGCAATGCGTGGATCAACAGTTTGCGACGGCTCCGTTCGGCTCGTCGCAGACGTCGTGCCATGTCCTCGTCTCCGTCAAGACGCGCGAGCGCGTCGAAGTCCCGCCATGACAACCGGTGGAACGTGGGATGAGGCCCGGCTGATGGCGGCATCAGTCGATCCGCTCGCCGCCTCCGGTGTTATTGCCGCTTCTGTAGCGCGCGCGGACGAGGGTGGTGCGTTCGACGACCCGGCGCGCCGAATGGCGGAAGGCCTCACTGTCCAGCTCTCGTAACGCGGTGAAGGAGACCGCGTCGAGATCGAGCAACGCCGATTCGATGTCCGGTTCGGTGTCTGCCGAGAATGAACTCATCGTGCCGATTCCCTCCAGCCCGTGGAACGATTACGAGAGCTGAACCTCGACAAGGATAGCCGAGATTTCGTGCTGGATCAGGCCTCGGCGGCCGGCGGGGGCCGTCCGGCCGCCAATTCCCGTAATGCGCGAGGGCTGGTGATGGTGACGCGCTGGCGCGCGGTGCGCACCACCCCCAGCCGCCGGAGTTCGTCGAGGCCGCGGATCAGGGTGCTGCGCGAGACCCGCGCGAAGCCCGCCAATTCCCCTTGATTGAAGCGGAGATCGACGTGTTTTCCGGCCGTCCAGTCGACGGAGTGCTGTAGTGCCAGTTCGAGGAGAACGGCGGCGAGGCGTTGCGGGAAATCCGGGCCGCCGGATTCGAGACGCAGCCTGTCGGACTGCTGAAGCCGGATCGCCGCGGTCCGGAAGATCTCCTCGGCGATCCGCGGCTGGTCGCGTAATACGCCGAGGAATTTCTCCCTCGGCACGACGAGGGTGTGCACCTCGTCGATCGCCGACATCGTCGCGGAACGGGGGAGTCCGCTGATCGGGGCCAGTTCGCCCACGATTTCCGCGGGGCCACGGGCGGCGAGCGGGGCGTCCTCGCCGCGATAGTTGGTGGCGCTGATCTTCACCCAGCCCTGCAGGACGACGAACATGCTGGTGGGCGGACTGCCCTGGAGGGCGAGGATCTGGCCTGGCCGCCACACTTTCAGGTGGCCTGCGCGCCGGAGGGCGGACTGCTCCGCGGGGGTCAGCCTCCGCCAGGTTCCCAGGCTCCCGTTTTCAGCCGCGGCGGAACCGGTCATCCTGGCCCTCCGGTTCACCGGGAACCGGATCGGTGCTGTGTTCCATTTGACGCATCAGCCACTCCCCCGACTCGTCAGCATGGTCAGTGGGCAGAACGACCCGGAAGTTTCGAACCGCAACCGGTAATTGTGCCAGGCACGGGGTGACTTCACCAGGCCTCGGCCAGGCGACGGGGGAGGGTGTCATGCGCAGCGCCGAAAGTGTCATGGGACGGCCGAAAGATCACCGTCACCTGCCCGCCGGGCAGAATCCGCGGACGCCCAAGGCGTTCGGCCGAAGACCGGTGTTCTTCGCGCCGCATCCGCCGCTGATGTCCGGCGGCTGGTATCAGGGCGACGACCACGAGGTCGTCGGCCCGGGGCGGTATCCGGTTCCCCGCCCGCCCGCCAAATCGGTGAAAACCGCGTTGCTGTGGGCGCTCTTCTTGGGGCCGTTGGGCCTTTGTTACGTGTCACCCGTCGGTGGCCTGATCGCGACGGCGGTCTCGGTCACCGCGATCACCTTCGGCGGGGCCGCGCTGATGGCCGTGATCTGGCCGGTCGTCATGGTGCTTTCCTTGGCGGCCTTGTCCAGGCGCCCGGACAACGACGGGAGATGACGTCCGGCCGGTTTCGGGCCGGGTGAACCGGGTGGGGGACGCTCAAGGGGGGCGTCCCCCACCGCGGTTTTGGCCTCGTGAGTGGGGGGGGGGGGGGGGTTGACCAAAAACCAAACACACCCGGGGGGGCCCAACACAAAGACCACGAGAAATGTTGCGCAGATAAGGCACGCCCGGCCCCCCACG
>NZ_JBIWKX010000038.1:64086-67913 GCF_044765885.1 Amycolatopsis sp. NPDC102389
GGGGTTTCGGGGCGGGTTCACCGGGGGGGGGCACCCTCGGGGGGGGCGACCCCCACCGGGTTTTGGGCCTGGGGGGGGGGGTTGGGGTTTACACCCCCAAACGCCACTCACGAGGGTCGCGACCATCCGAAAGTCGCGTCATCTTGCTCCGATCATGCGGCCCGCGGGCCGAACCCTTGAACCGATCAGGCACTTATGCTTCTATCTGCTCGATAGTCGCGCCAAAGGTGCAGTTTCGAACACGATCGAACGGGTTCAACGCAATTCCTGGAGGGCTCCGTGCGCCGTCGTACCCTGCTGAAGGCCGCTGGTGCGGCTTCCGCCTTCACCTTGCTCCCGGCGAGCGTCCGGCAGGCGCTCGCCGCCGAAGCGCCGACGGGCGGGCTCGACGTCATCGAGCACGTCGTGGTGTTCATGCAGGAGAACCGGTCGTTCGACCATTATCTGGGCACGTTGCGCGGCGTTCGGGGTTTCAACGATCCCGCCGCGATCAAGCTACCGTCGGGAGCCTCGGTCTTCCAACAGCCCGACGGCACGGGCACGCTGCTCCCGTACGCGATCGACGATCAGTTCATGGCCGACGTCGACCACAGCTGGTCCGGCGGGCACCGGGCGTGGAACAAGGGCCGTCACGACGCGTGGCGCGCGGCCAAGGGTGTCCGTTCGCTGACCTATCAC
The DNA here is from genome assembly GCF_044765885.1 of Amycolatopsis sp. NPDC102389. Taxonomy (NCBI): domain Bacteria; kingdom Bacillati; phylum Actinomycetota; class Actinomycetes; order Pseudonocardiales; family Pseudonocardiaceae; genus Amycolatopsis; species Amycolatopsis sp. NPDC102389. Next base: position 64,765 of record NZ_JBIWKX010000038.1, read on the forward strand.
ACGCGTTCGGCGCTGCGGTTCTATCACGAGCTCGCCGACGCGTTCACCGTCTGCGATGCCTACCACTGCTCGGAAATGGGGCCCACCAACCCGAACCGGATGTACCTGTTCACCGGCAAACTCGGCTACGAGCCGGACGGCACGACCCGGGCGATCGGCAACGCCGCGTGGCAGAACCCCGGGCACACCGGCTACACCTGGAAGACCTACGCCGAGCGCCTTCAGACCGCGGGCCGCAGCTGGCGCGTCTATCAGGAATGGGACAACTACGGCGACAATTCGCTGGACTATTTCAGCAGCTTCCTCGCCGTCGGGACCAAGGCGCTGTCGAAGGTGAAGGACTCCGCGGGCAAGGCATTCCCGAAGCTGGAGTACTTCTACTACGCCCTCGATTCGGCTTCGGCCGCCGAGCGGACCAGGCTGCTGGACGGGCTGGCGGCCGGCGTGGCGACCCTGACCGCGTCCGAACGCGCCCTGTACGACCGCGGGCTGGCCCGGGTCGCGCCGAAGCAACTGCTGAGCGCCTTCAAGGGAGATGTCGACGCGGGCAGGCTTCCGTCGGTGTCGTGGATCGTCGCGCCCGAATCCCAGACCGAACATCCCGCGTGGGGCCCGAACACCGGGGCCGACCTGGTGAAGTCGATCCTCGACACGATCGCGTCCAAACCCGAGGTGTGGAACAAGACGTTGTTCCTGCTGACCTACGACGAGGACGGCGGCTTCTTCGACCACATGCCGCCGCCCGCACCGCCCGCTTCCGACGACGAGGGCAAGAGTTCCGTCGCGACGACCGACGAATTCGTCTCCGGTGAGCCGATCGGACTGGGCGTCCGGGTGCCCATGTTCGTGATCTCGCCATGGAGCCGGGGCGGGAAGGTGTGTTCGGAGGTCTTCGACCACACTTCCGTGCTGCGCTTCCTGGAACGGTGGAGTGGCGTCGGCGAGCCGAACATCTCGCCGTGGCGGCGCACCGTCTGCGGTGACCTGACCTCCGCGCTGGACACCACGTCGCCGAGTGCGACGTATCCGACGCTGACCAAACCGGTGCCGACGAGCGGACCGTGGAACACCCAGCCGCAGCCGCCGTCCGAGCAGAAGCTTCCCGTTTCCGAGACCGGGGTGCGGACCGCGCGGCCGTTGCCCTATCAGCTGATGGCTTCGGGCCGGGTGACGGCCGAGCGATTCTGGATCGACTTCGCCAACACCGGAGCGGCGGGGGCGCACTTCTACGTCTACGCGAACGCGTACCGGACCGACGGGCCGTGGCGCTACACCCTCGGCGGGAACGCGACGCTTTCGGACTATTGGCAGGCCGGGTCCCCTGACGGCGCGTACGACCTCACCGCGCACGGCCCCAACGGTTTCCTGCGCCGGTTCGCGGGCAACCGGATCACCGCGACCACCGGCGGCAAGCCGAATCCGGAAGTCGTGCCGCGGCCGGGTTCCGGCGTCGTGTACCTGAAGATGACCAACGCCGGCGCCGCTTGCGAGCTGACCGTGCGGACCGGGAACCGGGGTGGTGGACCGTGGAAGTACACGGTCGCCCAGGGCGCGACGGTCGAGGACTGGTTCAGTATCGAAGGCGGCATGGGCGGCTGGTACGACTTGACCGTCCAGGGGCCGGATGGCTTCCTTCGCCGCTTCGCAGGCCATGTCGAAACGGGCGCCGAGACCATCAGCGACCCGGTCATGGGCTCCGGGCCGCTCTCGGCCACTGTCCGCTCGGCCGACAGCCAGGAGACCACAGGGGAGAACGGCGCCGCCACGAACGCCGTCGACGGGAATCCCGCCACCCTCTGGCACACCAAGTGGTCCGGCGGGGAAGATCCCTTGCCCCACGAACTCCAGCTCGATCTGGGCGCGGCCCGCACCGTCACGGGCTTGGCCTACCTGCCGCGTCAGGACGGTTCCGACCACGGGCGCGTCGGTGGCTACGAGGTCCACCTGAGCGCGGACGGGTCGACCTGGGGGAGCCCCGTCGCCGCGGGTACCTTCGCCGACGACGCCGCCCGGAAGACCCTGCGGTTCTGGCCAACCCGAGCGCGCTATGTGCGGTTCCGCGCCCTCACCGAAGCGGGCGGACGCGGACCGTGGACGTCGGCGGCGGAGGTCACCCCACTCGGCTGGACGTGACCCGAAAGGGCAGATTTCCTTGTCTTAAAGGGAAAGATGCGTGACGGCCGCCGAGGTTGCTTTTGTGAGAGCAGTGTCATCGTGGCGCATCTTTTCTGCCCTGTCGGGCATCTTGCCCGGTAAGTGATCCATCGCAGGGAAGACCGGGGAGAAGATGATGAGCCACCGCAAGATCCGACCGAATATCGCACGGTTCGCCCAGGGAATCGCGGCCTGTGCCGGTGTGCTCGCCGTCGTCGCCTGTAGCAACCCCGGAAGTCCCACGGCCGCCCCGCGGACGTCCGCACCTGTCGGCGGCGGTGTCGAAACGTCCGCCGCGCCGACCGCCACTTCCGTACCCACGTCGGCGCCGGGCGGGGGAACGGTCAAGCCGCCCGCCACCACGGGGAAGCAGGTGGGATCGGGTGGCAATCCCCGTTGTGCCACCGCGGATCTCTCGCTCGCGCTCGGCTCGCCCAAGCCGAGCCCGAATTCGCCGGGGCAGGTCGACGTTCCGTTGACCTACAAGAACACTTCGTCCCGGACGTGCGCGCTGTACGGTGTTCCCGGCGTCGACCTGAACGGTCCCGACGACCCGAACGGGCCGGTCTATCACCTGCCCCGGATCGACAACGGCGTGAAGTACAACGAGGTTCCGGCGGGATCCACCGCGACCGCGACCATCACGATCCTGAAGCCCTCCGACGGTTCGGCCACGTGGACGCCGACGCGGGTGACGACCATCCCGCCGGGACAGACCCAGCCGCTCACCGCGAACTGGCCGTCGGATCTTCCCGTGCTGCGGCAGGATGCCGCGACGCACCCGGGGACCTATGTGAACGGGATTCTAGCCGATCCCGCTTGAGGCCTCCGAGTGTCCATAAAGGACACTTGCTGGCTGCCTGAGGCCCGTTTGATGCGTATATGTACGGTTTTCGGGTGGGTGGGGGGGGGGGGGGGGGGGGGTGTTGGGAAAAAAGAAACAAACAACCCCCCCCCCCCCCCACCAAAAAAAAAAAAAAAAAAACAAAGAGCGC
>NZ_JBIWKX010000038.1:67923-85959 GCF_044765885.1 Amycolatopsis sp. NPDC102389
ACTATATCGCTTTTTGGGGGGGTCCGGTGGGCTGTTTCGTTTTTTTTTTTTGGTTTGTTGGGTTGGTGTTGTGGTCTCTTTGGGTTATAAACCCCTCATTGCCACTCACGACCCCCTTGCGACACCATGCATACTACCTAAATCGGACACTTGCGGGCCGAAAAGTGTCCTTTGTGGACAGTGACGTCGGGTGGTGGCTCACGCAAGTAGTCGTGCATCCGGGTGCGGAGACCGTGCGCCCGTGCCGCCAGGGAGCTCGGCACCGACCCCGGCACCGCGCTGGGGTCACTCCAATGACGTGTCACCGAAGTGTTCGAGCAGCAGCCGCAGGCCGCCGATCAGTTCGGCCCACTGCGCCGGTTTCAGGTCGGGCAGGAGGTCCGCCTCGTTCTCCAGGTGGAGTACGAAGACCTCGTCCACGACCTGACGTCCCTTGCCGGTCAACCGGATCTTGACCGAACGGCGGTCGTCGCTGTCGCGCACCCGCTCGACCAGGCCCTTGGCCTCCATGCGGTCGATGCGGTTCGTGATCGCCCCGGACGTGACCATCGCGGCTTTGAGTAGCGCGCCGGGCGTCAGTCCGTCGGCGTCCCCGGAGCGGCGGAGCGTGGTCAGCACGTCGAACTCCCACGACTCCAGGTCGTGCCGGGCGTTGAACTCCTTGAGCTTCCGGTCGAGGATCCGCGAAAGCCGCTGAACGCGCCCGATCACCTCGGCGGGCCAGAGCTTGTCTTCGAGGTCCGGCCGCTCGTGCCGCCAAAGCGCGATCACCGCGTCCACCGCGTCGGCCATGACGCTCTCCAATCATCTCAACATTAAGAGACTTGACATTGACAGAAGTCGTTGGTGTTATCTCAACGTTGAGATTATCAGTGAGGAGACATCATGGCGATCATCGCCGAGCGGCCCGGCGTCCCGGCGGAACCGGCGGCCGCGAAACCGACGCTTCGTGACGCCGGGCTCGCCGCGCTGGCCCCGGCCAGCTGGGGCACCGTCTACGTCGTCACCGCGACCCTGTTGCCTCCGGACCGGCCGCTGCTGGCCGCCGCGTTGCGCGCGCTTCCGGCCGGGCTGCTCCTGCTGGCACTGACCCGGCGGCTTCCGCGCGGATCGTGGTGGTGGAAGACGACGGTGCTCGGGATGCTCAACTTCGGCGCCTTTCTGCCGTTGATCTTCTTCGCCGCGTATCGCCTTCCCGGCGGTGTCGCCGCGACCCTCGGCGCTCTGCAACCGCTGCTCGTGGCACTGCTCGCGCTCCCGATGCTCCGCGTCCGGACACCGGCGCCGATCCTGCTCGCCGCGATCGCCGGCGCCGGTGGGGTCGCCCTGCTGACCCTTTCGTCGGAAGCCCGGCTCGACCCGCTCGGCCTGGCCGCCATGCTCACCGCCGTCGGGCTCATGGCCGTTTCCCTGATCCTGACCAAGAAATGGGGCCGCCCAGGGCATCCGCTGGCGATGACCGGCTGGCAGCTGACCCTGGGCGGCGTCGTCCTCGCGCCGGCGACGCTGGTGTTCGAAGGCCTCCCGAGCTCACTGACGACGGCGAACCTGATCGGCTACGGCTACATCGGCATCGTCACCACCGCGCTGGCCTACCCGCTGTGGTTCCGCGGTATCGACCGGCTCGCCCCGGCGTCGGTCTCCCTGCTGACGCTGGCCAACCCCCTGGTCGCCACGGCCGCGGGATTCCTGGTGCTCGGCCAGACCCTCACCGGCTGGCAGCTCACCGGATTCGCCGTCGCGCTCACCGCGCTGACCCTCAGCCAAACACTCAGGAGTCCCAAGTGACCGGCAGCTCGTGGACGCCGTAGATGTTCATGTCGGTCTTGAGTTTGACCTCGCCGGCGGGGACGGCGAGCGCGAGCGTCGGGAAGCGGCGCAGCAATCCCTCGAAACCCACGCGCATCTCGATCCGCGACAACTGCTGGCCGAGGCACTGGTGGATACCGTGCCCGAAGGACAGCAGGCCGCGGGCGTTGCGGTGCAGGTCCAAGACGTCGGGGTGCTCGAACCGCCGCGGATCGCGGTTGGCGGCCAGCAGCGAGACGATGACCGTCGACCCCGCGCGGATGGTTTCGCCGCCGAGCTCCAGATCCTCCGTGGCGTAGCGGAAGAAGATGTCGGCGACGGACAGGTAGCGAAGCAGTTCCTCGACGGCGCCGGGGAGCAGCGCCGCGTCGGCACGCAGTTCGGCCAGCTGCTCAGGGTGCTCCAGGAGCGCGAAGGTGCCCAGCGCCAGCATGTTCGCGGTGGTCTCGTGGCCGGCCAGCAGCAGGAGGAAGGCGGCGCCCGTCAGCTCCTCGATGGTGAGGTCTTCGTGACGGCCGAGGTCGGACAGGATGTCGTCGCCGGGCGTCTCGCGTTTGCGGGCGACGAGTTCGGCGAGGAACGTGTTCATCCCGATGAACGCGGCCATCTTCTCCTCGAGCGTCTGGTCCCTGACCATGAGCTGCGCGGAGTTGGCCTGGAAGTTCTCCCGGTCCTCGTAGGGGACGCCGAGCAGTTCGCAGATCACCAGTGACGGCACCGGCAACGCGAACTCCTTGACCAGGTCGATCGGCGGAACCAGGTTCGCCATCGCGTCCAGTTGCCGCTCGGTGATCTCGACGATGTGCTCTTCGAGCTGCTTCATCCGTTTGACGGTGAAAGCGCCGGTGAGCCGCTTCCGCAGCCGGCCGTGGTCCGGCGGGTCCATGGCGACGAACATGCCCGGCATCGGCGGGGACGGTTCGGTCTGGGCCGGCATGCCCGGCGTCTCGTACGGCATGTGCAGGATGCCGATGTCCTGGCGCGAGCTGAACCGGGTGTCGGCCATCATCTGCCGGACCTCGTCGTAGCCGGTGACGAGCCAGCCCTCGTGACCGTCGGGGAAGACCATGGGACTCACCGGGCGGGCCTCGCGCAGCCGGGTGATCTCGCGGGGCGGGTCGAAGGGGCCCGCGTCGCGCTCCATCGGGAGGCCCTGCGGAACGGGAACCGTCTCAGTCATCGCGTTGCCTTTCGTGGTGGTTGTGACGACCACTCTCACCGCGGGGCCTGACATCCGGCTGACATGGCGCTGACACCACCTGTGTCAGCGCCGTGGCGGGGGCGTGTCAGCGCGGCCTTCCAAAGTGGTGCCCATGAACGACACAGCGATTGCGGTCTCCGGACTGCGAAAGACCTTCGGCGACAAGGTCGTGCTCGACGGGATCGACCTGGAAGTCCCCGCGGGGACCATTTTCTCCCTGCTCGGCCCGAACGGGGCGGGGAAGACCACGACGGTGAACCTGCTGACCACCCTGATGAAGGCCGACGGCGGGACGGCGAAGGTCGCAGGCCACGACATCGTGACCGAGGCCAAGGCGGTGCGTGCCGCGATCGGCGTCACCGGCCAGTTCGCGGCGGTGGACGAACTGCTCACCGGCCAGGAGAACCTGCAGCTGATGGCGGACCTGAGCCGCGGGACCGCGGGCAAGGGCGTCGTGTCCGAGCTGCTGGAACGCTTCGACCTGGTGGAATCGGCGCGCAAGCCCGCGTCGACCTACTCCGGGGGGATGCGCCGGAAGCTGGATCTGGCGATGACGCTCGTCGGCGACCCGCGAATCATCTTCCTCGACGAGCCCACCACGGGGCTGGACCCGCGCAGCCGCCGCACGATGTGGTCGATCATCCGCGAACTGGTGGCGGGCGGGGTGACCGTCTTCCTCACCACCCAGTACCTCGACGAAGCCGACCAGCTCGCCGACCGGATCGCGGTGCTCGACCAGGGCCGCCTGGTCGCACAGGGCACCCCCGACGAACTCAAACGGCAGATGCCCGGCACACACGTCCGGCTCCGGTTCACCTCCGTCGCCGAACTCGACTCGGCGGCGCGGATCTTCCCCTCGGCCGCCCGGGACGACGAGGCGCTCGCCCTGCGGGTCCCCAGCGACGGCGGGACGAAATCCCTGCGCTCGCTGCTGGACCGGCTCGACGAGTACTCGCTCGCCGCCGAAGAGTTCTCCGTCCACACCCCCGATCTCGACGACGTTTTCCTCGCCCTCACCGGCCACGACACGGAGGCGGTCAAATGACCACGCACACCATCAGCGCCAAGGCCCCTTCCTTGGTGATGCTGCGCCGCAACTTCAAGCACCTCGTCCGCAACCCGACCTCGGTGTTCAACGCGATCCTGATGCCGGTCCTGATGATGCTGATGTTCGTGTACGTCTTCGGTGACGCGTTCAGCGTCGGCGTCGACTACATCGACTACGCGACGCCGGGATTGATGCTGCTGGCCGTCTGTTACGGCCTGGGGGCCACCGCGACGGCGGTGAACTCCGACATGACCAAGGGCATCATCAACCGGTTCAAGGTCATGGACGTCTCCCGCGGCGCGGTGCTGACCGGGCATGTCATCACCAGCGTGCTGACCAACCTGGTCGCCATCGCGGCGCTCACCGGGGTGGCCTTCCTGCTGGGCTTCTCCCCGGCGGCCGGTTTCCTCGACTGGCTCGGCGTGGCGGGCATCGTCGTCCTGCTCGGTTTCGCGGCGGCCTGGCTCACGGTCGCGCTGGGACTGGCGGCGAAATCCCCGGAAACCGCGGGCATGGCCTCGGTGCCGCTGGTCATGCTGCCGTTCTTCAGCAGCGCGATCGTGCCCGCGGAGAAGATGGGGCCCGGGCTCCGGGAGTTCGCGGAGTACCAGCCCTTCACGCCGATCATCGAGACCCTGCGCGGGCTTCTCAACGGGGCGCCGGCGGCGGGCGACGTGTTCCCCGCCCTCGGCTGGTGCGTCGGGATCGCGCTCGCCGGGTACCTGTGGGCGTCCTCGACGTTCAAGAAGCGAGCGTGACCTCGACCAGCTGTTTCCAGTCCGCCACAGTGCCCTCTCGCGCCGCCTCCGCGAACTTCGCTTCGCCGAGGCGGCGCAGCACTGTCGCCTCGATGCGGGTCACGTCCGGACGGGACCGGTCCGGCAGCCCGCGCAGTTCGTCGGCCGCCCCGAGCAACCGCGCGGCCTGCTCGGGATCGTCCTGGCGTAGAGCCAGATCCGCGATCCCGACGAGCATGTGCGCGATCAGCGGCACGTGTCGCACCTCGGCGGCCGCCTGCCAGGCCGCGTCCCGGTGTTCACGGGACTTCTCGAGGTCGTCGGCGAAGTAGCCCAGAAGGTCGTGGCTGATGGCGCGGACGTGTCCCAGACCCGCTTCGTCACCCATCACGGTCGTCGCGAAGGCGAGTCGCTTCGCGGCTTCCTCGGTATCGCCGCGCCAGTGGGCGAGTTCCGCCTGCGAAAGGGCGAACATGCCGAGCGCGCCCGGCCACGTGACCTGATCGGCGTACCGCTCCGCTTCGGCCTCGGCGGCCGCGCTGGCCTCTTCGTCGTCCATCAGCCAGAACAGCTGTGCCTGTCGGGACCGCAGCCGGATCAGGTCCTCGACCGAACCGACCTCGGTCACCACCGTGATCGCCTGTTCGTAGTACTCGCACGCGGTGGCGAACTCGCCGCGGGTGGCGATCCGGTCCGCCAGTTCGGTCAGGGCGAACGAGATCCCGAACCGTTCGCCGATCACCCGGAACTCGCTGAGCGCCTGCTCGAGATACTCGTCGGCCTCCCGCCCGGGATGGCCGAGCGTGACCCGCATCTTGCCGAGGTGCAGCCGGGCCAGCGCGCGGACCCAGGCGTTTTCGTCCGCCAGCACCGGTTCCCACGCCGACAGCGCGTCCGAGCCGGTGAGCATGCGCTCCAGCGCGCCGACGAGCCCCAGGAGCGGGTGCTTCTCTTCGCTGCGTGAGCCCAGCCGGTACGACTCGTGGATCCACTTCGCCGCGGTGTGTTCGTCGGCGAAACCCGAACTCACGAAGAGCGAGACGAGGCCGTACACGACGGCCGCGATCTCTTCCGGCACCTCGCCCGGCGTTTTGACGGCCGCGCTGACCAGCTCCATGCCTTCCGTGCGGTGCCCGCTGAGCCACCAGTACCAGCCGCAGGCCGCCGCGAGCCGCATCGCCGCCAAGGCCTCGCCCGCCATGAGGGCGCCGCGCATCGCGGAAATGATGTTGTCGTGCTCGGCGTTGAGCTTCGCGAGCCAGTCCAGCTGCTCGGCACGGCGGAGCATCGGCTCCGCGGCCTCGGCGAGATCGGTGAAATACGCGAGATGCGCGTGGCGTGCCAGCAGCGTTTCGTCCGCTTCGGCGAGCCGTTGCGCGGCGTACTCCTTGATCGTGCCGAGCATCCGGTAGCGCGGCGCTTCGTCGCCCGCGGCGACCAGCAGCGACTTCTCGGTCAGCGCGGTGAGCAGTTCGAGGACCTCGTACTGCTCGACGGTCTCGCTCACGCAGACCCGCTCGGCCGCTTCCAGGCTCGCCCCGCCCGAGAACACCGACAGCCGGCACAGGACCGTCCGCTCGGCGTCGGACAGCAGTTCCCAGCTCCAGTCGACCATGGCGCGCAACGTCCGGTGCCGGGGCAGCGCGGTCCGGCTGCCGCCGGTGAGCAGGCGGAACCGGTCGTCGAGCCGGTTCGCGAGCTGCTCGACGGACATCGTGCGCAGCCTGGCCGCGGCCAGTTCGATCGCCAGCGGCATCCCGTCCAGGATCCGGCACACGCGCGCCATGGTGGCCAACGTGGCCTTGTCGGCCACGAAATCCTTGCGCACCGCGCTCGCCCGGTCGCGCAGCAACCGGACGGCGGGGGAGGATTCGATCTCGCCGGGGCCGGCGTTCCGGTCCGGGACGGCCAGCGGCACGACATGCCACAACGTCTCACCGGTGATGCCGAGCGGCTCGCGGCTCGTCGCCAGGATCCGGAGACGGCGGCATTCCCCGAGCACCCGATGGGCGAAGGCCGCGGCCGCCTCGATCACGTGCTCGCAGTTGTCGAGGATCAGCAGGACTTCCCGGTCGCGGATCGCGGCGATGACCCGCTCGGTGGGTTCGGCGTTCGGCGAGTCGCCGAGCAACGCGTCCCGCAGGCCGAGCCCGGCGAGCGTCGCTTGGGCGATGTTGTTCCCGCCGCCCGTGTCCCCGTCCGGGCCGATGGCCGCGAGCTCCACCAGCCACGCCCCGTCCGGCAGGTCGCCGAGCACGGTGCGCGCGGTTTCCGTGGCCAGCCTGGTCTTTCCCGAACCGCCGGGCCCGATCAGGGTGGTGAGCCGGTGGCCGGCGACGAGCTCGCGGACCTTGGCGACGTCGTCGTCCTTGCCGACGAAGCTGGTCAGCTCGGCGCGCACGTTGGTCTTGCGGTTCTCCTCACGACGTCCCAGCTCGCCCCGCAGCAGCTGGACGTGCACCGCGGACAGCTCCGGCGACGGGTCGACGCCGAGCGCGTCGGCCAGTTCTTCCCTCGTGCGCTGGTACACGAGCAGCGCTTCGGTGTCGCGGCCGGTCGCCGCGAGGGCCCGCATCAACGCGGAAACGAGCCGCTCGCGCAGCGGATGCGCGGCCACCAGGTCGGTCAGCTCGGTGACCAGCTTCGCGCCATGCCCGAGGTCGAGTTCCGCGTCGAACCGGTCTTCCAGCGCCGTCAGGCGAAGCCCTTCGAGCCGGGTGACCGCGGCGTCGAACGCGCCGCTGTCCTGCAGGCCGACGTCCTGCATGGCCGACCCGCGCCACAGACCGAGCGCCTCGCGCAGCCGCCGCGGCTCCTCGTCACCGCGCGCTTGGTCGATGAGCCGCTCGAACCGGACGGCGTCGACGTCGTCGGGCGCCACCTTCAGCCGGTAGCCGTCGGTCTGTCCCTCGACGACGCCGTCCGGAAGCACCTTGCGCAGCCGGGAAACCAAGCGCTGCAAGGCGTTCGTCGCGTCGGCGGGTGGTTGCTCGCCCCAGATCCAGTCGACGAGCGTCGCCTTCGGGACCACCCGCCCCGGTTCGAGCGCGAGCGCGATCAACAACCCGCGCAACCGGGCGCCCGGCACGTCGGCGAGCCCGCCTTCGTCCGTGTGCACCTCGAAGGCCCCCAGCATCCCGATCCGCATTGGGCCGATTTTGCCACGGGTGACCAGGGGACTTACGACTCGCCGGTGATCCTCGCCGAACCGATGGACGCCGCGGTGATCGCCCTGGCGGCGGTCTGGGTCGACGAACCGGAGTTCAAGCCGGTGAGCGACGTCTGGTCGAGAGCGTGTACGACGAACTCGTAGGTGTTCACGGTCGAGGGCGAGCACGGGCCCTGGTAGCCGTAGAGGCTGGCGCTCCCGCGGTAGTAGACCTGCCGGGAACCGGCGGGGACCGGGGGCCGGTAGACGTGCTGGACGTTCTGGGGGAGCGACGCCGTGGACGCCGGGATGTCGTAGATGACCCAGTGGATGAGGTTGGCGTTGTCGAGGTCGCGCATGACGATCGCGTAGCTCTTCGCCGCGGCGGGAGCACCCGACCAGGCCAGCGGCGGTGACTCGTTCTTCTTGGCCGGATCGTGCCCGCCGCCGCTGGTGCACTCGTGCACCTTGGGCATGAGACCGCCGTCGGCGAAGGCGGTGCTGGACAGGGTGAACGCGTTTTGTGCCGAGGACGCCGCCGGGGAAAGGCAGGCGGCGCCGAGGGCGAACAGGGCGCAGAACACGATTCTCGTTGCTCTCACTGGAGCCTCCCGAGGACGTTTGTGGTTCTCGTGCGCGGAATTCAGCGTAGGGAGCCCGGAAAGCGGCGGCTAGCGGACTTTCCCGGCCGATCGCGGTGTTTTCGCCGGATGCCGGACGTCTCACGCGTGCTTGAAGGCGTAACTCGCGTGCTTGGAGGCGTAACTCGCGTGCTTGGAGGCGTAACTCGCGTGCTTGAAGGCGTAACTCGCGTGCTTGGAGCCGGAACTGCGTGTTACGGCTTCAATCACGCGAGTTCCGGCTCTGATCACGCGAGTTCCGGATCACCGCAGGCTCGTCCGCCGCCAGTGTTCGGCCGCCTCGCCCATGTCCTTGCGCAGATGCCGGAAGAACCGGCTGGTGGCGTCGAGCCGGGCACCCGCCGGGCCGTCGATCAGCCCGGCGCCCCGCCGGGTGACCTCCGCCCATTGGGTCATCGCGTCGAGGCTGGCTTGCCAGGCGCGATAGCCGAAGTCGTCGTCGATGACGTATCGCTGCCGTCTGCCGTCGCGCTCGCGAGTGATCAGGCCGCGTTGTTCGAGCCAGCCCACGGCCTTGGACACCGACGCGGGGCTGACCTCCAGCCTGGCGACCAGTCCGGCGGCGGTACTGCCGCCGGTGTCCCCGGTGAACAGGCAGGCCAGGACCCTGGCCATCATCGCCGGGACCCCGGTCGCGGCCATCGTCGCGGCGAATTCGGTTTCGAAGTCCCGCAGTGTTTCCGGGGTGCGCGCGGGGCTGGGCGGCGGGCCGGGTTTGCGGCGGCGCGCACGCCATCGCGTCGCCTGCTGCGCTTGGCCCGCCCGGTAGCCGTGGGCGCCGCCGTTGCGCGCCACTTCGCGGATCACCGTCGATTTGGGCCGGTCCATCCGCCGGGCGATCTCGGCGTAGGTGAGGCCCGCCGTCAGCCCCGCGGCGATCTGCCCGCGCTCGTCGGGGGTCAGGCGTCTTCCGGGCACCCGTCCTCCTGTCCCGGTGCATTCAGCTTCAGGGTCATTGCATCGATTGTACGGCTTCTACCTCGGCAGACCCTGAACTCGCGTTGCGGCGGCTGGAAAATCGAGCCTAGTGTTTCGGCGGAAGTGAAGAGATCGGGAGGTGCATCCGGGATGACGGCCAAGGTATGCCTGGTCACCGGCGCTTCGTCGGGAATCGGCCACGCCACGGCGTGGGAACTCTTGCGCGCCGGGCACATCGTCTACGGCGCCGCGAGGCGCGTGGAGAAAATGGACGACCTCCGCGCGGCGGGCGGCCATCCGCTGAAGATGGACGCCAGAAGCGAGGACGATCTCAGCCGGGCGGTCGGCACGGTCCTCGAAGAGCAGCGACGGATCGACGTCTTGGTCAACAACGCCGGAACCGTTCTGCACGGTGCGATCGAGGACGTGCCGCTCGACAGCGCGCGCGATCAGCTCGAGGTCAATCTCCTCGCGCCGGCCAGGCTCGTTCAGCTCGTCCTGCCCGCCATGCGCGCCCAGCGGTCCGGCACGATCGTCAACGTCTCGTCGATCGGCGGCGAGATCTCCTTGCCGCTCGGTGCTTGGTACTACGCGTCGAAGCACGCGCTCGAAGCCTTCTCCGACACGCTTCGCATGGAGGTCGAGCCCTTCGGCATCGACGTCGTCATCATCCAGCCGGGCATCATCAAGACCGAGTTCGAGGACCGGACGTCCGCGCAGCTGCGGGAGAATTCCGGCCACGGGGCGTATCGGGAGATGGCGGAAGCCATGGCGCGGCACGGTGAAACCGGGCTCAGCGACGGCTCCGATCCCTCCGTCGTCGTGGACGCCATCCGCCGCGCCATCGAGTCGGAGAAGCCGGACACGCGGTACGCCGTCGGCCACCTCGCCGAGCAACTCCTGGAACTCGACAGGACCCTGCCGGATCGCGAATTCGACCAGCTGGCCATGCGCGCGACGAAGTAGCTCACCCGCTCGGCTGCTTCTCGACGGCCCTCCGGCGGCGGGTGCGGGCGACACCGATCCACAGCAGGACCGAGACGACGGCGCCCGGCGCCGCGGTCAGATACACCGGCCACGCGCGGAAACCCGACACCCACAGCATCGTGACCAGCCCGAAGGTGATCAGCGTCCAGATCAGCGCGAGCGAGCCGCCTCGCCACCTCCAGCGGGCGGCGACGTCGCGCATGTTCTCCCCAAGTCGGCTCACACCGGTGAATACCCGCTCATCGCCTGGTCAACCCCAGGAAATCAGGCGCGGAGATAGCCGGTGATCGGTCAGCTCCACGGTCGCCGCGACGAGCCGGGCCGCGGTGTCCTTGTCCTCGACGTCGATCTCTGACGCGGCGTATACGTATCGTCGGCACCCGCTGGCTAGGCTCGCGCGGATGGTGGAACCCGCATACGATCCCGAACTCGCCGCCGTGCTGCCCGCGCTGAAAGGGAATGTGCCGGTCGGTATGACAGCGGACCAATTGGAGCGTTACCGAGCGCTGCCGTTTCCGACGATCGAAGAACAGATCGGCGATCGCCCGGTCACCTGGACCGACCACACGATTCCCGGGTACGACGGCGCCGAGATCACGGTCTCGGTCATCACACACCGGGAGCGTCGCGGCGGCGGGCCGGGGATCTACCACGTGCACGGCGGCGGAATGGTGATGGGTGATCGCTTCGCGTCGGTGGGTCCGCTCGTCGAGTGGGCGATGAGATACGACGCCGTCGCGGTCACCGTCGAATTCCGCCGCGCGCCCGAACATCCGCATCCGGTGCCGGTGGAAGACTGCTACGCCGGACTGGAGTGGATGGCCGCGCACGCGGACGAACTGGGCTTCGACCCGGGGAAGCTGGTCATCTTCGGCGGGAGCGGCGGCGGCGGGCTCGCCGCCGGTGTCACGCTGCTGGCGCGCGACCGTGGCGGGCCGGTGCTGTGCGGCCAGCTACTCCAGTGCCCGATGATCGACGACCGGAACGAGACCGTGTCCGCGCGCCGGTACGACGGCGTCGGCGTCTGGGACCGGACCAGCAACCTGACGGCGTGGACGATGGTCCTCGGCGATCGGCGAGGTGCTCCCGACGTCTCGCCGTACGCCGCCCCGGCCCGCGCGACGGATCTCGGCGGATTGCCGCCGACGTTCATCGACGTCGCCGCCGTCGAGGTGTTCCGGGACGAGGCCGTGGCATACGCGAGCGCGATCTGGGCCGCCGGCGGAGAGGCGGAATTGCACGTCTGGGGCGGCGCGTTCCACGGCTTCTACGATCTCGCACCGGAAACCGCCGTCGCCCGATCGTGCCTCGCCGCCCGGGAGTCCTGGTTGGACCGGCTGCTCGCCGGACGTGAATGAATTTCCCCGAATTGCCGCCGCAAGAGGCCGGTGTAACCCTGGTCATACCGAACGACACCACCACCACGAAGTACAGGAGTCGTTATGACCACCACCGAAATGCCCGCTGTCCACGAATGCACGGTCAGCGGTTGTTCGTACAACCACGACGGCTGCCACGCTTTCGCCATCACGGTGGGCGGCGGCAATGGTTCGGCCGATTGCGGAACGTTCGTCCCGCTCAATACCAAGGGTGGACTCGATCGAGTGACCGCGCAGGTGGGCGCCTGCTCCCGGTCCGACTGCCGCCACAATTCCGCGTTGGAATGCACCGCTTCGAGTGTCCGTGTCGGGCCGGGCGAAGGTGACCACGCCGCCAATTGCCTGACCTACGCACCTTAGAGACGTATTTGCGCGTGAAGGCCCCCTTCCCTCGACTGAGCCGAGGGAAGGGGGCCTTCACGCGCTTGGGGGCGTCAGCTCCCGGTCTGGTCGCAGCTCGCGGCGTCGGTACCGAGCACCGGATCGGTCACCGGACGGCTCTTGATCGGGATGCTCTTCTGGGTGGTCAGCGCGCCGTCGCGAAGGGTGTAGACGGTGCGAGTACCCGAGTAGGTGAGGGGGTCGGCGCCGACGTCGTCGGCTTCGGCGGCGACGGTTTCGAAGGTGCGGCCGCCGCCGTCGAGCGGGGTGCACTGGTAACCCAGGTGGGCGGCGACGCCACCGCCTTCCGCCACCGACAGCGGCTTGCTGTCGTTGTCGACGACCTGGGCGAGGTTGCGACCGTCGTAATGCAAAGCGGTGAAGAACGTGGTGTTGGCGCCGACGGACTGGGTGACGATCAGTTCCGCGCGGCCGTCGCCGTTGAGGTCGGTGACGCGCGGGGCTTCGAGCGGCACGGAGCTGTCGGCGCCGAGGTGGATCGAGGTGAACGTGCCGTGCACGGTGGCCGAGATGACCTGGTCGTTCGCACCGGTGAGCCGGGCGGAGACGGTCTCGATCTCACCGTCGCCGTCGAGATCGGCCACGGTGGTGACCGGGTCGCCGGAAGACGCGGTCAGCGGACTGCTCAGCGGGCTCGCCAGCGCCGGGACGACGGCGGCCAGGCTCAGCGCCGCGGCGATGCCGGTGATGGTGGCGGTACGGACGATGCCGGTGTGGTTCATGGTGTTCTCCCTCCACGCTCGGTGAACTTTTCACCGAAAGTGCTCTCATGAAGGGAGACGGTTGCCGATCATGGACGTGCAGTGAGAGTGTGATGTGCCACACGAACGCAACCCGCGTGGCCCGCCCCCGAAGGAGCGGGCCACGAAGGCTCAGCCGATGGCCCACGCTTGCAGCGCGGAGCTCGTGTCGGCCCGTTGTGTCACGGCCGCACCGTCCGAAGTGGACGCTGTGGTCAGGAGCAGGCCCGAGCGGACACTGGCTATCTTGTAGGTGCCATTGGGCTGTTTCGTCGCCGTCCAGCGCTGGTTGGCGCCGCCGGTGCACGTCCACTGGATGACGCGCGCACCCGCGGTGGCGGACCCGCCTTCGACGTCGGCGCACAGCTTCGAATGCGTGTTGGTCAGCGTGTAGGAACCGTCGGACTGCCTGGTGAACAGCCACTTCTGGTTGGCGCCCTGATTCGGCGTCCAGGTGACGAGGGGAGTTCCGGTGGCCGTCGACGAGTCCGGGTCGTCGAGGTTCTTGCCGGACGCGGCCAAGGTGTGGACGCCGTCGAGGGTGCCCCCGCCCGCGTCGGTGAACTTCAGCGTCTGCTCGGCCGCGGTCCGGCCGCCGCCGACCGTGTTCCCGGTGGTGTCCGTCCAGGAGCGCAGCGGGGTGGTCTCCGCCAGGCGCGACGACTTGCCGGAAAGGCCCAGCACGAGCCCGCTGTAGCGGTTCACCAGCCGGAAGGTTCCCTTGTCCACAGTGGACGGGATGACGAACCACTGCTGCCCGACCGTCGATGCCGACGTCACGGTCGGTTTCGCGCCCCACGCCCGGCCCGCCTGCACGGCGTCGACGCCGAGGAACTGGCCCGTGGCCGCGTTGACGACGCGGTACGAGCCGTCGCCGTCGGAGGAGAACAGCCACGCCTCGCGGTCGGAGCCGGTCGTGCTCGCGACCGACGTCGTCGCCGTTCCGGTGCCCTGCGCGAGAACCCGGCCGTCGCCGAGCCCGATCCGGTACTTGCGCGAAGTGTCCACAGGGGACGGTGCGGGAGCGGACGAGGTGATGGTCTGGGTGGTGTACTCGCCGCCCGCGTCGTTCGAGCACGCGACCGCGCAGTACGAACGGAATTGCTTGCCGATGATGGTCGAATTCGTCTTGTTCGCGGCATCGACGAACCAGCGGTACCAGGACTGGTTGGTGTAGCTCCCGGTGTCGCCGATGAGGCGCCATTTCTGCGTCGTCAGATCGTCGGTCACGTAATACCGCTGCGGGACGACGCTGTCCACGGCCTCCGGCGCGCCGATGTAGAGCCCGAGATGCGCGTTGTAGGCGATGTTCATGATGAACAGATCGGATTTCTTCGGCAGCTGTCCCGCGGCGATCTGCTGGCTCACGTTGCCGGTGTTGGCCGGGTCGTAGTCGTCCGCGACGGGTGTGTAGCCGGTGTCGCCCGCGGCGGACACGGGGACCATGTTGCTCTCGCGCCCGCCGAGGCCGGGCTGGCTCCAGCCGCCGTCGAACCATTTCCGCCACGAGCCGGGCGCCATCTTGGCCGAGATCGGCGACCGGGCGACGTGCGCGAGCCCGGTCATCGGGCCGCCGGCGCCGGCCTTCGGCACGATGCGCGAGCCGTAATAGACGTAGAAGTAGCCGGAGGCGGTGTCGACGAACAGGCGCGGGTCGCCGTCGCCGTAGTCGAACGTCTGATGCGGGAACGCCGACGTGTCACCGCGTTTCGTGCTGTACGGCGAGGTGATCGCGTGGTCCTTGATGGCCCACGTCTTCCCCTGGTCCTTCGACACGGCCATGTCGATCGCGTCGTAGTGCGAGAACGAGTACGCGCCGAACGGTTCGGGGGTGAACTCGTTGTGGATCAGGCCGTACCAGTCGCCGGTGTCCGGATCGACCCAGGTGCCGACGAGGTCGCAGAAGTTGCGCTGCGAATAGCCCGAGCCTGCGGGCGGGTAGGTGGACTCCTTGCCGGTGGGGCTGTTGTTGCAGCGCCACGTCGTGTCGTCGTTGCGGTCGGCGGGATTCGCCGGGTTCACCGCCGAGCTGATCGGGTTCTTGGTGAAGCTGTCGAAGTCACGTCCGCTGTAGAAATCCCATTCGCGCGGCTGGTCCGCGCCGTAGAGCGCGGCCGCCTGCTGGAAGTAGAACGTGCCGTCCTTGTCGATATAGCTACTCGCCGGGGTGTCGGTGGTCGGGCTGAACGACTTCTTGGCGTCGACCGTGATGGTGTACGCCGCGTCCGGCGGTGCGGCGTCGGACGACACCGGTACCACCGTGGTCGCCGCCACGGCCAACGCCGCGGCGCCGAGAAGAGGCAGGGTCCGCATGACTCTCTCCCAAGGGTGACCCGCACCACAGTTGGCGGGGCGGCCGCCGATGTTATGAACGTTATTGCGCGTAAGTCAACGCGTTCACTCAACTTCAAGCGTTGTTCATGCACTTATTGCGCGGAAAGTCCAAGCGGTGCGCCGCGGAAGTCCAAGGGTCAGTCGGGTACCAGTGGCGGGTCGTCGGGCGGCGGGATCCGCGAACTCCAGCCGCCGGGGACGGCCTGGACCCGGGACTCGCGGAAGCGCCCGGGGGAGACGCCGACCCGGCGGGTGAAGAGCCTGCTGAAGTAGGCGGCGTCGTCGTAGCCGATCGCCTGGGCCACCTCCTGCACCGGTATCCGTGTCGTGGCCAGGAGTTCTTTCGCGCGGTTGAGGCGAAGAGTCAGCAGGTGGTCCTTCAAGCCGGTCTCGGTGCCGCGGCGCACGGCGGCGCGCAGTTCGGGCAGCGTCATGCCGCGGCGGGCCGCGATCTCCGCGACGCTGATCGGCAACAAGGCGTCCTGCGCCAGCGCGTCCAGCAGCGAGTCGTCGCTGGGAGTGCGGTCGGCGGCGCGCCGCAACGCCACCAGCAGATGATGCACGGCCGCCGAGGCGTCGACCTGGGCCAGCGGGCTGCCGCCTCGCGCGCAGCGCACGATCCGGCTCACGATGTCGCGGACGACCTCGACGTCGCCCAGCGGCACCACCGGCGTCGACGGCGTGACGTAGCCGAGTTCCACATAGGCGTCCACGGCACTGCCGTCGAAGTCGACGAAACATTCTTCCCAGCCGTGCGCGGGGTCGGGCGCGTAGTGGTGCGCGACGCCGGGAACGAGCCACAGCAGGGCGGGCGCGACGACCTCCTGCCGTTCGCCACCCGCCACCGCGAACCAGCCGCGCCCCTTGGACACCACCACGGCCACGTAATGGTCGAGCACGCGCGGTCCCACGACGGGCAGGACGCCGTGCTGCAGCCCGACGCCGAGGCACACCAGGCCCAGCCGTCGGTGCACGGCGGACGGTGTGAAGTACCGCATCCAGGTCCGGTAACCCATCCCCGCATCCTCGCGCAAGCACTTCGGGGCGGTGTCGATGGCATACCGTTCCGCCGAGGATTTCGTTCGATTTCCTTCTTGATCGCCGCGAATTCCTCAGCCCGCTATCGCACCCGCCCGATCACCGGAAAGTTCCGGTATACGTGGAAGGGAGGGCGCCGCCGGGGAGGACGGCATGGCGCTTCAAGCTAGGGGGAATCGATGTTCGACGCGCGTATTGTCGCGGATCAGGTCAGCCCGCTCGCCAAACCGAAGATCAGAATTCTGTTCTACACCGATGTCGTCGGCTTCACGGGGAACGGCGGCTTCTCCTTGGGAATCGTCCGTGATCTGCTCTTGGAGAATCAACCTTTCTTCGCTCAGTTCGAGATCGATTTGATCAACCGGCACCAGGGCGGGCACGCCGCCAACAAACTCACCGCCGAAGTACTCGGCGGATACGAGCAGGTGTGGTTCTTCGGCATCCTGCAGTCGAATATGCCGGGAGAGCCGGAAAACGAACTCGTGGACGCGGAGGTCGCCGCGCTGCGGGCGTGGATGGACGCCGGCGGCGGGGTGCTCATCTGCGGCGACCACTCGAATCCGCGCCCGCCGGGAGCGGATCCGTCGCTGCCCGACTACCTGAACCTGGGCCGGGCGCTGGGGCACCGGGTCCCGCGCGCGGGTGAGCTGCGGGTGTGGAACGACCGGCCGGACGCGAGTATCGAGTTCAGCCACAACACCCACCAGCCGGATCCGTGGGGCAGTGACATCAACAATCCGATCCCGAACGATCTCGATCCGTATCCGCAGGAGCTGATCCTGCGGAAGCGGCTCGGCAGGCCGCACGCGCTGTTCCAGGGCAGACGGGGACCGATCAGCGTTTTCCCGGACCATATGCACGAGGGCCAGCTGGTCATTCCGGCGCAGTTCCCGGCGGAGGTCTGGCCGTCGGGGCGGCTGGGGCAGCCGAAGCCCGAAATCGTCGCGCAGGGCACCGACAAGCGCAACGGCCAGGTCTACGGCGTGTCCTGTGTGTACGACGGTGCGGCCGCCGGGGTCGGGCGGATCGTCGCCGACGCCACGTGGCACCACTATTTCGACATCAACCTGTGGGGTTTCGAAAAGGGCGGCGAGATTCTCGGCCGGCTCACCGAGTACTACGTGAACCTCGCGCTGTGGCTGGCACCGAAGTCGATCAAGCTGGAGGTGAACGCGCAGCTGTTGCACTGGCTTTCGCGCAGTTTGAGCGTCCGCGCGGTGCTGCCGGAGGGTTTCCGGGTGCCGGGGATCACCGCGGCCGGCCTGGTCCGCGAGGTCGGCGGGCAGGCCGTGCTCGACGACCTGGTCTGGCCGCTGGAAGGGACGCCGGGGGTACCCGAAGAACTCCTGCTCGGCGCCGTCGTCAAGGAGTCCGTCGCCGCGCTGAGCGGCGGGGACGTCGAGGCGTTCGACACCGCGGGCGTCATCGAACGGGGCCTGCGGGCCGGGGCCGAAGAGTACGCCGCCGAGCTGCGAGCAGCGCTCGACGACGTCGAAGGCCTCGGCGAGCGCATCGCGCAGGGTATTCGCTGACCTTCCTGGTCGTGGGGGGGGGGTGGGGGTGGTTACGGCAACGCCCCACAACAACCCCAACCCCCCAGGGGGCGGCGGCGGGCGGGGGGGGGCGGGCGGGGGCAAACAAGGCCAAATTGTCG
>NZ_JBIWKX010000039.1:0-63764 GCF_044765885.1 Amycolatopsis sp. NPDC102389
GCACGGGCGGATGCGGCCGAGTACGACCCGGTACGAGGCCGATCCGCCCGCACCGCCAGGAACCACCTGGATCACGAAGCCCATCGAACAGACTTGCAGGACACGGCCTAGCCGCGCAGCTGCTCGCGGACCTCCATCAGCGCGAAGCCCAGGAGGTTCTGCCCGCGCCAGTAGTCGGGGCGGGTGGCGTTCTTGTCCTCGCGGGCGAGGCCGCTGCCCCAGACGAGGTCCATCCTCGACGCCTCGACGATCACCTTGTCGCCCGTGGCCAGCAGGAACTCGCGCTCTTCGGCGTGCTGGCGGAACTTCTCGAGGTTCCCGTCGATGACGATGTCGAAGCGGTGCCGCTCCCACACCTCGGCGTCGAAACCGGAGACCTCACGGCCGAGGATCTTGGCGGTCTTGGGATCCGGTGCCTGACGGATGTTCGCCGCGGCCTCGTGATCGCCGAACAGTTCCGCCTTGCTCGCCATCATGTAGTGCTCGGCCGTCGGGTACCGCTCGCCGCCCGCGACGAACGGCGCCAGCCACCACTGGCTCAGGCAGGCCGCGTTGATCCGGCCGCTCTTGAGCGGGGTGTGGCCGTAGAAGAGCTGGTACCCGGGCTCCGCGCCGCTGTGGACCAGCTCGCGCAACGCATCGAGACTCCGGACTCCGTCGACCTTGCTCACCATGGCGACCAGTGGACCACAGGCCCCCGACAACTCGTGAACTGGATCGGACCACTCTCGGTCGTGACCGGAGGCGGTCAGTACATTCAGCATTCGTGCAAGGGATCGAAACGGTGAGCGCCCGAACGGTCGAAGAGGCCGCCAAGCGATTGGCCGGGGTGGTGACCCGCACGCCGCTCGAACCGAACGAGCGGCTTTCGGCGCGGGTGGACGCCCGCGTCTGGCTCAAACGCGAAGACCTGCAGACCGTGCGCTCGTACAAGATCCGCGGCGCCTACAACTTCATCGTCCAGCTCGACGCGGAGCACCGGAAGCGCGGCGTCGTCTGCGCGAGCGCGGGCAACCACGCGCAGGGCGTCGCGTACGCGTGCCGCCGTCTCGGCGCGGACGGCCGGGTCTACGTGCCCGGCACGACTCCCCGGCAGAAGCGCGAGCGGATCGCGACGCTGGGCGGCTCGCATATCGAGGTCATCGTTGTCGGCGAGACCTACGAGGACGCCTTCACCGCCGCGAAGCAGGACGCCGAGCGCACCGGCGCGACCCTGGTCCCCGCCTTCGACGCGCCGGAGACGGTCGCCGGGCAGGGCACGGTCGCGATGGAGGTCGTCGCGCAGCTCGGCTTCGTCCCGGACGTCATGGTGGTGCCGGTCGGCGGTGGCGGCCTGCTCGCCGGGATCGCCGCTTGGGCCGCGGAACGAGCGCCGGAGATGCGGATCGTCGGGGTCGAGCCGTCGGGCGCGACCTGTATGGCGGCCGCGCTGGCGGCCGGTGAGCCGGTGCGGCTCGAGAGCGTCGACACGTTCGTCGACGGTGCGGCGGTCGCGCTGGCCGGATCGGTGACGTATCCGCTGGTCCGCGACGGAGGTGTCGAGCTCACCGACGTCGCCGAGGGCGCGATCTGCACCGAAATGCTGGCGATGTACCAATCCGACGGCGTGATCGCCGAACCCGCGGGCGCGCTCGCGACCGCCGCGCTCGGCACGACGGTGAAGATCGACCCGGGCCAGATCGTCGTGTGCGTCGTCTCCGGCGGCAACAACGATGTCAGCCGTTACGGCGAAGTGCTCGAACGGTCGCTCATCCACGAAGGACTGAAGCACTACTTCCTGGTGGGGTTCCCGCAGGAGCCCGGCGCGTTGCGGCGGTTCCTCGACGAGGTCCTCGGGCCGGACGACGACATCACGCGGTTCGAGTACGTGAAGCGCAACAGCCGGGAGACCGGGCCGGCGCTGATCGGCATCGAACTCGCGCGGCCCGGCGACCTGGAAGGACTGCTGCACCGGCTGGAGGTGAGCCCGCTGCAGGTGGAGCGGGTGGAGCCGGGCAGCCCGCTCTTCCACTTCCTGGTCTGACACCCCGCATTCAGTCCTCTGAATGCGGTTAGCGGAAGGCGGCCAGGTGCGCCCGCGCCCAGTCCACGAACGGCCGCGGCTCCCGTCCGGTCAGATCCCGGACGGCGCCGGTGACCTCGGAATCGTCGAACTCGCCCTCGGCGAAGAAGCGGAAGAAGGCGTCGACGTACTTCTCCGGCATCTCCGCGCTCATCGTCACGCGGGCCTCGGCGTCCGACAGCGGATCCAGCCGCAGCTCCCGTCCGAGCAGCTCGCTCAGGACGCGGAGCCGGTCGGCGGGCCGGAGCGAACCCGGGCCGGTGATGGCGTACGCCCGCCCCTCGTGCCCCGGTGTGGTCAGCGATTCCGCGGCGACGGCGGCGATGTCGTACGGGTCGATCGTCGCCACCGGGACGTTCGCGAACGGCTCGCGGACGACGTCCCCCGCCCGAAGCTGCGGGATCCACTGCAGCGAATTCGACATGAACCCGCTCGGCCGCAGGAACGTCCACGCCAGCTTCGACGCGCGGACCGCCGCCTCGGCCGCCATGTGCATTCCGGCGACGGCGTTGTCCGCGTGCCCGCCGACGGCCGAACGGGACGACAGCAGCGTCACCTGTTCGACGCCCGCGTCCCGCATCGCCGCGAGCGCGCCGGGCATGTCCTCGTAGCCGCCGAGCAGGAAGACCGCCCGGACACCTTCCAACGCGGGTTTCAGGCTCGTCGCCTCGTTCAGATCTCCCAATACTCCGTCGACGCCGTCCGGCAACGGCCGCGGCGTTCGGACCAGCGCCCGGACGGGATGCCCGCCGCGCGCCAGTATTCCGGTCAGTTCCGAGCCGACGTTGCCGCCTGCCCCGGTCACCAAGATCATGCGCTTTCTCCCCAGTGCGGTGGCCGCCGTCACAGGCGGCGGTCGTCGACGGCAACCCTGCCAGGGAGATCAGGGCGGCTCAAGGCGCCTTGGGCACCGCCGGGTACGGGACGAAGGTGCTGGTGTTCTCGTCGACGGTCAGCTGCTTGCCGATCGTCGGGAACGCGCGCTGCGAGCAGGCGGGTCGTTCGCAGACTTTGCACCCCATGCCGATCGGGGTGGCCGCGGCGCGGTCGTCGAGATCGAGCCCGGTCGAGTAGATCAGCCGTTTCGCGTGCCGCAGTTCGCAGCCGAGGCCGACGGTGAACGTCTTGCCGGGGCTGCCGTAGCCGCCGATGTTGCGCGACACCGTCCGCGCGACCCAGAAGTAGCTCTTACCGTCGGGCAGGGTCGCGATCTGGGTGAGGATCTTGCCGGGCTGGGTGAACGCCTCGTAGATGTTCCACAGTGGACACGCGCCGCCGACGCGGGAGAAGTGGAAACCGGCCGCGGACTGGCGTTTCGACATGTTCCCGGCCCGGTCGACACGGACGAACGAGAACGGCACGCCGCGGTTCTTGGGCCGCTGCAACGTCGAGAGCCGGTGGCAGACGGTCTCGAAGCCGACGCCGAAGTGGTCGCAGAGCCGCTCGATGTCGTAGCGGAAGCGTTCCGCGGTCGACAGGAACGGTCCATAGGGGAGGATCAGCGCGCCCGCGAAGTAGTTCGCGAGCCCGACCCTGGCCAGCGAACGCGCGGCGGGCCCGGAGAACGCCCACGAGTCGGCGAGTTCGGTGATCAGGTCGTCGTATTCCAGCAGCGCGATCTGTGAGGCCATCCGGAACGCCTGCTGCCCGACGCGCAGGCTCGGCGCCAGCCGCAGCACCCGCGGCCCGGGCTCGTACCGGTGCTGTTCGCCGTTGGTCTCGTCGATGCCTTCGCTCGTGACGTCGACGCCGTAGCGCTGGATCAGCGTTTCCTTCAGCGCCGCCAGCACCTGGCCACGCTGCAGCGGGATGTCGTGCGCCATGCGTTCGGCGCGTTCGTCCAGCTCGGCGACGTAGTTCTCCCGCTCGTAGAAGAAGTCGCGGACCTCTTCGTGCGGCAGGGCGGTGGCGGCGCTTCCATGCAGGCCGAGGCCGTTTTCCGTGGTCAGCACGGCGGTGTTCTCGACGGCGTTGCGGTAGCTGCGGTGCAGTTTGACCAGTGCCTGCGCGATCGTCGGCAGGTTCGTGGCCAGGTCGTTGAGCTCGCTGGTCGTGACGTCCACACCGAGGACCTCGTCGAGCAGCGCTTCCTTGACGTCCGCGACCAGCCGGGCCGTGTCGTTGTTCGCGAAGAACTCGGTGTCCACTCCGAACGCTTGCGTGATGCGAAGGAGCACCGGGACGGTCAGCGGCCGCGAGTTGTGCTCGATCTGATTGAGATAACTGGGTGAGATCTCCAGCACACGAGCCAGGTCCGCCTGGCTCATCGACCGGCTTTCGCGCAGATGCCGCAGCTTCGCTCCGGCGAAGGTTTTGTCCACTGAGGCCTCTCTGTCCGCAAGGTTTCCGGGCCTGAACGATTCAGTGAACGGTCAAGCCCGTGGATTTTGCCTGTGCTTGCGAACCTGTGATTCGCAACCTTTGCAAGATGCTACGGAAGCTTCGCAGAAATTGGCAAATTGGAGGCCTGGATCCGATTTCCCCTGTCATGTCAGGGTCGAATCAGGAAAGGCGATCACTCGCAAACTTCGCAACACCGGGAGAATCCGATGACTCAGCACGCGCAGCAGCTGGAGCAGGCGGCCGCCGAACTGGCCAAGCAGTGGGAGACCGACCCCCGCTGGGCGGGCGTGAAGCGGTCGTACTCCGCGGCTGACGTGGTCAAGCTGCGCGGCAGCGTGGTCGAGGAGCACACGCTCGCTCGCCGCGGCGCCGAGAAGCTGTGGGACCTCCTGCACAACGAGGACTACGTCCACTCGCTGGGCGCCCTGACCGGTAACCAGGCGGTGCAGCAGGTCCGCGCCGGCCTCAAGGCCATCTACCTGTCGGGCTGGCAGGTCGCCGCCGACGCCAACCTCTCCGGCCAGACCTACCCGGACCAGAGCCTCTACCCGGCCAACTCGGTGCCCGCCGTCGTCCGCCGCATCAACAACGCGCTCGGCCGCGCCGACCAGATCAACTGGGCCGAGGGCAACACCGACATCGACTGGTACGCCCCGATCGTCGCCGACGCCGAGGCCGGCTTCGGTGGCCCGCTCAACGCCTTCGAGCTGATGAAGGGCATGATCGCCGCCGGTGCCGCGGGTGTGCACTGGGAGGACCAGCTCGCTTCCGAGAAGAAGTGTGGTCACCTCGGTGGCAAGGTGCTGATCCCGACCAAGCAGCACGAGCGCACGCTGAACGCCGCCCGCCTCGCCGCGGACGTGCTGAACGTGCCGTCGCTGATCGTCGCCCGCACCGACGCGCAGGCCGCCACGCTGATCACCAGCGACGTCGACGAGCGTGACCGCAAGTACGTCACCGGCGAGCGCACCGCCGAGGGCTTCTACAACGTCACCAACGGCATCGACCCCTGCATCGACCGCGGTCTGGCCTACGCCGAGTACGCCGACCTGCTGTGGATGGAGACCTCCAAGCCGGACCTCGAGGTCGCCCGCCAGTTCGCCGAGGCGATCAAGGCCAAGTACCCGGACCAGATGCTGGCCTACAACTGCTCGCCGTCGTTCAACTGGAAGAAGCACCTGGACGACGCGACGATCGCGAAGTTCCAGCGCGAACTCGGCCACATGGGCTACAAGTTCCAGTTCATCACGCTGGCCGGCTTCCACGCCCTGAACTACTCGATGTTCGACCTGGCGCACGGTTACGCCCGCGAGGGCATGACCGCCTACGTCGACCTGCAGGAGCGCGAGTTCGCTTCGGAGGACCGCGGTTACACCGCCACGAAGCACCAGCGCGAGGTCGGCACCGGCTGGTTCGACAACGTCGCGACCGCGCTGAACCCGGAGAGCTCGACCACCGCGCTCGCCGGTTCCACCGAGACCGAGCAGTTCTGATCCACGCAAGCAGGTGACCGGTGGCGGTCTCTCGACTCCCAGGGGAGACCGCCACCTCCCTTCCTCTCTATCTCTCGCGAAGCCCAGCGGAGGCACACCATGGTTGAGAAGCTGAACTACCGGATCGACGTCTGCGGACCCGCCGGTGACCGGTTCGCCGAGATCCTCACCCCGGCCGCGCTGGACTTCGTGGCCAAGCTCGACAACGCGTTCGCCGGCCGCCGCCGCGAACTGCTCGACGCCCGCCGTCTGCGCCGCGAAGAGCTGCAGTCCGGTGAGAAGCCGCTGGGCTTCCTGCCCGAGACGCGCTCGATCCGCGACGACAGCAGCTGGTCGGTCGCCCCGGCCGCGCCCGGTCTCGAAGACCGCCGCGTCGAGATCACCGGCCCGACCGACCGCAAGATGACGGTCAACGCGCTGAACTCCGGCGCCAAGGTCTGGCTCGCCGACTTCGAGGACGCGACCTCGCCGACCTGGCACAACGTGATCGACGGGCAGCTCAACCTGTTCGACGCGATCCGCCGCAACATCGACTTCACCACCGAGGCGGGCAAGCGCTACACGATCGGCGACGAGCCCGCGACCATCGTCGCCCGCCCCCGCGGCTGGCACCTGGTGGAGAAGCACATCCGCATCGACGGCCGCCCGGTTTCGGCGAGCCTGGTCGACTTCGGCCTCTACTTCTTCCACAACGCGCGCCAGCTGCTGGCCCGCGGCAGCGGCCCGTACTTCTACCTGCCGAAGCTCGAGAACCACCTCGAAGCGCGGCTGTGGAACGACGTCTTCCTGCTGGCGCAACGGGAACTCGGTATCCCGCGCGGCACGATCCGGGCCACCGTGCTGATCGAGACGATCACCGCCGCGTTCGAGATGGAGGAGATCCTCTACGAACTGCGCGAGCACGTCTCCGGGCTGAACGCCGGCCGCTGGGACTACATCTTCAGCGTCATCAAGAACTTCTCCTCGCACGGCGCGGATTTCGTGCTCCCGGACCGCGCGCAGGTGACCATGACCGTCCCGTTCATGCGGGCCTACACCGAGCTGCTGGTGCGCACCTGCCACAAGCGCGGGGCGCACGCCATCGGCGGCATGGCCGCGTTCATCCCGAGCAAGGACCCGGAGATCAACGCGACCGCGCTGGAGAAGGTCCGCCAGGACAAGGAACGCGAGGCGAACGACGGCTTCGACGGCTCGTGGGTCGCGCACCCCGGCCTGGTCCCGGTCTGCCGCGAGGTGTTCGACAACGTCCTCGGTGGCTGGCCCAACCAGCTCGGCAAGCTGCGTGAAGACGTCACCGTGACGGCCGAGGACCTGCTCGACGTCGCGAGCGCGGGCGGCGAGGTCACCGAAGCCGGTGTCCGCGCCAACATCAACGTCGCGCTGCGCTACATCGACGCGTGGCTGCGCGGTACCGGTGCGGCGGCGATCCACAACCTGATGGAGGACGCCGCCACCGCGGAGATCGCCCGCTGCCAGGTGTGGCAGTGGATCCGCAACGGCACGAAGCTCGAAGACGGCACCGCGCTCACCCGCGAACTCGCCGTGTCCTATTTGGACGAAGAGCTGGCGACGGTGCGGGCCGAACTGGGTGAGAACACCCGCCTCGGCGACGCCTACGAGATCTTCACCGAGACCGCGCTGGGCGAGAAGCTGCCGAGCTTCCTCACCACCGGCGCGTACGCGCGATACCTGACCACGCACTGAATCAGGCTCCGGCCGCCCCTACCTGACGCGGGGCGGCCGGGTTCCACACCGGTTTGGGACGGTGTGGCCCAACGGGTCCGGTGGCGGCGGCTCCCCGCCACCGGACCCGCTTCACGCGCGCGCCCCTTCCGGTAGCGCCTGTCGGGCGTGCGCCTCGCCGCGGAGACCCCGCCCACCCCCACACCGCGGTGGGCGCGGTCTCCGCGGCTTTCTTCTGGACCGAACACGCGTGATTGAAGGCGTAACTCGCGTGTTTGAAGGCGTAACACGCTGATACGCCTCTAATCACGCGAGTTACGGCCTCGAGCACGCGAGTTACGGCCACGGGACCGGACGAATCGGTCACGGACCGCGATTAGGTAGGGGTACCTAGTGATACCCCCGTTGTTTCGGTGGCGGGTCGCGCGGATGCTCGGCGCCGGGCGGGAATTCCGCCCGTTTCCCCGAGGAGCCACCATGAAGAAGCAGTTGAGAACGCTCTTGGCCGCGACCTTCGCCGTCCTCGCCGTCGCCCTCGCCGCGCCCGCGGTGTCCGCTTCGGCCGGGGTCTCGGTCCAACCGGACTGTGTCCGGCCCTGTCACTTCTGATCTTCGTCACCTAGAACAGCCCCGGGGGGTCGCGGCGCGCATGTCGCGAAAGCCACTTTCGGGACATCAGACGTCGCGAAAGTGGCTTTCGCGACACGAAAAGCGGCCGCTCACGGCTCGAAGGCGTTGCCCGTCGCGATCTTCGGCCGCCCCAGTTCCACCGGTTCCCCGACGCGGGCCCGCCGGTAGACCGCCACGGTCGCCTCGGCGATCCGGCCCCAGTCGAAGTCCGCGGCCAGGCGCGACTGAGCGGTCAGCGCGCGGCGGGCGGCGGCGACCTCGTCGTCCAGCACCGCCTCGACGGCGTCCCCGAGGGCGTCGACGTCGCCGGGGCTGAACGCCAGGCCGGTCTCCCCGTCGACGACGACCTCGCCGAGCCCGCCCGCGGTCGAAGCGACCAACGGCGCCTTGGCGGCGGCGGCCTCCAGCGCGACGATCCCGAACGGTTCGTACCGGCTGGGCAGCACGACGGCGTCGGCCGCGGCCAGCACGGCGCGCAGTTCGCGGTCGGACAGATGCCCGACGAAGTCCACCGCGCGACGGACCCGCAGCTTGCGGGCCTGGTCGACCAGTTCCTCCAGATGCCGTCCCTTGCCGGCGACGACCAGCCGCGTCCCCGGTTTGGCGCGGCGGATCCGGGGGAGCGCGGCGAGCAGGTCCTGCACGCCCTTCTCCCATTCCAGCCGTCCGAAGTAGAGCAAAAGCGGCGCGCCGGAGGGGCTGTAGACCTCGCGCGCGTGCGCGACCTCCTCCGCGGGCACCTGCCAGGTGCGTTCCTCGATGCCGTTGTGGATCACGGTGACCGCGTCGCCGTCGACCTCGAACAGATGCGCCACCTCGCGGCGCATGGCCTGCGAGCAGGTGATCAGCGCGTCCGAGCGGTTCGCGAGCCACCACTCGACGGAGTGCACCTGCTGGTTCAGCGGATGCGAGAGCCAGCCGGAATGCCGTCCGGCCTCGGTGGCGTGGATCGTGCCGACCAGCGGCACCCGCGCGGCCTCCGCGATCGCGATCGCGGGATGGGTGACCAGCCAGTCGTGCGCGTGCACCACGTCCGGCTGCCAGGTGCGCAGCAGGTCGGTGGCCGCGCGGACCATCGCGTGCCCCATGGCCAGCGTCCACGCGACGAGGTCCCGTTCGAAGGTCACGTGCATCGGGTCTTCGGCGACCCGGATGATCCGGACGCCCTCGACCACACGATCGGTCCTCGGGTGGGTCTCGGCGTCGGTGCCCGCCGTGTGACGGCACAGGACGACCACGTCGTGCCCCTGCCGGGCGAGATGCCTGGCCAGGGCATGGACGTGCCGTGCGAGTCCGCCGACGACCACGGGTGGGTACTCCCACGACAACATCAGCACGCGCATGGGTGGAGGTTACTCGTGAGTCGGTCGGCACCGGGACCGGGCGATCACCCCTGCAGGTGAAGCCGATCGAGGGCGACAGGGGCGGCGATCTTTGCCACCATCGGGTCGATGACGTCTTCGGTGAACGTGGCCGGACCGGCCTTCAAGACCGTCGAACCGGTGCTCTCGACGCCGTGGTCCGCGCAGGTCGGACCCGGCAGCGCGCTGCCCGAGTACCCGCGTCCGCGGCTGGTCCGCGAACGCTGGCTGAACCTCAACGGCGTCTGGGAGTACGCGGGCAGCGGCGCGCCCCGCCGCGACGGGTACGGCGAGCGGATCCTGGTGCCGTTCCCGCCGGAGTCGGCGCTCTCCGGGATCGGACGGCGGGACGAAACCCTCTGGTACCGCAAGGTGTTCCAGGTCCCGTCCGAATGGGACAGTCAGCGGGTGCTGCTCCATTTCGGCGCCGTCGACCAGTCCGCGACGGTCTGGGTCAACAACCAGGAGGTGGCCGTCCACGAAGGCGGGTACACGGCCTTCAGCGCGGACATCACCGACGTCCTGCGCCCGTCGGGATCGCAGGAACTGACCGTCCGCGCGACGGACCGGACCGACGCCGCGACGCATCCCGTCGGCAAGCAACGGAACGATCCGAAAGGGATCTTCTACACCGCCGCCTCGGGTATCTGGCAGACCGTCTGGCTGGAGCCCGTGCCGTCCGCGCACGTCCGCGATCTGCTGACGACCCCGGACCTCGATGGAGTGACCGTTGTGCCCAAGGTCACAGGCGGCGCCCGGGTGGAGGTGATCGTCAGCGAACCCGGCGGCGCGGAAGTGACCCGCGTCGAGGGGGAGGCGGGACGGCAGTTGCGCGCGGAGGTGCCTTCGCCGCGCTTGTGGACACCGGACGACCCGTATCTCTACGACCTCCAGGTCCGCTTGCTCGACGAGAGCGGCAACGTGCTCGACGTCGTCGAGTCCTACACCGGGCTCCGGACGATCGGGACGGTCGCCGACGCCCAAGGCAGGCCGCGGATCGCGCTCAACGGCCGGATCACCTTCCTCCACGGCCCGCTCGACCAGGGTTACTGGCCCGACGGGATCCACACCGCCCCCACCGACGAGGCGCTGCGGTTCGATCTGGAGAAGACCAAGGAACTCGGCTTCAACTTCGTCCGCAAGCACGTCAAGGTCGAGCCGGAACGCTGGTACCACTGGGCGGACAGGCTGGGCCTGCTCGTCTGGCAGGACATGCCGTCGCTCACGGTCTCGTTCGACGGCCCGCCCGGGACCGCGCCCGATCCGGTGTCGGAGGCGAAGGCGCGGTTCGAAGCCGAACTGATCGAGATGGTCGAGCAGCTGCGCGGGGTGACCTCGATCGTCGGCTGGGTGCCGTTCAACGAGGGCTGGGGCGAATTCGACACCTCTCGGATCGCGAACCTGGTGAAGGACCTCGATCCGAGCAGGCACGTCGTCGCGAACAGCGGGGTGAACTGCTGTTTCTCCCGGCCGGACACCGGTGCGGGTGACGTCTACGACGACCACACCTACGTCGGGCCGGGGAATCCCGCGGTGAAAGACCACAGGGTGATCGTCGACGGTGAGTACGGCGGCCTCGGCCTGGTCCTCGACGACCACCGCTGGCCGGGAGAACCCCAGGCCTACGAGATGACGAAGACCTCGGCACAGCTGACCAAGCGCTATGCCGAGGTCAGCGAGCACCTCGAACGGATCATCGCCGGAACCGGCCTTTCCGGCGCGATCTACACCCAGACCACCGACGTCGAGAACGAGGTCAACGGCCTGCTGACCTACGACCGGCGGGTGGTGAAGGTCGACGCCGCGGCCGTCGCCACCCGCAATCGCGCGGTCATCGAGGCGGGTCAGTCCGGCTGAGGCTCCAGCGGACCGCCCGAATCCCGGACCCGGACGGGGAGCCCGAGCAGCTGAGAAGGCAGCTGCCCGGGGTCGTGGCCGGGGGTCATCCACACGTCGATCGTGGGTGCCCCCTCGGCCTCGCCCTGTCCGACCCCGACGACTCCGGGGACGTCGTCGAGCCACCGCGACGCCCTGGCGAGAGCGGCGTCGACAGCGCCGGCATCAGGCGATTCTTCGGCCACTACGGGTGCACCCTGATCCCGAGCGCGGCCTCGACCAGCGTGATCCGGTTGATCACGGTGACCACCGGCGAACCCGCGAACAGCAGGCCGACGGCCAGATCCGTGTTCAGTTCCGCCACCAGGCTGCCCGAGTCGCCGCCGCCTGACATGTCGGTGGTGAGCAGCTGCTGTGCGAAGCGGGCCACCCGGCCGCCGCCGTAGTTGACGTCGACGGTGGCGTTGATGTTCGTGATGGTCCCGGTCGTCCAGCTGGTGGTCCGGCCGGTCTTCTGCACCCGCGTGCCGACGGTCGGTGCCGGGTTGGTGCCGCGGAGGTCGCCGACCCAGAAGATCCGCCGGTCGAGGTCGTGGAACTGGCCTTCGGCGATGGCCGCGTCGACGAGGTTCAGCGGGGCGGGCTGGCCCGGGGTGATGAACTTGATCGGCACGTACCGGCTCAGCCTGGCGATGACGTCGCTGGGGATGACGCCGCCGTCGAACGGGCCGGGCTGCAGGATCGGGTCGCCGATGGCGGCGGCGTTGGTGTTGGCCAGCACGTGGTTGTTGCTGAGGATGTAGTACCTCTGCGGTTTGCCGGGCAGCGCCGATGCGTCGTAGACGGCGGTGCCGTACGTGCCGGCGGTGATCTGGAAGTGGCCGACGCTCAGCCCGCCGAACGCCGGGCGGAAACGCCTGGCGAGCGTGAGCGGGTCGACCATGTCGCGGAGCCCTTCCTGGCGGGAGGGCTGCTGTGCCGGTGCTTCGTCCTGGACCGGGGCGGCGCCGTTGACCTTCGGCGGTGTCACGGTCCGGCCGGCCTGGAGTACTCCGACCTCCTGGACGTCGGTGGGCACGCCGGCCAGTTTCGCCGGGACGAGGTCGTCGTCACGGAGCAGTTCGTGCGGCAGCTTCGTGTCGACCAGTACGGTGATCGCCTTTTCGCCGGTGTCCGTTCCGTTCGACCACTTGGTGCCGAGCGCGACACCCACGACGTTCTGCCTGTCGAGCAGGTTCCTCTCTTCGGTCGCCTGAACGGTCGCGAGGGAGAGGAATTCCTTCGGGATCATGTTCTTTTCGATCATGTCTGCCACACTTTTCTGTTGTCGGCGTTGACGAAGTGCGGGACTCCCGACGAAGGAGTCTTCCCCTGTGAGCTGAGCTGCGCCATAGTGCAATCGGGTATGGCGCTTCACTGTGGATGTCAGGATTTCCCTTGTGTGGCAAGGGTTTGTGATCGATCAACCGGCCATCGCCGCGGTGTCATGGCTATTCAGGGACTTTAGTCACCGATTCGCCGCAAAAAGAAACGGGCGGGCTCGCCGGATCTCCGGCGAGCCCGCCCGTTCGCGAAAGTGAGAATCAGCCGATCGCGGCGTCGATCGCCTTGGTGATCGTCTCGTCTTCGGGTTCGGTGCGCGGGCGGAATCGTCCCACCACTTCACCGGACGGGGCGACGAGGAACTTCTCGAAGTTCCACTGCACGTCGCCGGCGGCGCCTTCCGCGTCGGCCGCCTTGGTCAGTTCGGTGTAGAGCGGGTGACGGCCTTCCCCGTTCACGTCCAGCTTTTCGAACAGCGGGAACGAAACCCCGTACGTCGTCGAGCAGAAGGTCTGGATCTCCTCCGCGGTGCCCGGCTCCTGGCCCGCGAACTGGTTGCACGGGAAGCCGACGACGGAGAAACCCTTGTCCGCGTAGCGTTCCTGCAGTTTCTCCAGCCCGGTGTACTGCGGCGTGAGACCGCATTTCGACGCCACGTTCACCACCAGCAGCGTCTTGCCTTCGAGCGCGCCGAGCGTCGTGTCCTCGCCCGCGAGCGTCTTCAGCGGGATGTCATGGATCCCCATGATGGTGCCCCTTTCGTCATTTCCTCAGCAGATCACGCGCGTCGACGTGGCCGAACGGCCCGTCGTCGCGCCGGAACGCGGCCGCGGTCTCCCGCGCGCGGTCGAGCGCCCCTTCCCGGAGCAGCCCGGCGAGCGTGTCGAACCGTCCGGTGTGCACTTCGGCCCGCCGTCGCGCGTAATCGGCGGCGGAGTCCTTGGTGACCATGAACGCCCAGTCGCTCGAAAGCGCCAGCATCGCCTCGGCGACGGCCTGATCGCGAACGGCGTCACGCGTCGTCGTGTCCATTCCGGCGACCAGGTCGAGCATCCGGTGCTGCAGTGCGGTGTTGTCCCGCACCATGTCGGCGACCTGCTCGCCGTCCCAGACCCGCCAGTCCTTGCCCGAGCCCCACGACGACGCCGGAAGGTCGACCTTCCCGCCGAGGTGACCGGCTTCGAGGGCGCCCTTGAGTGTCGTGACGCGGACACCCGCCTCGGGCAGCGCGCGCAGGACGCCTTCGAGCCAGGCCGGGCCCTCGTGCCACCAGTGCCCGAACAGTTCCGTGTCGTACGCGGCGACTACGAGGGATTCGCGGCCGTGCTCGGCCTTGAGCGAACGCAGGCGGGCGACGACGGTGTCGACGAAGTCCTGGACGTGGCCGCCGAGGGTGGCCGTCGCCATCGCCGGATCGTACGGCGCCTTGTCCGGTGGCTCGACGGTTTTGCCGGTCACCCGTGACGGTTTGAGGCCGACTTCGTGCGCCCAGGTGTGGAAATCGCGATAGGCGGCATGGCCGGGATATCCGGCCTTCGGCGACCAGACCCGGTACGTGACTTCGAGGTCGCGGCCGAAGCAGACGACGTCGGAATCGCCGACGGTCCGCGCCGCCGAGGTGTCGCCGTGCAGGGAGGGCCCGTCGACCATGAACCGCTGGACGCCCGCGGCGGCGTATCCGGCTTCCATCCCGGGCGCGTAGCCGCATTCAGGTGCCCAAATGCCCTCGGGCCGGCGTCCGATCCGCAGCGCGGTGTCGGCGAGGCCGCCGCGCAGCATGAAGTCGCGGACCGCCGGGTCGAGCAGCGGCTGGAACGGATGCGCCAGCGGCCCGCCGAGCAGTTCGATCGTCCCGTTGTCCACAAAGGACCGAAGGATGGGTGAGAAGCCATGGCGCCAGCGGGTTTCGAGTTCTTCCGACGCGTTGAGCGCCGTCCGGTACTCGCTCGCCGCGAGCTCGCGCAGCAGCGGGTCGCCGTGCCAGAGCGTGGACGCGTGCCAGGAGCGCAGTTGCCAGTGCCCGAGCCAATCGTGGAAGGCCTCGATGCAGTACGGATCGTCGAGCTGGGCGGCGAGGATCGGCGTCATCCCGAGAGTGAGGACGTCTTCGCGGCCCTCGTCGGCGAAGCGGCGCAGGAGGTTGACCATCGGCAGATAGGAATGCGCCCACGCCTGGTAGAGCCATTCCTCGCCGACCGGCCAGGATCCGTGATGCGGCAGCCACGGCAGATGGCTGTGCACGACGAGGCAGAACGTGCCCTCGTACTCGGTCATCGGCGCACCGCCACGGCGACCAGGTCGAGGCTGTCGTCGAGGTCTTCGCCGTGGATCGCGAAATCCGCGGCCTGGATGGCTTCGACGTCGGCGAGCAGTTCCGCCGGCCAGGTCGCCTGCCCGGGCAGCTGCCCCATGACGACGTCGAGCTGGGCGTCGATGATCGAGCCGCCGTACTTGGCGTCGAGCTTCGCGACACCCTCGCCGTGGTGGAGACCATGCAGCGTCTCGACTTCGAAACCGGCGTCACGCAGCAGTCCGCCCAATTCGGACGGTGCGAGCTCCCTGGTGTGGAACGGGTTGAGCGGCGTGTCGCTGTCCGGGGTGAAGGTCAGCCGGTTGGGCGTCGTGACGATCAGCCGTCCGCCGGGGGAGAGCACGCGGCGGCATTCGGCGAGGAAGGCGCCCTGGTCCCAGAGGTGCTCGATCACCTGGAAGTTGGCGACGACGTCGACCGAGGCGTCCCGCAGCGGCAGGAACACCAGGTTCGTTCTGGCCACGCCGATGCCGGGGTAGCGGCGGGCGACATGCTCGGTGGTGGGGACGTCGTAATCGAGGGCGAGCACCCGCTCGGCGACGGTGGCGATGAGCCCGGCGCCGTAGCCTTCGCCGCAGCCGGCCTCCAGGACGGTCTTGCCTTCGCACAGGGGCAGGAGCTGTTGATACGCCGCCTCGTGGCGCCGGAACCAGTAATTCTCCTCGGCGATGCCCGGCACGGTGCGTTCACCGGTGAGGTGCAGCGCTTCGGCCCTGGTGGCTGGGGTGGTCACGCCGCGACCCTACCGGCCGGTCACTTCGGCCCGCGTGTCACGTTTCGCGGCGCTGTCCAGTCCAGAAGGTATGCAACGGACATTCACCCGCGTACTGCTCGTCGTCTTCGGCCTCATCGAACTGCCCGTCGGGCTGTGGCCGCTGGTCAGCCCGGACGGTTTCTACCGCGACTTTCCCGGCTTCCGCACCGGCTGGGTGGCGATGGACGGCCCCTTCAACGAACACCTGATCCGCGACTTCGGCGGCCTCAACCTGGCGCTCGCCGCACTCCTGATCGGCGCCGCCGTGATCGGGACGACCGCCGTGGCCAGGCTCGCCGCGCTCGCGACCTTCCTGTTCGGACTGCCGCATTTCCTCTACCACCTGGGCCACGTCTCGCATTTCGAGCCGGTGGACCAGGTGCTGATCGTCGCGACGACGGCGCTGGGCGCGGTGCTTCCGGTGGTGGTGGCGCTGATCCCTTCACGGGTGTCGATTCCCAAAGAAGGCGCTACACCGGCGACACCGTGATACCGATGGCGCCCGGCCCGAGGTGGGCGCCCAGGATCATGCT
Source organism: Amycolatopsis sp. NPDC102389 (assembly GCF_044765885.1). NCBI lineage: Bacteria > Bacillati > Actinomycetota > Actinomycetes > Pseudonocardiales > Pseudonocardiaceae > Amycolatopsis > Amycolatopsis sp. NPDC102389. Next base: position 16,330 of record NZ_JBIWKX010000039.1, read on the forward strand.
GGCGTCCACCAGGGTGCTGTCGACCATATGCGGCAGCCGCGCCCGCAGTCGCCCGCCGATCTCCAGATCGCGTTCGTCCGGGCCGAACCGGGTGATCGCGACTTCGACGTCCCGGTCACCCGCGCATTCCACCGCGAGGTCGACGAGCTTGTTGAGCGCCCGCCGCTGGCCCGGCACCCGCGTCAGCGGGGCGACCTCGCCGTTCTTCAGCGTCAGCAGGGGTTTGATCGAGAACGCCGAGCCGAGGAACGCCTGCGCCGCCCCGATCCGGCCGCCGCGGCGCAGGAACTCCAGCGTGTCGACGTAGAGGATCTCGCGGCTGCCGCGGAACCGGCGTTCGGCCGCGTCGATGACCCGGGTGGCCTGCCCGCCGGCGGCGGCGACCTTGGCCGCCGAGGTCGCCGCGAAACCGAGGCTCATCCCGGTGGTCCCGCTGTCGAGGACGTGGACGGGGACGTTCACCTGCTGGGCGGCCTCGCGGGCCGCGTTCACCGTCTCCGACATCCGTCCCGAGATGTGGACGCTGACGATCGCGGAGGCGCCCTTGCTCGCGGCGTCCTGGAACGCCCAGAAGAACGCGGCGACCTCGGGCGGTGCCGTCTTCACCGGCGTCCCGGCGCGCAGATGGCCGATGATCTCCTCGCGGTCGTAGCGGTTCTCTTCGTCGAGCTGCTCTCCGACCTGCAGTTGGACCTGAACGACGCCGATTCCCCAGCGTTCGGCGACCGGGGCGGGAAGACAGGCGGTCGAGTCCGTGATCACGGCGACAGGGCCGGGCATGGAACGCATGGTGGGGCAGGTTATCCCTTCACCATCTCCGGGAGTACCCCGGAATACGGCCGTTCGGGTTAGTCGGCCGGTTACACTCACTTCCGGGTGAATTACCTGGACGATGGTCCCACTAAAACGTGCATCCAGGTGAATGAGGTCACCTCGGCGGGCCCCGGCACTGAAATGGCCTTAATCTACCGGCCAGTAGAGCTGTTGCCCCGTGGCCGACGCCGGCCACTAACGGGAGGTCGAAGTAGACCCATGACGAACATCGTTGTCCTGGTCAAGCAGGTACCGGACACCTACTCGGAGCGGAAGCTCTCCGGTGCCGACAACACTCTTGATCGCGAATCCGCCGACGCCGTGCTCGACGAGATCAACGAGAAGGCCGTCGAAGAAGCCCTGAAGATCAAGGAAGCCGGCGAGGGCGAGGTCACCGTCGTCTCGGTGGGTCCCGACCGCGCGACCGACGCGATCCGCAAGGCCCTGTCCATGGGCGCCGACAAGGCCATCCACGTCTCCGACGAGGCCCTTCACGGCTCCGACGCGATCGCCACCGCCAAGGTGCTGGCCGCCGCGATCTCGAAGGTCGAAGGTTTCGACCTGGTCATCACCGGTAACGAGGCCTCCGACGGCCGCGGTGGCGCCGTGCCGGCGATCATCGCCGAGCTGCTCGGCCTGCCGCAGCTGACCCACGTGAACGAGCTGACCGTCGACGGCACGTCGATCAAGGCCGACCGCTACACCGAGGACGGCGTCACGCACCTCGAGGCGAACCTGCCCGCGGTGGTGAGCGTCGGCGAGAAGATCAACGAGCCGCGCTACCCCTCCTTCAAGGGCATCATGGCCGCCAAGAAGAAGCCGGTCGAGACGCTGACCGTCGCGGACCTGGGCGTCGACGCGGCCGAGGTCGGCCTCGGCAACGCGTGGTCGTCCGTGCTCGAAGCCTCCCCGAAGCCGCCGCGCACCGCCGGTGAGCGCGTCGAGGACGAGGGTGACGGCGGCAGCAAGGTCGCCGCCTACCTGGTCGCGCAGAAGCTCATCTGAGACAGGTTTCGAGGAGGAATAGGGAAATGGCTGAAGTACTCGTCCTCGTCGACCACGTCGACGGTGAAGTCAAGAAGGTCACGCTCGAGCTGCTGACCGCCGCTCGTGAACTGGGTGAGCCGTCCGCGGTCGTCGTCGGCCCGACCGGCACCGCCGCCAAGGCGAAGGAAGCCCTCGCCGCGCACGGCGCCGCCAAGGTGTACGTCGCCGAGGGCGACAACGCCACCGGCTTCCTGGTCACCCCGAAGGTGGACGTCCTCGCCGCGCTCGCGGAGCGGACCTCCCCGGCCGCCGTGCTCGTCGCGGCCAGCGCCGAAGGCAAGGAGGTGTCCGCTCGCGTCGCGGTCCGCCTCGGCTCCGGTCTGCTGTACGACGCCGTCGGCGTGAACGGCGACGGCAGCGTCGACCAGTCCATCTTCGGTGGCGCGTTCTCCGTGAAGTCCAAGTCCACCAAGGGTGTCCCGGTCATCTCGGTCCGCCCGGGCGCGGTCGAGGCGGCCCCGGCCGAGGGTGCCGCCGCCGAGGAGACCGTCGAGGTCCCCGCGGGCGACCCGGCGAAGTCCGCCAAGATCACCGGTGTCGAGCCGATCGTCGGCGGCGACCGGCCGGAGCTGACCGAGGCCTCGGTCGTCGTCTCCGGTGGCCGCGGTGTCGGCTCGGCCGACAAGTTCGACGTCGTCGAGGCGCTCGCCGACTCGCTCGGTGCCGCCGTCGGTGCTTCCCGCGCCGCCGTCGACTCGGGCTACTACCCGGCGCAGTTCCAGGTCGGTCAGACCGGTAAGACGGTCTCGCCGCAGCTGTACATCGCGCTGGGCATCTCCGGCGCGATCCAGCACCGCGCGGGTATGCAGACCTCGAAGACCATCATCGCGGTCAACAAGGACGCCGAGGCGCCGATCTTCGAGATCGCCGACTTCGGTGTGGTGGGCGACCTGTTCAACGTCGCGCCGCAGCTGACCGAAGAGGTCCAGAAGCGCAAGGGCTGAGTCCTTCGTTCGAAGAGGGGCCGTCCGGGATTTATTTCCCCGGCGGCCCCTTTTTCGTGACCGGGAAGTGACTTTTCACCCTGAGAGAAGCCTGAGAACCCGCAATTAACTGAACGTGCACTATTCGGCCATCGGGCGCATTGTCGTTGGTACCCCTCCAGGGGTAGACCTGGGTCATGACGACGTCACAGCTCCTCGTCAGTACTGACCAGGCAGGTGTCGAACTCCCGGCCGACGCGCCGCGTTACTCCCTCCTCGTGGCGAACGGGAATGAAGAAGTCGTTGCCGCGCAACGCCTTCGCCATCAGGTGTTCGCCGAGGAAATGGGCGCGACGCTCAATTCGCTGGAACCCGGCCTCGACGTCGACTACTTCGACGAGTTCTGCGATCACCTCGTGGTGCGGGACGACAACACCGGCGAGATCGTGGGTACGTACCGGATGTTGCCGCCCGATCGGGCGGCCCGGGCGGGAAAGCTGTATTCCGACAGCGAATTCGACCTCACCGCACTCGATTCCCTGCGTCCTTCGCTGGTCGAGACTGGGCGTTCGTGCGTGCATCCCGACCATCGCAGCGGCGCCGTGGTGAGCCTCGTCTGGGCGGGGATCGGACGCTACATGCTGCTGGCCGGCCACCGGTATCTGGCGGGCTGCGCGTCCGTGCCGCTGACCGATGGCGGGGTTTACGCCGCCGGTGTCTGGGATGCCCTGCGCGCCAAGCACTATGCGGACGAATCCCTTCGGGTCACGCCGTTGAACCCCTGGCGGACCGAGGGCCTGGAGCGGCCGCCTCGCGCGATCCTCCCGCCGCTCATCAAGGGCTACACGCGGCTGGGCGCGAAGATCTACGGCCCGCCGGCGCTCGACGCGGATTTCGGGGTCGCGGACTTCTTCGTCCTGCTGGATCTGCACAACGTCGACGAGCGGTATCTCAAGTTCTTCCTGGGAGTGCAGGGATGACTCACGCCTGGATGCCGAAATCGCCGTGCGGCGACGGCTGCCTGAGCGAAGGAGCGCCGACGGTGGCGTTCCCGCGGCGCGTCCTGCGGTTCACCGCGGCGATCAGCGTCATCTTCGGCGCCTTCCTGTCGGCGCCGCTGGTGCTCGTGCTGCGCGGCAAGCCCCGGGAACGGTTGGTGCGCCTGCTTTTCTCGGGGATCCTTCGCTCGTTCGGGGTGAAGCTGCGCGTGCTCGGCGACGAACGGTTCCGCGCCGTGCCCGGCCGTGGCGCGCTCGTGGTGAACAACCACATCTCGTGGCTGGACATCATCGCGATCAACGCCGTGCAGCCGATGCGGGCGCTCGCCAAGAAAGAGGTCGGCGCCTGGCCGGTGCTCGGCCTGCTGGTGCGCCGCGGCGGCAGCATCTTCCTCGACCGGGAGAACCTGCGGAGCCTGCCCGCGACGATGGACGAACTCGCCGGCGCGATGCGCGGCGGATCACTCGTCAGCGTGACACCGGAAGGCACCACCTGGTGCGGTCTGGGTTCGGGCCGGTTCCGCCCGGCGACCTTCCAGGCCGCGATCGACGGCGGGGTCCCGGTGCGGCCGCTCGCGCTGCGCTTCCGGCTCGCCGACGGGCGGGAGACGACGCAGCCGGCGTTCATCGGGCCGGAGTCGCTCATCGCCTCACTGCGGCGGGTCGCGGCCTTGCGCGGTCTGGTGCTGGAGGTGCACGTATGTCCCGAGATCGCTCCGGGCCGCGCTTCGGACCGGCGGGAACTGGCCCTGCTGGCGGAATCCGCGGTGCAGGCGGCGCTCGGGCGAGTGCAGATCCCGGTGCAGCGGCGGCGTCCCGTCGCGGCCCCGGCTTCTACCCCCGCACGAACTCCGGCGGGCTGAAGGGGACTTTCCCCGCATAGGACGTGGTGAAAGCGTCCTTCACCGCGTCCTATGCGGGTATGGGCCCCTTCAGCTCACTCGAAGGTCAGCGTGATCTTCCCGCCCGCGTGACCGGTCGCGCTCTCCCGGTGCGCTTCGGCGGCATCGGCGAGCGCGTAGCTGGAGCCCAGCTTGAGCTTCAGCCCCCGTGCGACGAGATCCTCAAGCACGGCCTGGGTTTCCGAGCCGCCCGCCGAGAACTTCAGCCCCTGCGCGTAAGCCGCCGCGTCCGCGATGGTGATCAGCCGGTCGGGTGAGCCGAGCAGTTCGACGGAATCACCCAGGACGCCGAAACCGGCGGCGTCGAACACCGCGTCGACGCCGTCCGGCGCGACCGAGCGGACCCGCGAAACCCAGCCTTCGCCGTACTGGACCGGCACCGCGCCGAGCGCCTTCACCTCGTCCAGCGACGAAGCACCGGCGAGCCCGATGACCGTGGCGCCCAGCGCGACGGCGGCCTGCGTCGCGATCCGGCCGACCTGGCCGCTCGCGCCGTGGATCACCACCGTCTCGCCCGGCTTGACCTCGAGTTCGCCCAGTACCCGCAACGCGGTTTCGCCGGCGATGGGCAGCGCGGCGGCCTCGGACCACGAAAGCCCGGCGGGTTTGCGGATGACCTTGCTCGCCAGCGCGTATTCCGCGTACGTGCCGGTGTCCGACCAGCCGAAGACCTCGTCGCCGACGGCGAAATCGGCGCCTTCACCCACCGCGTCCACCACGCCGGCCAGTTCCAGGCCGAGGATGTGCGGGAAGTCGACCGGACGGACCTCGGCCATCGCGCCGGACCGGATCTTCCAGTCGATCGGGTTGACGCCGGCGGCCTTGACCGCGACCCGCACCTGACCCGCGCCGGGCTCCGGCAGCGGGACCTCGGCAAGCCGCAGGACATCCGGTTCGCCGTACTGGGTGATGGTGATCGCTCGCATGTTCACTCCTCATCGGATTTTCTTCGCTGCGATCAGTCAACCGGCGCCCCCGCCCTGTCCGAACCACTCGGACGAGCAGTGTTCACTAGCCGGGAGAGCAGCGTCCCCGCGCCGCGACGCGCCTACTGTGGAGTCATGGATCCGCTGCACGTGTTGAGCCAGGTCGAGTACATGCTCGCCGCTCCGCGCCCCGAACTCCTGCCGCGTTTCTCCGCGACGGCCGCGGCCGTCCTGCCGCATCGCGCGGCCGCCATGGAGACCGGCGACTGCTCCCGTCTGCCGATCAAGGTCCACGGCGACCCGGAGATCACCGGTGCGGTCACGAGCGCGGAGCTGCGACGGCTCGCCGCGCTCGGCGTCCCGGGCCAGGCGGTGGTGGCGGAAGAGACGCTCGGCGGGAAACGCCGGAAACTCGTCGTCCTGACCTCGGCGCCGGTGATCGGCAAGGGCGCGATGATCGCGCTCGTCCCCGCCGAGGACGAGCCCGCGGAGAGCGCGCTGGCGTTCGCCGCCAAGCTGTGGGACATCGTCAGCGTGAACGCCGCCCAGCGCGCCACCGACCCCGAACCCGCCGTCCTGGAGAGCAACATCGCGGCGGCGACCGCGCGGGCGCGGGCGATCACCGATCTGGGGCAGACCCACGCCACCACCTTGACGTCGCTGCTCGCGGTGCTGCGGTCCCGCCGGCTCGGCGACGCCGCCGCCCGGCAGACCGCGACCGACCTCGCCGCGGCCGCCCTGGTCGAACTGCGCTCGATCGCGGACCGCGACCAGGAGCTCTCGGTCGAGCCCGCTTCGGAGGCGTTCGGTACCCTCGTCACGCAGTTGGATCCCTTGAAGCGCCACAACGACGTGACCGTCGACTTCGCCGGGCCCGACGACGAACGGCCGCTCCCGCAGGACATCGCGCACACCGCCCGCACGGTCTCGCGCGGCCTCGTGCTCGCCGCGCTGGAGCGGGGCAGCACCCGGGTCCGGGCGTCCTGGCGGATCGACGGGCAGCGCCTCCTGGTCACCGTGCGCGACGACGGCCCGGACGTCGCCCGCGCCGTGCCCGCCACCGGCCTCACCGAGCGGATCACCCCGCTCGGCGGCCGCTGGGAGGTCGACGCGGTACCGGACTGGGGCGCCACGATCACCGCCGTCCTGCCGCTGGGCGTGCGGGAAACGCCGGAACTGCGCCCGCTGGACCGGCTGAACCCGCGTGAACTCGAAGTCCTCTCCGGGATCGCGCGCGGGAAGCGGAACCGGCAGATCGCCGACGAGCTGGCGCTGACCGAGCACACGGTGAAGTTCCACGTGCGGAAGATCCTGGGAAAGCTGGAAGTCACCTCACGCGGTGAGGCCGCCGTGCTGGCACGGGAGCTGCGGCTGGAGGCCGTGTCCTGAGCTTGACCTCCACCGGGCTGGAGGTTGCAGGCTTGCCGTATGACGATCACTGGGGGCAAGGCCGAGCCGAAGGGTGTGCTCTGGACACCCGAGCACCGCGTGACCACCATCGGGCTGCTGCTCATGGTCACGCTCATCGCGTTCGAAAGCATGGGCGTCGCCACCGCGATGCCGACGATGGTGGCCGACCTCGACGGCCTCGCGCTGTACGCCTGGCCGTTCACCACGTTTCTGGTCGCCAGCGTGGTCGCGACCGTCCTTTCCGGACGCCTCGGCGATCGCAAGGGCCCGGCGCCCGCGCTGCTCGCCGGTACCGCGCTGTTCGCCGCCGGGCTGCTGGTCGCGGGGCTCGCGCACGACATGCCGCTGCTGTTGCTCGGCAGGGCGTTGCAGGGCTTCGGTTCCGGGCTCCTGCTGGTCTCGGTGTCGCTGCTGATCGCGCTCACCTTCACCGACCGGGAACGCCCGGTGATCTACGCCGCCAACGCCGCCGCGTGGGTGCTGCCCGCGGTGATCGGGCCGTCGGTCGCGGGGGTGGTGACCGTGAGCGTCGGCTGGCGCTGGGTGTTCCTGGGGCTGATCCCGCTGACCGGGATCGGGCTCGCGCTGCTGGTCGTCGTCACCCGCAAGCTGCCCCCGCACTCGCCCGCCGAATCCGCGCGGCGCGCCGGGGTCGTGCCCGCGGTGGTCGCCGCCCTCGGTGTCGCCGCGCTCACCTGGGCGGCGCAGCATCCGTCCTTCGTGGCGCTGGCTTACGGCGGCGCCGGCCTGGTCGCCCTCGCGTACGCGCTCCGCAAACTCCTGCCCGCCGGCACGCTGACGTCGCGGCCGGGGTTGCCGACAGTGATCGCTTCCCGCGCGTTGATCGCGGGGGCGTACGCCGGGATGGAGGCGTACCTGCCGCTCACGATGACCGAGGTCCACGGCTACAGCCCCGCGCTGGCCGGCTTGCCGCTGACGGTGACCGCGCTGGGCTGGTCGGCGGGGTCGATGCTGCAGGGCCGCATGCTCGACTGGTCCCGTGAGGCGTCCTTGCGGACCGGGTTCGCGCTGGTCGCGGCCGGTCTGGCGATCTTCGCCTTCGTCCCGCTGCCCGCGTTCCCCGGCTGGATGGCGTTCGTGGCGTCGGCGATCGGCGGCTCCGGGATGGGTATCGCGATGCCCGCGATCTCGGTGCTGCTGCTCCGCTACTCGCCGGAAGCCGAACGTGGGTTCAACACCTCGGCGCTGCAGCTCGGCGACTGGGTCGGATCGGCCCTGACCATCGGTTTGGGTGGTGTTCTGCTCGCTTCGCTGGCGTCGGCGAAGGAGCCTTCGGTGGCGATCTTGGTGCTGTCGATCGTGCTGACCGGCATCGCGTTGCTCGGTGTGCGGGTGACCGGCCGGTGGCCGTCGGGTATGAGCGGCGCCACCCGCTGAGCAGGGTGGGCTTGGTCACGCCCCGGAACGGGCTACCCTGAAGGATGCGATGACCTATCTCGACCACGCGGCGACCACTCCGATGTTGCCCGAAGCCGTAGCGGCGATGTCCGAGGCGCTGTCCACAGTGGGCAACGCCTCCGCGCTGCATTCCTCGGGACGCCGGGCCCGCCGCCGGGTCGAAGAAGCCCGCGAGGTGATCGCGGAGGCGCTGGGCGCCCGGCCGTCCGAGGTGATCTTCACCGCCGGTGGCACGGAGAGCGACAACCTCGCGGTCAAGGGCATCTTCTGGGCCCGCAACGGCGAAGATGCCGAGCGCCGCCGGGTGCTGTGCAGCACCGTCGAGCATCACGCCGTCCTCGAGTCCGTCGAGTGGCTGGAGCAGCACGCGGGCGCCGAGATCGTCTGGGTCGAGGTGGACGAGGCCGGCCGGGTCACTCCCGAGTCGCTGCGCACCGCCATCGGCGAAAGCCCCGAAACGGTCGCGCTGGTCACCGTGATGTGGGCGAACAACGAGGTCGGCACGGTCAACCCGATCGCCGAACTCGCCGCCGTCTGCGCCGAGCACGAGATCCCGCTGCACACCGACGCCGTCCAAGCCGTCGGCGCCGTGCCGGTCGACTTCGCCGAAAGCGGCGCGGCCGCGCTGACGCTCACCGCGCACAAGCTGGGCGGCCCGTACGGCATCGGGGCGCTGCTGCTCGGGCGCGACACCGCGTGCGTGCCGGTCCTGCACGGCGGTGGCCAGGAGCGCAGCGTGCGTTCGGGCACGCTCGACGTCCCCGCGGTGATCGCGTTCGCGACGGCGGTGAAGGCCTCGGTCGACGGGCGCGAGGAGTACGCGAAACGCGTCGCCGAGCTGCGTGACGACCTGATCGAGGCCGTCCGGCGCGAGGTGCCGGACGTGGTGCTCAACGGCGGCGAGGGCGAGCGCCTGCCCTCGCACGCCCATTTCACCTTCCCCGGTTGCGCGGGTGACAGCCTGTTGATGCTCTTGGACGCCAAGGGCATCGAATGTTCCACTGGATCGGCGTGCACGGCGGGTGTCGCGCAGCCGAGCCACGTGCTGCTGGCCATGGGTGCCGAACCCGCGGCCGCGCGCGGGTCGCTGCGGTTCTCGTTCGGGCATACCTCGGCGCCGGAAGACGTTGAAGCGGTTTCGAGGGAGATCGCGGGCGTCGTCGACAGGGCGAGGCAGGCGGGACTCGCCGGAATGCGCAAGCAGACGCAGAAGCAAGAGGTGTGAGGAAGATGCGCGTACTGGCCGCGATGAGCGGGGGAGTGGACTCGGCGGTGGCCGCCGCGCGCGCCGTGGACGCCGGGCACGAGGTCGTCGGCGTGCACCTGGCGTTGTCGGCGAAGCCCGGCACGCTGCGCACCGGATCCCGCGGCTGCTGCACGATCGAGGACTCCGGCGACGCGCGGCGAGCCGCCGACATCCTCGGCATCCCGTTCTACATCTGGGACTTCGCCGAGCGCTTCACCGAAGAGGTCATCGAGACCTTCGTCGGCGAGTATGCCGCCGGCCGGACGCCGAACCCGTGCGTCACCTGCAACGAGAAGATCAAGTTCGAAGCGTTGCTGGACAAGGCGATGGCGCTCGGCTTCGACGCCGTCGCCACCGGGCACTACGCCCGTCTGTCCCTTGTGGACGGTGTGCCGGAGCTGCGGCGCAGCGTCGACTCCGGCAAGGACCAGTCCTACGTGCTGGCTTCGCTCACCCCGGAACAGCTGCGGCATTCGCTGTTCCCGCTGGGTGATTCGTGGAAGACCGACGTCCGCGCCGAGGCCGCGAGCAGGGGCCTGTCGGTGGCGAAGAAGCCGGACAGCCACGACATCTGCTTCATCCCGGACGGCGACACGAAGAGCTTCCTGGAGAAGCGGCTCGGTCAGCGTCCCGGGCAGCTCGTCGACGCCGAGACCGGCGCCGTGCTAGGTGAGCACACCGGCGTGCACGGCTTCACCGTCGGCCAGCGCAAGGGGCTCGGCATCGAGGCGCCCGCGCCGGACGGGCGGCCGCGCTACGTGCTCTCGCTGGAGCCGGTCTCGGGCACCGTGAAGGTCGGTTCCGCGCGGGACCTCGGCGTGAACGTGATCGAGGCGGACCGCCCGATCTGGCCGAGCGAGCGGCCGCTGGACGGCCCGACCGAATGCGTCGTTCAGGTGCGCGCGCACGGCGGGATCGTCGAGGCCGTCGCGGAGGTTTCCGGGGACTCGGTCACCATTCAGCTGCGCGAGCCGCTGCGCGGCGTCGCACCTGGGCAGGTCGTCGTGCTGTACCGCACCGACGCGGCCGAAGGCGATCTGGTGCTCGGCAGCGCGAAGATCTCGGGGACCCGCTGACTTCTCCCGCATTTAGAGGACTAAATGCGGGAGGAGGTCAGAACTTCAGCTTGAAGCCGGTGTGGCTCGCTTCGAAACCGAGGCGTTCGTAGAACCGGTGCGCGTCCTCGCGTTTCACGTCCGACGTCAGCTGCACGAGGGCGCAGCCCCGCCGCCGCGATTCGTCGATCGCCCACGTCATCAGCTCGCCGCCGAGGCCGGAGCCGCGATGGCTCGCCCGCACCCGGACGGCCTCGATCTGCCCGCGCAGCGCGCCTTTCCTGGCCAGACCGGGAATGATCGACAGCTGGAGCGTGCCGACGGCCTCCCCGCCGTCGTCGGCGACGATCAGCAGTTGCGCGGGATCGGCGTCGATCTGCTCGAAGGCCTTGAGGTACGGCGTGAGGTCGTCGGCGGAATCACGGGTGCTGCCGATCTGGTCGTCGGCGAGCATCCCGACGATCGCCGCGACGTCTTCCCGGCGCGCTTGACGGATGATCATGAGGCGTAGTGTCGCACCCCGTCGGCCTCGGTCGCGGTCAATTTCCCTTGGGCCACCAGCAGATCCAGATGCGAACCGGTCTCGAGCACGGCGAGCATCTGGTTGAACGGGTCCATGTCGGGCAGCTTGCGCTGTTTGCGCGTCCAGCCCAGCCGCAACGCGACCTCGTACGCCGTCGTGACGTCCGCGGTGATCTCGGAGCCCATGACCTCGAGCCGATCGCGGTGGTGCTCCAGCAGTTCGTCCACGCGGGCGTGGACGCTGCCGGTGACGGGGCCGTGCGCGGGGAGCATGCGCCGGTCCGGCATCTCGCGGACCAGGCGCAAGGAGTCGAGATAGTCGCTCAGCGGCAGTTCCGTGGGCACCGGCTGGAAGCCGATGGACGGCGTGATGTGCGGCAGCACGTGGTCGCCGGAGAACACCAGCCCCGCCTCGTCGTCGACGAAGACGACGTGCCCGTCCGTATGGCCCGGCGTGGGCACGACGTCGAACTCGCGGCCGGGCACGATCGCGCGTTTTCCGGGGACGAGCCATTCGTCGGGCTGCTCCCACAGATGCGCCTCGGTGTGCCGGACACCACCGAAGGCCCTGGCGAGCTCCTCGACGACGGGGTCCGCGCCACAACGCTGGAGCAGGCCGACCTGCGCCTCCATCGGGAACCGGTCCGGATCGCCGGAACGCACCAGCGACGGCTCTTCCCGTTTCCCGAGCCCGAGCCTGCCGCCGAACTCGCGGCGCAGTTCCACGGCGAGGGTGTAGTGATCACGATGCACGTGGGTGATCAGGAATTCGTCGATGTCGCCGAGGCCGGCGCCGAGCGCCTTCAACCCGCGCGAAAGCCGTTCGCGCGCGGACTCCAGCGCCCAGCCCGAGTCCACGAGGACCAGACGGGTGCCGTCGGTGACGACGTAGACGTTGACCGCGCGCAGCGCGTCCTGCGGCAGGGGCAGCGGGATCCGGTGGACCCCCGGCGAAACCGTGTAGACGCCTGGCTCGGCCCAGTCCCGTTCGCCGTCTTCGGGCAACGGCTCCATGGTGACCTCCGTCCCGGACGCACTCCGGTGTGCCGCCCAGTCCCTCCACCTTGAGCCGCCGGAAGCCGAGTGTCCACTTGAGCAGGGTGAGACCCCGGTCACTCGTCCGCCCGCGTTCAGTCCTCTGATTGCGTTCCTTGCGCGTGCAAGTACCGCATCCAGAGGACTAAACGCGGGGCGTCAGTTGTCGTCCTGCTTCAGTGCCGTGTCGATGGTCAGTGCCGAGGCGACCACCATCGACGCCAGCGGATCCCGCAGCGGCCGGTGGATCTCGACGACGTAGTTGTCCGCGGTGGTGAACGCGGCCTTCACGAAACCGCCCCAGGTCTTGGTGATCCGCGCGATCTCGACGTCGGCGTGGTCCTTGATCACGAAGTTCCAGGCCCGCCAGTTCTCGGCGAAGATCCCGCCGACCTTCTGCCCGTCGACCACGAAACCCAGCCGGATCTTGCCGAAGACGTTCTCCTGCACGATTTCCCCGATGGGGGAGTCGTCGGCCTTCGTCACCAGGAACCGGGATTTGAACACTTTCGCCGGCCGCGTCACCTTCAGCACGGTGCTGTGGTTCGCGTCGCGGATCTCGAAGCGGTGGGTCAGGAATTGGTCGTACTTCGTGAACAGCCGGATGGCCTTCTTCAACGTGCTCTGCCCGACCTGGACGACGCCGCCGAGGCGGTTGCCGTTCTGGTCGAACACGCCGAACTCGTTCGACATCTCGATGAGTTTCGCGCGCTGGTTGACCACCAGCACGGGTTCGGAGAACAGCGTTCCGCCGCCGACCACCCCGGTGGCCCGGCCTTGGGTCCCCCTCGCCGCCTGCGCCCGGATCTTGTTCGGGTCGGCCGCGCCTTCGATGTCCAGCTCGATCATCTCGGCGTCGTGCGACGGCCGCGTGTTCGCGGTCCAGGCCTGCCCGTCCCACCACCGGTACAGCCGGGGGTTCTGCTGGTCGGGATACCAGCCGGCGGGCTGTGGAGAGCTCGTCATGGCAGGTCAGCGTAATGCGCCCGGCGCCGTCTGGGGCTCGCCGACGGCAATTGCGTCGAATGTCCGTGTCCTCCCCCGCCCCGCCGTCCCGCCAGGTCGGACCAAGGGGAGAATCCGGGTGTGAACGAACGACCTTGGCCTCCAGGCGCGGCCACCGCGATCGGTTCCCTGCCCGGTACCGATCCGGTCGAGGCCGCTTCGATCGTGTTCGGCGAACTGCCCGAATTCCCCTGTATGCCCGAACTTCCCGCCCGCGGTGTCGGGGCCGACATGATCGGCCGCACGGCGGCGCTGCTCGTCGACCTCGCCGTCGAGGTGGTGCCGAGCGGTTACCGGGTGGCCGCCCGTCCCGGGCACGACCACCGGCGGGCCGTCGACCTGATGAATTGGGACCTCGACGCCGTCCAGGAGGCGCGGGAAAAGGCGGGCGCCGCGCCGCCCGCCTTCAAGATCCAGGTCGCCGGGCCGTGGACGCTCGCCGCGAACGTCGAACTCCCGCGCGGGCACCGGATCCTCACCGACAAGGGCGCGCTGCGCGATTTCGCCGCGTCGCTGCTCGACGGGTTGGCCGAGCACGTCGACGAAGTGAAGTCGCGCATCGGGGCGCCGGTGGTGATCCAGTTCGACGAACCGTCGCTGCCTGCGGTCCTCGCCGGCGATCTCCCGACGGCGTCCGGCTACGGCACCGTTCCCGCCGTGCCCGCGCCGGAGGCCCGCGAACTGCTGTCGACGGTGATCTCCGGGGCGGAGCGCGTCACCGGTCAGCCGGTCGCGGTGCACTGCTGCGCCGAAAAGCCGCCGATCTCGTTGCTGCGCGCGGCGGGGGCGCGGGCGATCGCCTTCGATTTCACTCTGCTGAAGGGCGCTTCCCCCGGGCAGCTCGACGAAATCGGCGAGACGCTGGACTCCGGCACGACACTGATGCTCGGGCTCGTCCCCACCACCGATCCCGGCGTGCCGGTGGAGCTGCGCGACGTGGTTTCGCCCGTGCTCAAGCTCGTCGACCGGCTCGGCTTCCGCCGCGAGATCCTCGCGGACCTGGTCGTGCCGACCCCGGCGTGCGGGCTCGCGGGTGCCACTCCCGAGTGGATGCGCCGCGCGCTCACGCTCAGCCGTGAGTCCGGCAAGGCTTTCACCGAACCGCCTGAAGGCTGGTGAGCGGCGCGGTAGCGTGCCCGTCATGCGTTTGTTCCGCCGTTCCCGTAAGCCCGAGGACGTTCCCGACCCCCGCACCGCCTGGCCGGAGCAGCCGATCCCCGAGGACGCGGCCGCCGCGGCGGAGACGTTCTGGGAGGCCTGGTTCGCGCTCCTGCCGGAGGTCAGCGCCGCCCTCGGCGACCGCGAACCGCACCGCGTGGAACACGACCTCTGCACCATCGTCGAGGCGCTGCACCCCCGGCTGCACTTCTCCCTCGATCGTGGGCACCGGGCGATCTATTCGCTGGTGCTGACCGGCCAGGAGGATCCGGAACTGCGCCCGTACACCGACGCGTGGAAGGCCGCGGCGCCGCCGGAGGACGCGATCTGGGAGTACCACGACTCCGTGCCGCCGGTGCCCGATCCGAGTGAGGTCACCGTCAACCTCGGCGAGACGCGCATCGCGCTCGCCGACGTCCGGGTGACCGCGAAGGTGGACGAATCAGCCGGACGGGTGGACGTGACCGTGTTCCATCCGCTGATCGAAGAGCTCGCGCCGGAGACCCGGACGACGATGACCTTCCTGCCGCTGGACGCCACGCTGGGTGAGCGTGTCGCGGCCGAACGGCTGGGCAAGGTCGAGCTGGTGACCGAGGCGCAGGAGGGGCAGCTGACCCTCTTGGAACTGCGCGAGGTGGTCGGCGGGCTGTCCGGAAATGTCGGTGCCCCCGACTAGAGTCACCCCCGTGAGCAGCGAACTTCCCGAGAACCCAGCGCCCGCGCAGGACGTCACCGACGTGCCGGCCGAAGTCCGTGAAAGGCATGCCGAGCTGGCGGAGGAGATCCGCGGGCACCAGTTCCGGTACTACGTGCTGGATTCACCGATCGTGTCCGACGGCCAGTTCGACGAGCTGCTCAACGAACTCCAGGCCATCGAGGACGAGCACCCAGGGCTGGTGACGCCGGAGTCGCCGACGCAGAACGTCGGCGGCACGTTCTCCACCGAGTTCGTCGCGCACGATCACCTCGAGCGCATGCTCAGCCTCGACAACGTCTTCGACACCGAGGAGTTCGAGGCCTGGGTCGAGCGGGTCCAGAAGGAGATCGGCGCGACGAAGTACCTCGCCGAACTGAAGATCGACGGGCTCGCGATCAACCTGCTGTACGAGAACGGTCGCCTGACCCGCGCGCTGACCAGGGGCGACGGCCGCACCGGCGAGGACGTCACGCTCAACGTCCGCACGCTGGAGCAGGTGCCGGAGCGGCTGACGGGGACGGACGAGTTCCCGGTGCCCGCGCTGGTCGAGGTTCGCGGCGAGGTGTTCTTCCGCGTCGAGGACTTCCTGGCGCTGAACGCGAAGATGGTCGAGGCGGGCAAGGATCCGTACGCGAATCCGCGCAACACCGCCGCCGGGTCGTTGCGGCAGAAGGATCCCAAGATCACGAAGTCGCGCAATCTGCGGCTGATCTGCCACGGCCTCGGCAAACGTGAGGGCTTCGAGCCGAAGCGCCAGTCCGAGGCGTACGACGCGCTCGCCGCGTGGGGCCTGCCGGTCTCGCCGCACAGCAAGGTGCTGACTTCGGGCAAGGAACTGCTGGAGCACATCCAGTACTGGGGAGAGCACAGGCACGACGCCGAGCACGAGATCGACGGCGTCGTCATCAAGGTCGACGAGGTCGCGCTGCAGCGCCGTCTCGGCACGACCTCGCGCGCGCCGCGCTGGGCGATCGCCTACAAGTACCCGCCGGAAGAGGCGATCACCACGCTCCTGGACATCCAGGTCAACGTCGGCCGCACCGGGAGGGTCACCCCGTTCGCGGTGATGGAGCCGGTGAAGGTGGCCGGGTCCACGGTCGCGATGGCGACGCTGCACAACCAGGAAGAGGTCAAACGCAAGGGCGTGCTGATCGGGGACAAGGTCGTCATCCGCAAGGCGGGCGACGTCATCCCCGAGGTGCTCGGCCCGGTCGCCGACGCGCGCACCGGTGAAGAGCGCGAGTTCGTCATGCCGTTGCGCTGCCCCAACTGCGACACCGAACTGGCGTACCAGAAGGAGGGCGACATCGACATCCGTTGCCCCAACGCGCGGTTCTGCCCGGCGCAGCGTCGGGAGCGGCTGTTCCACCTGGCGAGCCGGAACGTCTTCGACATCGAGGTGGTCGGGTACGAGGCCGCGGTGGCGCTGCTGGACGCCGGTGTGGTGCACGACGAGGGCGATATCTTCGACCTGGACGAGGAGAAGCTGCTCCAGGTCGAGCTGTTCCGCACCAAGGCGGGGGAGCTCTCGGCGAACGGGCGCAAACTGCTGGAGAATCTGGAAACCGTCAAGGATCGTCCACTGTGGAGGGTCATCGTCGGGCTGTCGATCCGGCACGTCGGCCCGACGGCCGCGCAGGCGCTCGCCCGGGAATTCGGTTCGCTGGAACGGATCGAGAACGCGTCCGAAGAGGAGCTCGCCGCCGTCGACGGTGTCGGCCCGACCATCGTGCGAGCCGCGAAGGAATGGTTCGAGGTCGATTGGCACCGCGAGATCGTCGAGAAGTGGCGCGCGGCGGGCGTGCGGATGGAGGAAGAGCGCGATGAGTCCGTCCCGCGCAACCTCGAAGGCCTGTCCATCGTCGTCACCGGTTCGCTGAACGACTACTCCCGTGACGAGGCCAAGGAGTTCATCATGGCCCGCGGCGGGAAGGCGGCCGGTTCGGTGTCGAAGAAGACGGCGTTCGTCGTCGTCGGCGACGCGCCGGGAACGAAGTACGACAAGGCCGTCCAGCTGAAGGTGCCGGTGCTCGACGAGAACGGCTTCCGGGTGCTGCTGGAAGAGGGGCCCGAGGCCGCGGCCGAGCTCGCCCTGCCGACCGGGGAGGAAAGCGATGAGTGACCTGGAGATCCGGCCCGCCCGGCCCGAAGAGCTGAAGGCCGTCGGGGAGCTCACGCTGGCCGCGTACTCCGCGGAGCGGAACCTCGTCGACGGCGTGGGCTACGCCACCGAACTGCTCGACGCCGCCCGGCGTGCCGAACTGGCCGAGCTGCTGGTCGCCGTGGACGGGGACGGCACGCTCGTCGGCACCGTCACCATCGCCCGGCCGGGGACGCCCTTCGCCGAGCTGTCGCGCGAGGGCGAACTGGAGTTCCGCATGCTCGGGGTGCTGCCCTCGGCGACCGGGCGCGGTATCGGCGAGGCCCTGACCAGGGCGGTCATCGCGCGGGCACGGGAACTCGGCGCGGCACGGGTGGTGCTGTGCAGCCTGGAGACGATGACGCGGGCACACCGGCTCTATGAGCGGCTCGGCTTCGTGCGGCTGCCCGAACGGGACTGGGAGCCGCATCCCGGCGTCACGTTGATCGCCTACCGCCTGGAACTCTGAGTCGATACACCTCGTTGGTGTATCGTTGGTGTATGAGCCGGACCAATATCGACATAGACGACGAGCTGGTCGCCGCCGTGATGCATCGCTATGGGTTCAAGACCAAGAAGGACGCGGTGGATTTCGCGCTGCGAAAGGCCGCGCCGGTGATCACCACCGCCGACATCCTGGCGCTGGAAGGGATCGGCTGGGACGCGGAGCTGGACGAGATGCGCGACGACTCCGCGGACCGCAAGTGGCGCGATGCCTCCTGAACAACGGTGCCTGATCGACAGCTCCGTGTGGATCGACTTCCTGCGCAAACGCGCCACGCGTGCGAGGGATCTGGTCGTCGAGCTGGCCGCGCAGCCGAAGATGATCGTGACCTCCGAGCCGATCGTCATGGAGCTGCTGGCGGGTGCGAGCGCCGAGGCGCTCCCTCGTCTTGAGCGGACCCTCGCCGGTTTCGTGAACCTGGGCGTCGATCCCGCGATCGACTTCAGGAGCGCGGCGGAGATCTCCCGGGCCGTCCGTGCGGACGGGCACCGGGTCCGTTCCGCGATGGATTGCCTCATCGCGGCGGTGGCGGTGCGGCACAAGGCCGTCCTGATCCACAAGGACGTCGACTATGTGCGTATCGCCGAGGTCGTCCCCGAGCTCCGGGCCGAGGCGATCTTCGACTCGTGAGCGGGAGCTAGCTGTCCAGCACGACGGCGACGATCCCCGCGAAATGCGCCAGCCGAGCCACCTCGGCGGCCCGGAAGTTCGGCCCGCCCGGTCGCGCGACAAGCAGCGCCTTGCCGGGCTTCCCCAGCGGCGTCGCCGCGAGTTCGGTCCCCAATTCCTTCCACGTCTCCGGCACCCAGGCCTCCTCGGCGTCGAGGATGGTGGCGCGTTCCAGCGGCAGCCAAGGCAGGTCGGTGATCGGCGTTTCGGGCGCGGCGTTGGACGACGCCAGCCGGATCGCGCCCGCGTCGGCGTGCTCGACGACGACGGCCCAGCCGGCCCGGATGATCCGCGGCACACCTTCGGCGAGGATCTCCAGCCCCGAAGCGGGCTTCGCGGCGATCTCCTCGACCAGTTCGAGCTCGCGGTGGGTGTCGAGCACCCCGGCGTACGGCCGGACGGCGTCGACCTCGACCCCGTCGACGCTTTCGGCGGCGGTGATGAGCGCGTCCGGCAGCCTGCCGGAGGGGATTTCGACGACGAGGTCGTCGATGGCGACACCGCCGCCCCGTTCGACCACGTCGACGCTCAGGATGTCGGCGCCGACGGTGCCGAGCGCGGTGGCGACCGCGCCGAGGGTCCCCGGGGTGTCCGGTAATTGGACCCGGATCAGGAACGACACACGCGCCCCTCTCGCCTCAGGCGTCCCAGCCTCGCCGTGGAACGCGCTACGCCGGGCGCCGATTGTGACAGACCGGACGAGGTAATGGGGACCGACGTCCGGGGCGCGGGATAACGAACCAGGCACTCCTTACCCGACATGGGAGCGCAGGCCGCGGCATAACCCAGTCGAGTCCGCCGACGCCGCCACCATAGACTTGCAGCTTCCGACAGAACCCGCACAGCACACCCCGGGAGTCACCCGCGTGCCCAACATTTCCCGCGACGAGGTCGCACACCTCGCCAAGCTGGCCAGGCTTGCCGTCACCGAAGAGGAGCTGGACGTCTTCGCAGGCCAGCTCGACCAGATCCTGGACTCGGTGGCCAAGGTGAGCGAGGTCGCAGGCGAGGATGTCCCGCCCACGTCGCACGCCGTGCCGCTGACCAACGTGTTCCGTGAGGACACGGTCCGACCGGGGCTGACCCAGCAGCAGGCGCTGGCCGGTGCGCCGGCCAGCGAAGAGGGTCGTTTCCGGGTGCCGCGGATTCTGGGAGAAGAACAGTGACCGAAATCGTCAAGCTGACCGCCGCCGAGCTGGCGGAGAAGATCCAGTCCCGTGAGGTCTCGGCCGTCGAGGTCGCCCAGGCCCACCTGGACCGGATCGCCGAGGTCGACGACCACATCCACGCGTTCCTGCACGTCGACACCGAGGGCGCGCTCGACGCGGCCCGCGCGGTGGACGCCGACGTCGCCGAGGGCAAGGCGCCGAAGTCGCCGCTCGCCGGTGTCCCGCTGGCGCTCAAGGACGTGCTGACCACCAAGGGCATCCCGACCACGGTCGGTTCGAAGACCCTGGAGAACTGGATCCCGCCGTACGACGCCACCGTGACGCGCAAGCTGCGCGAGGCCGGTGTCGTGGTGCTCGGCAAGACCAACATGGACGAGTTCGCGATGGGCTCCTCCACGGAGAACTCCGCGTTCGGCCCGACGCACAACCCGTGGGACCACGCCCGCATCCCGGGCGGTTCCGGCGGTGGCTCCTCGGCGTCGATCGCGGCGTTCGAGGCCGCGATCGCGATCGGCACCGACACCGGCGGCTCGATCCGCCAGCCCGGCGCGGTCACCGGCACCGTCGGCGTGAAGCCGACGTACGGCGGTGTCTCCCGCTACGGTCTCGTCGCCTTCTCGTCGTCGCTCGACCAGGCCGGCCCCTGCGCCCGGACGGTGCTCGACGCCGCTCTGCTGCACGAGGTCATCGCCGGGTACGACCCGATGGACTCGACCTCGATCGACGCGCCGGTCCCGCCGGTGGTCGCCGCGGCCCGCCAGGGCCTGACCGGCGACCTCAAGGGCGTCCGCGTCGGCGTGGTGAAGGAATTCGCCGGCGACGGTTACCAGCCGGGCGTGTTGCGGTCGTTCGAGGCCGCCGTCGAGCAGTTGCGCGCGCTCGGTGCCGAGGTCGTCGAGGTCTCGTGCCCGAACTTCACCTACGCGCTGCCCGCGTACTACCTGATCGCGCCGAGCGAGTGCTCGTCGAACCTCGCCCGGTTCGACGCCATGCGCTACGGCCTGCGCGTGTCCGACGACGGCGCGCACAGCGCCGAAGAGGTCATGTCGCTGACCCGCGAAAAGGGCTTCGGCCCCGAGGTCAAGCGCCGCATCATGCTCGGCACGTACGCGCTTTCCTCGGGCTACTACGACGCGTACTACGGCTCGGCGCAGAAGGTCCGCACGCTCATCACGCGGGACTTCGAAGCCGCGTACGAAAAGGTGGACGTGCTGGTCTCGCCGACCACGCCGACCACCGCGTTCAAGATCGGCGAGCGCGTCGACGACCCGATGGCGATGTACCTGGCGGACCTCTGCACCATCCCGTCGAACCTCGCCGGCAACGCCGCGATGAGTGTCCCGAGTGGACTGTCGCATGAGGACGGCCTGCCGGTCGGCCTGCAGATCATGGCCCCCGCGATGGCCGACGACCGGCTGTACCGCGTCGGCGCCGCCTACGAGGTCGCGCGCGACGCCGCCAACGGTGGCTCGCTGGTGCACGAGGTTCCGGAGCTGGGAGGAAAGAAGTGACCGCCGTGGTTGAGTTGATGGACTACGCCGACGTCATCGAGCGGTTCGACCCGGTGCTGGGCCTCGAGGTGCACGTCGAGCTGAACACGAACACCAAGATGTTCTGCGGCTGTGCCAACGAGTTCGGCGGCGAGCCGAACACCAAGGTGTGCCCGACCTGTCTCGGTCTGCCCGGTTCGCTGCCGGTCGTGAACGGCAAGGCGGTCGAGGGCGCGATCCGTATCGGCCTCGCGCTCAACTGCGAGATCGCGGAATGGTGCCGGTTCGCCCGGAAGAACTACTTCTACCCGGACATGCCGAAGAACTTCCAGACCTCGCAGTACGACGAGCCGATCGCCTTCAACGGCTACCTCGACGTGACGCTGGACGACGGCGAGGTCGTGCGCGTCGAGATCGAGCGCGCGCACATGGAGGAGGACACCGGCAAGTCGCTGCACGTCGGTGGCGCCACCGGACGGATTCACGGCGCCGAGCACTCGCTGCTCGACTACAACCGCGCCGGCGTGCCGCTGATCGAGATCGTCACCAAGACGATCGAGCACACCGGCGGCCGCGCCCCCGAGGTCGCCCGCGCGTACGTGAGCGCCCTGCGGGATCTGCTGAGCGCGCTGGACGTCTCTGACGTCCGCATGGACCAGGGTTCCCTGCGCTGCGACGCGAACGTCTCGCTGATGGCCAAGGACGCGACCGAGTTCGGCACGCGCACCGAGACCAAGAACGTCAACTCGCTGCGCAGCGTCGAGCGCGCCGTGCGCTACGAGATGACCCGCCAGGCGGCGATCCTCGCCGAGGGCGGCTCGATCAAGCAGGAGACGCGGCACTTCCAGGAGGCCGACGGCACCACGTCTTCGGGCCGTACCAAGGAGACCGCCGAGGACTACCGGTACTTCCCGGAGCCCGACCTGGTCCCGATCGCGCCGTCGCGCGAATGGGTCGAGGAGCTGCGCAAGACGCTGCCGGAGATGCCGTCGGAGCGCCGGAAGCGCATCCAGCAGGAGTGGAACCTGACCGACGAGGCGCTGCGCGACCTGCTCAACGTCGGTGCGGTCGACCTGGTCGCCGCGACCGTCGAGGCGGGCGCGACGCCGGACGAGGCCCGCAGCTGGTGGGTCAACACGCTGGCGCAGGAGGCCAACTCCCGCGAGATCGAGCTGGCCGAGCTGGCGATCACCCCGGCGCAGCTGGCCGAGGTCATCGCGCTGGTCAACTCCGGTGAGCTGACCAACAAGCTGGCCAAGGAGGTCGTGCAGGGCGTGCTCGCCGGCGAGGGTTCGCCGTCCGAGGTCGTCGAGAAGCGCGGCCTGAAGGTCGTCTCCGACGACTCCGCGCTCATCGCGGCGGTCGACGAGGCGCTGGCCGCGCAGCCCGATGTCGCCGAGAAGATCCGCGGCGGCAAGGTGGCCGCGGCCGGGGCGATCGTCGGCGCGGTCATGAAGGCCACCAAGGGCCAGGCCGACGCCAAGCGCGTGCGCGAACTGATCGTCGAGCGAGTCGGTGCCTGATCTCGCTTTGAACAAGGTCACCTGGCGTGAGTGGCTCGGCCTCGCGGCCGGGCTGCTCGCGCTGGTGGCCTTGTTCCTTCCGTGGACGACGCTGACCGCCTCGCGCCCGGAAATCGAAGACGTGCTGGCGACGTTGCCCGCCACCGACGTCACGCGTGACGCTTGGCGTTCGGGCTTTCTCGCCTGGGCACCGCTCTTCCTTTTGTTCCTTCCCGGCCTCGCGGTCGTGCTGTTCGGCCGTGTCGACGCCGTCCGCCGCGCCGGTTTGCCGCATCTCTGGCTGATGGCCGCCATCGGCGCGCTGCTGCTGATGGTGCTCGGCTGGACCACCCTCGACTGGCAGTTCGACGCCGACCAGCGCGGGATCCTCTCCGCCGCCGGTATCGAGATCGGGACCGGTCTCGGCCGCTATCTCGGCCTCGCGGCCGCCGCGATCTCCGTCGTCGTCGCGTTCTTCGACGTCCGCCTCCTCCGCGCCGAGACCCGCACCCGTCGCCCCTGATCCCCTTACCGCGTAAGAGGGGCGACGAAAAACGCTTTGACATGTGACCATTTGGTCACCTATTTTGTCCTGTATGACCACTCCACGCAGGACACTCGTCACCGTGCTCGTCGCGCTCCTCTTCGGGGCGCTGTGCACCGCCGCGCCGGCGGCGGCCGAAGAACCCCCGCGCGTCCATGAGGGGACGATCGATGGCGCCGACTACCTGGTCAAAGTGCCGAAACGCTGGAACGGAACGCTGGTGCTCTACAGCCACGGGCTTTACGTGGAGCCGTGGAAGCCGGAGCGGATCATGCTGGCCACCCGGCCGGAGACCGAAAGATGGCTGCTCGACCAGGGTTACGCGCTGGCCGCGTCGAACTACAAGGGCGTCTTCGGGCACGCGATCGAGGAGGCCTTGACCGATCAGATCGCGTTGCTGGACTGGTTTCAGGACAACGTGGGCAAACCACGACGGACCCTTACGAGCGGCATGTCCATGGGTGCCGTGATCTCCCTGAAGCTGGCGGAGAACAACCCGGGCCGGTTCGACGGCGTCCTGAGCCAATGCGGTGAGTACGACACGAACGGCACGTGGAACAGCGCGCTGGACATGCTCTTCGCGCTCAAGACGCTGTTGGCGCCCGGAGCGGACATCGACCTGGTCCGGCCCCGTGATCCGCAGGCCGCGCAGGCGGCGCTCGAAGCCGTCGTGACCGAAGCCCAGAAGACCGAAGCGGGCCGGGCGCGGATCGCGCTGGCCGGAGCGCTGGGCACCGTTCCGGGCTGGGCGCTCGCGCACGAGCCGGAGCCGGCGGCGCCCGCCGACCGTCTCGCCCAGCAGGCGATGTGGGTCGCCGGCGCCTACCTGTACGGCTACGGACCGGCCGCGCGTCCCGAAATCGAGCACCGGGCCGGCGGGAACCCGTCGTCGAACACCGGGATCGACTATCGGCGTCAGCTCGCCCGATCCAGCGGTCTCGACCTGGTCCGGCAGGCCTACCGGACGGGCGGCGTGGATCTGGAGGCCGACCTGGACCGGCTCGCCGCGGCTCCCCGGATTTCGGCGGATCCGAAGGCGGAGGCCTACATGCACCGCTACACCGTGGCGCGCGGGACCACGCCGTCACCCGTGCTGACCACGCACACCACCGGTGACGGTGGCGCCGTCGCGGGGCAGGTTCGGTGGTACGGCGACCAGGTCCGGCGCAACGGCGATCCCGCTCTGCTGAGGCAGACCTACGTCAGCCGGGGCGGGCACTGCTCGTTCAACGCGGCCGAGGAGATCGTCCTGCTGCGCACCCTGCTGTCCCGGGCGGACACCGGCCGCTGGCCGTCCACCGAGCCGCGCCGGCTCACCGCCGCCGCGAACACGCTGGGAGACGGCTACCGGCTCGTGCCGGAGCTGTTCGACCCGCAGGGCAAGGAAAAGGCCATGCCGCCGTCGTTCACGCGGTTCACCCCGCCCGCCCCTCCGAGGCCGTCCCGGTAAGGGCCGCTCAGTCCTTGCCGCCCCCGCCGGAGCTGGCCGAAGGCGTGATGATGACGACGCGGTCGTCACTGGAAACCGGTGCGCCGCCGTCCTTGTTGACCGTCCCGGCGAGCGCGATCTGCGGGTTGACCATGCTCATCGCGGACAGCCTGCCGAAGGTCTTCGGCGGTTTGCCGACCTTGCCGTCCATGAAGACGTTGGGCTTGCCGGTCACCGCCCCGTCCGGGGTGACCGGCAGGTTCTGCAGGTTGCCCGCGATCGACGTCGTGATCGTGAGATAGCCGGTGGCGCCGACGAAATCCGCGCAGCCCGCCACACCGGGTTTGTCGGTCCAGCTCCAGGCCGGGGTGGTGAGCGGCTGACCGCCGCGAAGCCGGTACAGGACGTCCTTGTCGGCCAGGCGGTCGGTGAGCCAGACGCGGGAACCGGTCTGGTCACGGCAAATACCGCCGGGGGAGTGCACGCCGGTCGAGAAGACCGCCGAACCAGCCGTGGGGTTGCCCGCCGCAGGTTTGCCGGAGGTGTCGATGCGCAGCACCTTCCCGGCCAGCGACGACGGATCGGCCGCGAGCCCGGGATTGCCCGCGTCGCCGGTGGCGACCAGGAGCGCGCCCTTGGCGTCGGTGCCGATCGCGCCGCGGTTGCCGGTGGCCCCCTTGGGGATGCCGGTCAGCACCGGTTTCGGCGCCTGGCCCTTCGCCAGCCGGACGACCCGGTTGTCCGTCGGGGTGGTGATGTAGGCGAAGACGAGCTGGTCTTCGGCGAAACCGGGGGAGAGGGCGAGCGAGGTGAGGCCGCCGTCGCCCGAGCCGTCCACGGGGATCGCCGCCCAGGCGGCCGGGTCCTTCTCCGCGGCGGCGAGCAGGATCCGGCCGCTCTTGCGTTCTCCCGCGAGCGCGCTGGGCGCGGTGCCGTCACCGGGGATCGCGGCCACGGCGGCCACGGTGTCCAGGCAGGTCGCGATGACGGCCTTGTCGAAGTCCTTGCACCCCTGCGGGGGCGGGACCGGCGACGGTGTCTGGTTCGGCCCGTTCCCCCGGCCGGGACCGGCGTCGCCCGCTTCACCGCCCGGCCCGATCTGCGGCGGGACCTCGGGGGACGGCGGATTGACCGGGGTGAACTTCTGCCCGGCGGCCGTGTTGTCGAATTCGGCGCAGCCGGAGAGCATCAGCGCACCGCAGGCCAAGATGGCCAGCGGCGCGGTCCATTTCCGCCGGTACCGGGTACGCACGGGGCCAGCCTAGGTGGGCGTACGTGAGCCACCGGTAAGAGTCTCTCGATACCGTGGCGATCATGACAGTGACCGTTCTCGTGCCCGACGAAGAGGGAGTGGCCGCGCTTTCGGAGATCGAGGGCGTGCGTCCGGTGGTGTACCGCCGCGGCGAGCGGGTGCCCGCCGAAGCCGCCGAGGCCGAGGTCCTCGTGACCGGTGACCAGCCCAGCGAGGAACTCTGGCGCGAACTGCCGAACGTCAAACTCGTGCAGCTGCTGGTGGCGGGGGCCGAGGACTGGGTCGGCAAGGTGCCGGACGGCGTCCTGCTCTCGACCTGCCGCGGCGCGCACGGCGGAAGCTCGGCCGAGTGGGTCGTCGCGGTCCTGCTCTCGATCTATCGAGGTCTCGACGGTTTCACCGACGGCCTGCGGCGGAAGCACTGGGAGCGCCGGACCACCGACACGCTGCAGGGCAAACGCGCCCTCATCATCGGCGCGGGCGACCTCGGCAGGCATCTGCGCCGGCGGCTGGAGACGTTCGACGTGCGCTGCACGATGGTGGGAGCGACCGCCCGAGAGGGTGTCCACGGCAGTGGCGAACTCCCCGCCCTGCTGCCCGAACACGACGTCACCGTCCTGATGGTGCCACTCACGCCGCACACGCGGGGCATGGTCGACGCGGAGTTCCTGGCCGCGATGCCGGACGACGCGATCCTCGTCAACGTTTCGAGGGGACCGGTCGTGGACACCGACGCGCTCGTCGCGGAACTCGCGTCGGGACGGCTGCGTGCCGCCCTCGACGTCACCGACCCGGAGCCGCTGCCCGACGGGCATCCGCTGTGGGACGTGCCGGGACTGCTGCTGACACCGCACGTCGCGGGCGCCGTGAGCGGGCGGCGGCAGCGCGCCTACGCGGTGGTGGCCCGGGAATTGAGCCACTATCTGGGCGGGGAGCTGCCGAAGAACCTGGTCCACGGCGAATACTGATCGGCGTGGCGAATCTTCATGTCGGGTGCGCGATGTGGACGCACAAGGCGTGGGCCGGGCGGTTCGTGCCGCGGTCGACGCCCGCCGGGGAGCGGCTGAGGGCCTACGCCGGCTGGTGCAACGCGGTCGAGGGCAACACCACGTTCTACGCGACCCCCGCGAGGGAAACCGTCGAGACGTGGGCGCGGCAGACCGGCCAGGACTTCCGGTTCGTGGTCAAGCTGCCCAAGATCGTCACGCACGAGAAACGGCTCGCCGGTGTCGAGACCGAGATGCGGGCGTTCCTGGACGCGATCGAACCCCTCGGCGAACGGGCGGTCCTGTGGACCCAGCTGCCCGGCTCGTTCGGCCCGCCGGACGTCGACGCCCTCGGCCGCTTCCTGCGCCGTCTCCCCGCCGGTCTCCGGCGCGCCGTGGAGGTGCGTCACCCGGCGTTCCACACCGACGCGACGTCGCTGCTGGAGAGGACACTCGCCGACGCGGACGCGGAGTGGGTGCCGTTCGACACCACGGTCTTCTTCGCGAGTCCGCCGGTCAGCGAGGCCGAACAGGACGCCTGGGCCAAGAAACCCCGGCTGCCGCGGCGGACGCGGGCGCTGACCGGCCACCCGGTCGTCCGCTACCTGGGCCGGGACTCGGCCGAGGTGACCGTCGAGGGATGGCGGCCGTGGGCCGAGGTGGTCGCCGGATGGCTGCGCGAGGGCCGGTCGCCGACGGTCTTCGTGCACACGCCCGACAACGACGACGCCCCGGCGCTCGCCCGCCGGTTCCACGACGACGTGCGTGCCCTGGTGCCCGGTCTCGACCCGCTGCCCGAGCCCGAACCGGTCGAACCCGCGACCCTGTTCTGATCCGCTCCGGCGGTTCGGTCGCCTGACGGGCCGGTTTCCCCTACCCTTCGCGCGTGAGCGATGACTATCAGACCAGCATGATCTCGGACGTGGCCGACGCCGACAGCGGCCCCGGCCCGGCGGAGACCAGGGGCGGGATCGATCTCGGTCTGCTCGTCCTGCGAGTGGTACTCGGCGTGACGATGGGCGCGCACGGGCTCCAACACCTCTTCGGCGCCTTCGGCGGCCCGGGGGTCGGCGGCTTCGCCAGGGTGCTCGGCGACTTCGGCTACACCAGCCAGACCACGCTGCTTTCGTGGATCACCGGGATCAGTGAGATGGCAGGCGGCGCGCTCGTGCTGGTGGGCCTGTTCACCCCGATCGGTGCCGCCGCGCTGCTCGGGGTCTGCGCGAACATCGTCTACGTGAAGTTCGGCGGGGGGTTCTTCCAGAAGCAGGGGCAGGGTTTCGAGTTCGAACTCCTGCTGGCCGCCGCTTCGCTGACCGTCCTGCTCGCGGGCTCCGGGCGGATCGCGCTGGACGTCAACACCCCGTGGCGGAAGCGGCCGCTTTCGTTCGGGCTGATCGGGTTGCTGCTGACCGCGGCCGCCTCGGTCGTGGTGATCGTCCTCTGCCGCTGACGTCTCGCATTCAGAGGACTAAATGCGCAAAGGGCGCATTTAGTCCTCTGAATGCGTGCTACTTGCTCGGGTCCCGGACGGCGCCGGTGTCGGCCGAAGTCGCCATCCGCGCGTAGGCCCGCAGCGCGGCGGTGACCTTCCGGTCCCGCGAGGCCGGCTGCCACGGCCGCTCGCTCGCCTCCATCTTCGCGCGCCGCTCGGCGAGCACGTCCGCGTCGACGAGCAGTTCGAGCCGCCGCTCGTGGACGTCGAGCAGGATCCGGTCGCCGTTCTGGACCAGGCCGATCGCCCCGCCCGCGGCGGCCTCGGGCGAGATGTGCCCGACCGAGATGCCCGACGAGCCGCCGGAGAACCGGCCGTCGGTGATCAGCGCGCATTTCTTGCCCAGCCCCGAACCCTTGAGGAACGCCGTCGGGTGCAGCATCTCCTGCATACCGGGGCCGCCCGCCGGGCCTTCGTAGCGGATCACCAGCACCTCGCCGGGCTGGATCTCCTTCTTGAGGATGGCCGAGACCGCCTCTTCCTGGCTTTCCAGGACCCGGGCCGGGCCCTCGAAGTGCCACAGTTCCTCGTCGATGCCCGCCGACTTGATGACGGCGCCGTTTTCGGCGAGGTTGCCGCGCAGGATCGCGAGCCCGCCGTCCTTGGTGTAGGCGTGTTCGACGTCGTGGATGCAGCCGTCCGCGGCGTCGGTGTCCAAAGAGGACCAGCGGTTCTCGGTGGAGAACGCCTCGGTCGTGCGGACTCCGCCCGGCGCCGCGTGGAACAGCTCGATCGCCCGCTCCGACGGCTCCTTCGCCCGGATGTCCCAAGTGGACAGCCACGACTCGAGATCCGGCGAGTGCACGGAGTGGACGTCGGTGTTCAGCAGCCCGCCGCGGTGCAGCTCACCGAGGATGGCCGGGATTCCGCCCGCGCGGTGGACGTCCTCCATGTGGTAGTCCGAGTTCGGCGCGACCTTCGACAGGCACGGCACGCGGCGGCCGATCGCGTCGATGTCGTCGATGGTGAAGTCGACCTCGCCCTCCTGCGCGGCGGCGAGGATGTGCAGCACCGTGTTGGTCGAACCGCCCATCGCCATGTCGAGGGCCATCGCGTTCTCGAACGCCTTCTTCGACGCGATCGAGCGCGGGAGCACGGACTCGTCGTCCTGCTCGTACCAGCGCTTGCACAGCTCGACGACCGTGCGGCCCGCGTCCTCGAACAGCGCCTTGCGGGCGGCGTGCGTGGCGAGAGTGGAACCGTTGCCCGGCAGCGAGAGCCCGAGGGCCTCGGTGAGGCAGTTCATCGAGTTCGCGGTGAACATGCCCGAGCACGAACCGCAGGTCGGACACGCCGAGCGCTCCACAATGGACAGACCGTCCTCGTCGACCTCGCTGCTGGCCGACGCGGCGATCGCGGTGATCAGGTCGGTCGGCGCCTGCGCGACACCGCCGACGACCACGGCCTTCCCGGCCTCCATCGGTCCACCCGAGACGAACACCACCGGGATGTTCAGCCGCATGGCGGCGTTCAGCATGCCGGGGGTGATCTTGTCGCAGTTGGAGATGCACACCAGCGCGTCGGCCTGGTGGGCGTTCACCATGTATTCGACCGAGTCGGCGATGATCTCGCGCGAGGGCAGCGAGTAGAGCATTCCGCTGTGCCCCATGGCGATCCCGTCGTCGACGGCGATCGTGTGGAACTCGCGGGCGACCCCGCCCGCCTCCTTCACCGCGCCGGCCACGATCTCGCCGAGGTCCTTGAGGTGCACGTGCCCCGGCACGAACTGGGTGTAGGAGTTCGCGATGGCGACGATGGGCTTGCCGAAGTCGCTGTCGGTCATTCCGGTGGCGCGCCAAAGCGAGCGCGCGCCCGCCGCGTTGCGGCCGTGGGTGGTGGTCCGGGAACGGAGTTGAGGCACGGCTGACTCCAAGGTTCGGGATGGGGACCAGGGCGAACGAGCGCCAAACTGGTCCTACCAATCCTACTCCCCGGAATCGCCGCGCTTTTCCGGAGTCTCGCCCACGTCGTCGGTCAGCCCGGAAGGATCGGCCATCCGGCCCGCGCTGACCAGCGAGATCACCGGAAGATGGCGGGTGCGCACGGCGGGGAGAGCGACCTTGGTCTCGTCCTTCAGTACCGCCTGCACCTTCGCCTTGTCAGTGATGGCGAGGCCTTTGAGGGACGTCCACGGCAGGTCCTTGCGCCCGAACATCGTGCGGACCTCCAGCCCCTTCGCCGTCGCCGTCGTGCGGGTCCGGATGACGAACACCGCCAGCGCGATCGGGAAGAGGTAGAGCCACTGGAGATACGGCACGTCGCCGAACGCGACAGGCGTCACACAGACGACGAGGAAAGCGATCGCCAGCAATGCCGTGTTCGGGATTTTGAAGACGGCCTTGCGGTCCTCGTTCGCCTGTTCCCGCTGCTTTTCTTCTGCCACGTCAAAGATGGTGCACCGCCGCCTCGAAGGCCCCGAACGCGGGTCGCGCGAGACATCGAAGGTGTCCAGCATGCGGAATCGCCGTCCCGCAGAGTTGACACTCTTGACGGCGACCGGCTAGCTTCACTCTCGTGACAACGCAGACCGGCCTCGTACTTCCCAAGCGCGTCGACGCTTAGGGAAGTCTCCGCTGCGTCGACGCGCGACCCTCGTGCGACCACTCCGGTCGGCGGGGGTTTTTTGTTGCCTGGAACAATTTCACTGCCGAACCAGCCAATGAATACCCGAACGAGTGACTAGACAAGACGAGGCAAACAGCGATGACTAGTGCCACCTCGCGAGCTGATGCGAACTCCGGTACCTCCGGTGCCCGACCCAAGCCGGCGCCGCCCGCCGGGACCCCGGTGCGGGTCACGGGCGCGCAGTCGCTCGTCCGCTCGCTCGAGGCGGTGGGCGCGGAGGTCGTGTTCGGTATTCCCGGCGGCACCATTCTCCCGGCGTACGACCCGCTGCTCGACTCGACGAAGGTCCGCCACGTCCTGGTCCGTCACGAACAGGGCGCCGGCCACGCCGCCACCGGGTACGCGCAGGCGACCGGCAAGGTCGGTGTGTGCATGGCCACTTCCGGTCCCGGCGCGACCAACCTGGTCACCCCGCTGGCCGACGCGAACATGGACTCGGTGCCGGTCGTCGCCATCACCGGCCAGCAGTCCCGCGCGCTGATCGGCACGGACGCCTTCCAGGAAGCCGACATCTGCGGCATCACGATGCCGATCACCAAGCACAACTTCCTGGTCACCGACCCGGCGGACATCCCGCGCACCATCGCGGAGGCCTTCCACCTCGCCTCGACCGGCCGCCCCGGCCCGGTCCTGGTGGACATCCCCAAGGACGTCCTGCAGGAGATGACCTCCTTCTCCTGGCCGACGGAGATGCGGCTGCCGGGCTACCGGCCCACGCTGCGCCCGCACGGCAAGCAGGTCCGCGAGGCCGCCCGGCTGATCAGCAAGTCGCGGCGCCCGGTCCTCTACGTCGGCGGCGGCGTGGTCAAGGCCGACGCCTCGCGCCAGCTGATGGAACTGGCCGAGCTGACCGGGATCCCCGTCGTCACCACGCTGATGGCGCGCGGCGCGTTCCCCGATTCGCACCCGCAGCACCTGGGCATGCCGGGCATGCACGGTTCGGTCGCCGCGGTCGCCGCGATGCAGCGCGCGGATCTGCTGATCGCCCTCGGCGCCCGCTTCGACGACCGCGTCACCGGCCAGCTGTCGTCGTTCGCGCCGGACGCCGCCATCGTCCACGCCGACATCGATCCGGCCGAGATCTCCAAGAACCGCAAGGCGGACGTGCCGATCGTCGGCGACTGCGCGGAGATCATCACCGAGCTGATCGAGGCCGTCCGCGCCGAGACCGACAAGTCCGCGAAGCCGGATCTGACGGACTGGTGGACGCAGGCGAGCGCTTGGCGCGACGACTACCCGGCCGGTTACGAGTGGCCCGAGGACGGGACGCTTTCGCCGCAGTACGTCATCGAGCGCATCGGTTCACTCGTCGGCCCGGATGCGGTCTACACCGCGGGCGTCGGCCAGCACCAGATGTGGGCGGCGCAGTTCGTGAAGTACGAGAACCCGCGCACCTGGATCAACTCCGGCGGCCTCGGCACGATGGGCTTCGCCGTCCCCGCCGCGATGGGCGCCAAGTTCGGCGTGCCGGACAAGCAGGTCTGGGCGATCGACGGCGACGGCTGTTTCCAGATGACGAACCAGGAACTGGCCACCTGCGCCATCGAAGGCGCGCCGATCAAGGTCGCCGTCATCAACAACGGCAACCTGGGCATGGTCCGCCAGTGGCAGAACCTCTTCTACTCCGAGCGGTACTCCAACACCGATCTCGGTACCCACAAGCACCGCATCCCCGACTTCACCCTTCTCGCGGAGGCGCTCGGCTGCGCCGGGCTCCGCTGCGAGACCAAGGAGGACGTCGACGCCACCATCCGGCGCGCCATGGAGATCAACGACCGCCCCGTCGTGATCGATTTCGTGGTGGGGAAGGATGCCCAGGTGTGGCCCATGGTGGCCGCGGGCACCGGTAACGACGAAATCATGGCCGTGCGCGGGATCCGCCCGCTCTTCGACGACGACGAGGTCGCCGCCGAGGCGGAAATCAACGCGGCCGCAGAAGGAGACGCCCGATGAGCGTGCACACCCTGAGCGTTCTGGTCGAGAACAAACCCGGTGTCCTCGCGCGGGTTTCCGGACTGTTCTCCCGGCGTGGTTTCAACATCGAATCCCTCGCCGTCGGGCCCACGGAGAATCCCGAGGTGTCCCGGATGACGATCGTGGTCGCCGTTGAGGAGCTACCGCTCGAACAGGTGACCAAACAGCTCAACAAGCTGGTCAACGTCATCAAGATCGTGGAACTGGAAAAGTCCACAGCCGTGCAGCGTGAACTGCTGCTCGTGAAGGTCCGGGCCGACAACACCGTGCGCAGCCAGGTCCTCGAAACAGTGCAGTTGTTCCGCGCGAAGGTGGTGGACGTGTCTCCCGAGGCGCTCACCGTCGAAGCCACCGGGACCTCGGACAAGATCGGTGCCCTGCTCCGGATGCTGGAGCCCTATGGCATCCGTGAACTGGTCCAGTCCGGCATGGTCGCGGTCGGCCGGGGCTCCCGCTCGATCACCGCCACCTCCGCTCGCTAGTCATTCTTTGTTTGTAAGTCAGGAAAGGAAGTAGTACCCCTCATGGCAGTGGAAATCTTTTACGACGACGACGCGGACCTTTCGATCATCCAGGGTCGCAAGGTCGCCGTGATCGGCTACGGCAGCCAGGGCCACGCGCACTCGCTGAGCCTGCGCGACTCCGGCGTCGACGTCCGCATCGGCCTGCCCGAGGGCTCGAAGTCGCGGGCCAAGGCCGAGGAGCAGGGTCTCCGCGTGCTCACCCCGGCCGAGGCCAGCGCCGAAGCCGACCTGATCATGATCCTCGCGCCGGACACGAAGCAGCGCTTCATCTACGAGCAGGACATCGCGCCGAACCTCAAGGACGGCGACGCGCTCTTCTTCGGTCACGGCTTCAACATCCGCTACGACCTGATCAAGCCGCCGTCGAACGTGGACGTCGCCATGGTCGCCCCGAAGGGCCCGGGCCACCTGGTCCGCCGCCAGTTCGTCGACGGCAAGGGCGTCCCGGCGCTCATCGCGGTCGAGCAGGACGCTTCCGGCAACGCGCAGGCGCTCGCGCTCTCCTACGCGGCCGCCATCGGTGGCGCCCGCGCCGGCGTCATCAAGACGACCTTCACCGAAGAGACCGAGACCGACCTCTTCGGCGAGCAGGCCGTTCTCTGCGGTGGCGCGTCCGCGCTGGTGCAGACCGGTTTCGAGGTGCTCACCGAGGCCGGCTACGCCCCGGAGATCGCCTACTTCGAGGTGCTGCACGAGCTGAAGCTGATCGTCGACCTCATGTACGAGGGCGGCATCGCGCGCCAGCGCTACTCGATCTCCGACACCGCCGAGTACGGCGACCTGACCCGCGGCCCGCGCGTCATCTCGCCGGCGGTCAAGGAAGAGATGAAGAAGATCCTCGGCGAGATCCAGGACGGCACCTTCGCCCGCGAATGGGTCGCCGAGGACGAGGCCGGGCGGCCGAACTTCACCAAGCTCGAGGAGCAGGGCAACCAGCACCCGATCGAGGAGACCGGCAAGAAGCTGCGCGACCTGATGTCGTGGGTGGACCGGCCGATCACCGAGACCGCCTAGTTCGTGGGCTGAAGGGGCCTTTCACCGCATCCGATGCGGCGAAAGGCCCCTTCGCTGTATCTGATGAGGGCAAAGTCCCCTTCAGCTTGCGTACCGGAAAGCGATAGCGTGGACACCATGAGTGAGCAGCCGGTGGACGACAAGGCTCATATCAGGCCCGACCTGGATTTGAGTGACGCGGTGTGGATCCGGGCGGAGCCGGAGGGTGCGAACCTCGAAGACCGTGCCGAGTACGCGCTGGTCCCGCACACCGACGGCGTCACCTATACCGCGATGCGACAGGCGTCGGATCCGGACGGCCATGTCCTCGTGTTCACGCCGACGGAATGGGACGCGTTCGTGAAAGGCGTCCGGGACGGCGAATTCGACTTGCCCGCCTAAGCGAACCGTTCCCACGCCGATTGACGGCGCATCCCCAGCGCTTCGCCGATCCGGTCCCACGAAATGCCACGGCGACGAGCCTCGCCGACCCAAGACCGCAGGTCGTCGTCGATCAGATGACGGATCGCTTCGATGCGCGGCAGGTGTTCCAGCAGGGCCGCGTCGTCGACGCCTTCCCAAACGGGCGTGGCGCGCTTCAGTCCGGCGGGCTTGTTCTTGATCGCGTCGGCGCACAACACCACGCACTCGTCGCAGATGTAGACACCGGCTCCGGCGACCAGGGTTTCGACGTTGTCGGCCGAACGCTTGCAGAAGGAACAGCGGTTCACCACGGACCCCCTTGTCAGGTTGGTCCTGACAACCTATCCCGTCAGGGTCAACCTGACAAGCTTCAAAGCTGTGCGATCAGTTCGTCGAGCCTGCCGGTGGCGGCCGCGATGGCGAGGTGGTCGGCGTAGTCACGTGATTCGACGATCAGCCCGTCGCGCACGCGCAGCACGAAGATGTTGGAAACCTGGAATTCCGCGCTGTCGCCCGCCGTTCCCTGGTAAGCGAATTCGCCGATCACTACCTCCGGATCGAGGGTCTCGTGGATGACCAGATCCCGGACCTGGAACCGGACTTTGCCGCGTTCGCCGAACTTGAAGTGCTCACGCAGGTCTTCCCGGGACTTCAAGGTCGCCGCCCCGGGCAGGAACGGGTGCGTCACATGGGTTTCCTCGGCGTAGAGATCCGGTAGGCCCGCCCAGTCGCCGTCCGCGACACCGTAGGCGAGCCGCTCGAAAACGCCACGCGGGCTCTTCGGATCCGCTGTCGACGCGGGGCGCGGCGGGACCGGCGTGAGCTCCCGCTCCGCGGTTTCGAAGCTCTTTTTCAGCTCCTCCAGGCCGTCCTGTGCCGCGATGAGGCGCAGATAGTCGTGATAGTCGCGCGAGTGGACGATGAGCCCGTCGCGCACGCGGAGGAACTGGATATTGGCGATGTCGAAGGGCTTCCCGGTGTCCAGTGCCTCGCCGACGTTGCGATACTCGGCGACGATCACCTCTGGGTCGGTTGTCCCGTGAATCAGGACATCCGCCCTGTCCATGCGCACGTTGAGTCCGCCGGCGAAAAGCTTCCGCAGGGTCTCGCGGCCTTCGTACCTGGTCGGCACCGGTGGCCGCTGCGGGTTTTCGACGACGGCGTCCTCCGAGTAGAGCGCGAAGATCTCGTCCCAGCGCCGAGCGGTGATGCTCGCGGAAAGTTCGTCGAAGACGTCGCGGGGTGTGGTCATGAAGTTCTCCCAGTCAGACATAAACGGAGTCTGTAGTCCGCCTCTGACGATACGGACTACAGACTCCACTTGTCCACCTGGTCAGTCCGCGACGGACAGCACGACCTTCCCCGTGGTCTTCCCCGTGGCCACGAGTTCTTGGGCCTTCGCGGTCTCTTCCAGCGGAAACACGGTGTCGATGGACGGCTTGAGCCGCCCGCTGCCGACGAGCTCGGCCAGCGCGAGCAGTCCGGTGCGGTCCGGTTCGGCGAGGGTGAACCCGGCGGTGACTCCGGCGGCCTCGGCCAGTTCCGGCATCCGCTCGTCGTTCGTGCGGGTGAGCTGAACGAGCCTGCCGCCGCGGCGCAGTGTCTTGAGCGACCGGGGCCCGTACTCCAAGCCGATCGTGTCGAGGACGACGTCGACGTCGCGGACTTCCTCGGCGAAGTCCGTCGTGCGGTAGTCGATGAGCTCGTCCGCGCCGAGGCCGCGAAGGAACTCGTGCTTGGCCGCGCTGGCCGTCCCGATCACGTAGGCGCCGCGCGCCTTGGCGATCTGGACCGCGAGATGCCCGACGCCGCCCGCCGCCGCGTGGATCAGAACCCGTTGCCCCGGCCGGATGTCCGCCGTGTCGACGAGGCTCTGCCAGACGGTCAGTCCCGCGAGCGGGACCGCGGCCGCGTGCACATGGTCCAAAGTGGACGGCTTGCGCGCGAAGTGACGGCTCGGCGCGGCGACGTATTCGGCATACGCGCCCGCCTGGAACGGGAAGGACGGCATGCCGAAGACCTCGTCGCCGGGGGAGAACAACGACGCACCCGCGCCGACCTCCTCGACCACGCCGGACACGTCCCAGCCGAGGATGAACGGCGGATCGCCCATCGGGCCGATGCCGCCGGTCTCGCGGGTCTTCCAGTCGACCGGGTTGACGCCGGCGGCATGCACCCGGACCAGGATCTGGGTCGGGCCAGGGGCAGGTCTTGCGACGTCGACGAGTTCGAGGACTTCGGGGCCGCCCAGGCGGTTCTGGCTGATCGCTCGCATGGGCCCATTGTTCGGTGAGCGTCGTACTTTCGGCGAGGCTCGGCCGGGCCAGGAGGCGTCAGGATCGGGACAGCCGCGGCGCGCGGGGTCTCAGGTGCCCCGCAGGACCGCCAAGATCTCCGTCTGCTCGAAGTGCTCAGCCCACCCCAAGGCCGAAGACGAGTACAGCGAATCCTCGACCGAAGGATCCGCCCCTGCTTCCACCAGAGCCCGCACCGCGTCGATGTGCCCGCCCTGCACGGCAAGGTGCAGCGCCGTGACACCCTCCCCATGCGAGAGGCCGCCGAACGTCCCCCGATGGTCGACCGAAGCGCCGAGCTCCGCCAAGGTCCTGATCGCCGAAGCCTTGCCCTGAGCGGCGGCCCACGTCAGTGCCGTGCCCCGGTAGACGTCGGCGTCCACGTCGGCACCCCGCGCCACCAGGGTCCGCACCGCGTCGGAGCGGTCGTTCCGCGCCGCCCACGAGAGCGCCTCGTTCACGATCTCGGCCGGATCATCGCTCGGCCGCCATTCCGGGAAACCGCTGTGCGGCCGGTGGAATTCGCGATGCGCGCCCGCCGCGGGGGAGAGCGTGCCGTCCGGCGCGAGCAGCTCGTCGAGCAGGTCGGCCCGGCCGAGCCCCGCCGCCAC
Organism: Amycolatopsis sp. NPDC102389; assembly: GCF_044765885.1. NCBI lineage: Bacteria > Bacillati > Actinomycetota > Actinomycetes > Pseudonocardiales > Pseudonocardiaceae > Amycolatopsis > Amycolatopsis sp. NPDC102389. The sequence goes on from NZ_JBIWKX010000039.1 coordinate 54,111, forward strand.
CCGGAGGTTGCCGGGGGAGAGGCTGCGCGAAGCCAGCAGCTCCGCCGCCTCGCGATGGCCCCAGAACAGCGCGACCACCAGCGGCGTCCCGCCGTCGCCCCTGGCCGGGACGTCGACGGGCGCGCCCGCGTCGAGCAGCATCGTGACCAGTAGCGGCAGCCCGACGTACCCGGCCTGGTGCAACGCTGTCCAACCGTGCACGTTGGCGGACGCCGGATCGGCCCCGTGGTCGAGCAGGATCCGGCACAGCCGCTCGTCGCGGGTCGCGGCGGCCATGCCGAGCAGGTCGTTCCCGTTCTTCCCGTGTGCGTGGACGAGGGTGGGCAGGTCGCCGATCAGGCGCGCGAGCCCGGCGAGGTCTCGCGCGTCGATCAGTTCCCGAGCCTTTTCGAAGGCGAGCTCAGCCGGTGACGTCACGCTTCCGCACGCTACCCCCGACCCCCGACAGAACCCGCCATTCGGCCAGCGGGATCCGGTCGTCCCCGGTCAGGACCTGCAGGCAGACATGGTCGGCACCGGCGTCCAGATGCGCCTGTACACGCGCGGAGATCGCGTCCTCCCCGACGGCGACGAGCGCGTCCACGAGCCGGTCGGACCCGTAGTCCTCCTCGGTGAACCCGAACCGCCGCAGGTTCGCCCGATGGTGGGCCGCCAGGTCCAGGTACGTCGACACGTGGCGCCGCGCGATCTCCCGATCCGACCCCAGCACGACGGCCTGCTCGACGGCGAGGAAAGCCGAAGGCCCCATGGTTTCCCGCGCCAGCGCGGTGTGCTCCACAGGGACGAAGTACGGATGCGCCCCATCGGCGCGCTCCGCGGCCAAGGAGAGCATCTTCGGCCCCAGGGCGGCCAGCAGGCGCCGGCGCGGGGAGTCCGGTGTGGACAGTTCGGCCTTGTCCATTTCGTCGAGATAGCCGCGCATCGCTTCCAGCGGTTTCGTGCCCGGGAGGTGTCCGCCCAGCCCGAGGATGAACCGGCCCGGGTAGGCCTCGGCGAGGGTTCGCTCGGCGGCGGCCGCGGCGACGGGTGCCCGGTGCGAGAACCGCGCGATCCCGGTGGCGACGGTCAGCCGGGAGGTCGCCGCGAGCAGCAGGCCCGCCTGTGTGAAGGCCTCGCGCCCCAGGTACTCGCCGAACCACAGCGTGTCGAAGCCGAGTTCCTCGACTTCCGCGGCTGCCTCGCGGACCTCGCCGATTTCCTTGCCATCGAACGAAAACGTCCAGATCCCGACGCTCATCGGGTCACCTCCGTCAGTGCCGGGGCGAGCCGTTCGAGCTGGTCCACTATGGACGCCAGGTCGTCCCCATCGGGAGTGACGAGCACGGTGTCCGCGCCGGCGTCGACGAGTTCCTTGATCCGTCCGGCGATCCGCTCCTCGTCGCCCCAGGCGGTCAGCCCGTCCACGAGCCGGTCGCTGACGCCGTCGATGTCGGCGTCCGTGTAGCCGAGCCGTTTCCAGCCGTTGAAATAGTGCGGTATGCCGTAGTGCTTCATGAGTTCGATTTCCTTCGTCACCCTCGCCCGTGCCTGCTCACGATCGCCGAGCAGGACCGAATGGGTAGGGATGAGCAGTTTGTCCGGGCCGAGGATCTCGCGCGAATACCGCGTGTGCTCGAAGGGCTGGGCGAACGGGTGCGCGCCGTCCGTCAGCTCCCGCGCGAGTTCGAGCATCTTCGGGCCGACGGCGGCGAGGACACGCGGAAACGGGACAGGTGAAGGGAATTCTTCCGCCGCCGCGGACATGGCCGTGAGGTAGTCGCGGGTCTGTTCGAGCGGCCGGTAGTCCGAGCCCGCCTTCGCCGCTTGATAGGAGTGGCCGATCCCGACGCCGAGCACGAACCGGCCGGGGAACGCCTGCGCGAGCGTCCGCCCGCCGCTGTGGGCGGTGTACGCGGGCCGCGACCAGATGTTCGCGATCCCGGTACCGACGACCACCCGTTCGGTGGCGGCCAGCGTGATGGCGCTGTACGCGAACAGCTCCCGGTTCCCCGGCCCTTCACCGCCCCACACGGTGCGGTAACCCAGCTCCTCCAGCCGTCGTATCGCCCGCCGTTCCTCGTCGGGGGTCGGCGTGAACATGCCGACCGGCAGCCAGACGCCCACCGGGCCCAGCCGCTCCCGGGATTCTTCGATCAACGTCATTCTCGTCTCCCCAGCTAACATGAGGCAGCCTCCGCTTACGTCACCGACTATACGGAGGCTGCCTCCGATTTGTCGAGACTAGGCTCAGGAGTGCGATGGACACCGAGAAGAAGCCGCTGCGGGCGGACGCCCGGCGCAACTACGAGCGCCTCCTCGAAGAGGCGAGGCGCGCCTTCGCCGCGCACGGGGTCGAGGCGTCGCTGGAGGAGATCGCCCGCCGGGCCGGTGTCGGCATCGGAACGCTCTACCGGCACTTCCCGACGCGGGAGGCCCTGGTCGAGACGGTGCTTCGCGAAGGTTTCGACGCGCAAGCCGAGGCGGCCCGCGAACTCCTGCGCTCCCCGGAGCCGGTGGAAGCGCTGAAGGCCTGGTTCGCCGGGATGGGTGAACAGTCGGCGCGCTACCGCGGGCTGCCCGAGCTCATGGTCGACGTCCTCAACGACGAGACGTCGCCGTTGTACGCGTCCTGTCACGCGATGCGGGACCAGGTGTCCCACCTAGTGGACAGGGCGAAGGCCGCGGGAGAGCTCCGTGCCGACGTCACAGTGCATGAATTGCTGGTGCTGCTGCACGCGCTTTCCTGGGCCAGCGAACACCTTTCGGGTGACAAGGGGCTCGAACGGCTCCTCGATCTCGTTTTCGCGGGATTACGGGCGAGTTAACAATCCCCTGTCACCAGGTCTAAACTGCGGCGCAACCGGGCACAACGGCGTGACCGTCAACCAGAGTCGCAGGCACAGACCAGATAGTGGGAGCCGTATCGTGACCAAGCCGAACAAGCCCGTCGTCCTCATCGCCGAGAAGCTCGCGCCCTCCGTGTTGAGCGTCTTCTCCGACGAGGTCGAGGTCCAGCATGTGGACGGCACGGACCGCCCCGCGCTGCTCGAAGCCGTGAAGACGGCGGACGCGCTGCTCGTGCGGTCCGCCACGAAGGTCGACGCCGAGGTCCTCGGCGCCACCACCTCGCTCAAGGTCGTCGCCCGCGCCGGCGTCGGGCTGGACAACGTCGAGGTCCCCGCCGCCACCGAACGCGGTGTCCTGGTGGTCAACGCGCCGACGTCGAACATCGTCTCCGCCGCCGAGCACGCCGTCGCGCTGCTGCTCGCCGTCGCCCGCCGGGTCCCGGCCGCGGACCAGAGCCTTCAGGGCGGCGCGTGGAAGCGCAGCGCCTACTCCGGCGTCGAGATCCAGGGCAAGACCATCGGTGTGGTCGGCCTCGGCAAGATCGGCCAGCTGTTCGCGCAGCGGCTCGCCGCGTTCGACACCAAGCTCATCGCGTACGACCCCTACGTCTCGGCCGCCCGCGCCGCGCAACTCGGCATCGAGCTGGTCACGCTGGACGAGCTGCTGGAGCGCGCCGACGCGATCTCCATCCACCTGCCGAAGACCCCGGAGACCAAGGGCCTCATCGGCGCCGAGGCGCTGAAGAAGACCAAGCAGGGCGTCATCATCGTCAACGCCGCGCGCGGTGGCCTCATCGACGAGCAGGCACTGGCGGACGCGGTCAGCTCCGGCCATGTCGGCGGTGCGGGCATCGACGTGTTCGTCACCGAGCCCACCACCGAGAGCCCGCTGTTCGGCCTGCCGAACGTCGTCGTCACCCCGCACCTGGGCGCGTCGACCGCCGAGGCGCAGGACCGCGCGGGCACCGACGTCGCGAAGTCCGTGCTGCTCGCGCTGCGCGGCGACTTCGTGCCGGACGCGGTGAACGTCGCGGGCGGCGGCACGGTCGGCGAGCACGTCCGGCCGTACCTCTCGCTCACCCAGAAGCTCGGCACCCTGCTGACCGCGCTCAACCCGAAGGCACCGGCGTCGGTCACCGTCGTGGTCAAGGGCGAACTGTCCACCGAGGACGTCAGCGTGCTGCCGCTCGCGGCCGAGCGCGGCGTGTTCTCCGGCGTCGTCGAGGACCAGGTCACCTTCGTGAACGCGCCGCGCGTGGCCGAAGAGCTGGGCGTCCAGGTCGATCTGGTCACCGAGACCGAAAGCCCCAAATTCCGCAGCCTGGTCACCGTCCGCGCGGTGCACACCGACGGCACCACCCTTTCGGTGTCCGGTTCGGTCACCGGCAAGGACGACGTCGAGAAGCTGGTCGAGGTCAACGGCCGTCACTTCGACCTGCGCGCCGAGGGCAACGTGCTGCTGCTCGAGTACCCGGACCGCCCGGGCATCATGGGCCGCGTCGGCACGCTGCTCGGCGAGGCGGGGCTCAACATCGAGGCCGCGCAGATCAGCCAGACCACCGATGGTGCGGACGCGGTCATGCTGCTGCGCGTGGACCGTTCCGTCGACTCGCACCTGCTGGAGCCGATCGGTGCCACCGTCGGCGCGCACACGATCCGCGCCGTCAACTTCGGCTGACCTCCAAGTACATGAAGGCCCCCTTCCTTGCGCTGGACGCAAGGAAGGGGGCCTTCATGTACTTCTTCGCGATTAGTCGACCAACTGCGATCGTTGTGTGTACAGGGTTCGCGAGCGCGAGAGCAAGATTCAATAACGGTGAAAAATGCCTACTGAAGTCGGGCTGGTCCCCGGATAGGTTCTTCCGGCGAGGCCGAACCATCGCGCCGTCAAGGGCACGGCGCGGCGCCGGGGCTCACCGTCGGGGGTGTGTTCGAGCGGCAGGCAGGTTCCGAGTCAAGGCCTCGAGTGAGGGCACGTACTCATGAACAGATCCCGCGTACCCCGGTGGGCCATCCGCTCATCGGCCGCGGTCTTCGCCGCGTTGCTCGCGACGTCCGTGACCGGGGCGACCGCAGCCGCGCAGGATGTCCCCCTCGCGGACGGCGTCACGCCGGCGAAGATCGACCGTAACGGATTCCAGGGGAAGGTCGAGCCGAAGCTCAAGGCCGCCCAAGGGCAGATCACCGCCTTCGTCGAGCTGGCCAAGCAACCCGCCGTCGACGCCTTCAACGCCGAGCAGAACAAGGGCGCAGGCAAGGAGAAGGCGAAGAAGGCCGCGAAGGACGCCAAGGCCGCCGCGGCCGCGACGGTGAACTCCGTCGTCGGTCAGCTCAAGGCCGCCGACGCCGGCACCCAGCTGGTCACCCAGACCTCGAACGCCGTCGCCGGCGCGGTCGTCACGGCCGACGCGGCGAAGATCCGCGAGCTGGCGAAGCGGCCGGACGTCGTCTCGGTCAAGAAGGTGGTTCCCAAGACCCGCACCAACTCCAGCGCGGTCCAGCTGACCAACACGCTCGCGTCGTGGCAGCAGACCGGCCGCTATGGCGACGGCGTCCGCGTCGGCGTGATCGACGACGGCATCGACTACACCCACGCCGACTTCGGCGGCCCCGGCACGGCCGAGGCCTACAAGGCGATCAACCGCGACCAGGCCACCCCCGCGTTCCCGACCGACAAGGTCGTCGGCGGTATCGACCTGGTCGGCGACGCCTACGACTCGGGCAGCAGCGACCCGGCCCTCAAGACCCCGAAGCCGGACCCCAACCCGCTCGCCTGCGGCCACCACGGCACGCACGTCGCGGGCACGGTCGCCGGATTCGGTGTCGACGAAGCGGGCAAGACCTTCACCGGCGACTACAAGAAGCTCAACAAGAAGAAGATCGAAGCGATGCAGATCGGCCCGGGCACCGCGCCCAAGGCCCTGCTGTACGCGATCAAGGTCTTCGGCTGCGCCGGCTCGACCAACGTCACCTCGCAGGCGCTCGACTGGTCGCTCGACCCGGACGGCGACGGCGACTTCACCGATCACCTCGACGTGGTCAACCTTTCGCTGGGCGGCGACTTCGCCACCCCCGACGACCCGGACTCGCTGTTCGTGCGCAAGATCGCCGCGAACAACGTCGTCCCGGTGTTCTCCGCGGGCAACGGCGGCGACCTCAACGACGTCGGCGGCGCGCCGGGCAACACGCCCGAAGCGCTGACCGTCGCCAGCAGCCGCGACGCGTCCGTCCTGCGTGACGCCGTCGAAGCCGTCGCTCCCGACGGTGTGAAGGGCGCGAAGACCGGGCAGTTCAGCCAGAACTACGCGACCTACGAAACGCTCGACGTCACCGCGCCGGTGGTCGCGCTGTCGGCCGACAACGCCGCCGGCTGCAAGCCGTACTCCGAGGCCGACAAGGCCAAGGCCGCGGGCAAGATCGTGTTCCTCGAATGGGACGACAACGACGCGACCCGTGCCTGCGGTTCCGGCGCCCGTTCGAACAACGCGCAGGCCGCCGGCGCCAAGGGTGCGCTGTTCTCGTCGACGCTGGAGCACTTCTCGGCCGGGATCGCCGGTAACGCGGCCCTGCCGACGTTCCAGCTGACCGGCAGCGCGACAGCCTCGGTCCGCCCCGCGGTGACCGCGGGCACGCTGCAGATCCGCATGACCGGCAAGGGCCGCGTGTCCGTGCCGACCACCGATCAGTCCATTGTGGACACCCCGAGCTCGTTCACCTCGCGTGGCGGGCGCGGCCCGGCCGTCAAACCGGACGTCGCGGCGCCCGGTGACTCGATCTCGTCGGCGCTGGCCGGCAGCGGAGCGGGCCGCCTGGTCATCTCCGGGACGTCGATGGCGGCTCCGCACACCTCGGGTATCACCGCCCTGATCCGTCAGGCGCACCCGGACTGGTCGGTCGAGGAGGTCAAGGCGTCGGTCATCAACACCGCCGGCCACGACATCCACGACGCGTCGGGCCGTGTCTACGGTCCGCAGCGTGTCGGCAGCGGCCGGATCGACGCGAAGGCCGCGCTGGACAACCAGGTCCTGGCCTACGTCGTCGACAACCCCGGCTTCGTCTCGGTCAACTTCGGCGTCGTCGAAGCGGGCGGGCCGGTCACCCTGACCAAGACGGTCAAGGTGGTCAACAAGGGCATCAAGCCGGTCGAGTACTCGGTGGGCTACGAAGCCGTCAACGCGCTCCCCGGCGTCGAGTACACAGTGGACAAGCCGACCGTGAAGCTGAGCCCGCGCGGCATGGCGCTGGTGAAGGTGACCCTGAAGATCGCCGACCCCAAGGCGCTCCGCAAGGTCATGGACCCGACCATGGCGGCGTCGCAGGTCGGCCTCGCCCGGCAGTTCGTGGCGGACGCCTCCGGCCGGATCGCGTTCACCCCGAAGAGCGGCACGACCGTTCCGCTGCGGCTCTCGGTGTACTCCGCGCCGAAGCCCGTCTCGTCCATCAACACCCCGGGCAACGTCAACTTCGGCGCAGGCCAGGACCAGGCCGTGCTGAACCTGACCGGCAAGGGCGTGGACCAGGGCTCCGGTTCGCAGCGGTACCGCTCGCTCATCAGCGTGCTCGAGCTGCAGGCGGAATCCCCGCAGCTGCCCGAGTGCGACGGCGACGTCACCACCGACTGCACGCTGAACCAGACCGCCAAGGGTGCCGACCTGCGCTACATCGGCGCGGCGTCGACCGCTCCGCTGGCCAAGGCGCAGGGTGAGCCGGAGAACGCGTTGCTGGCCTTCGGTCTCACCACCTGGAGCGACCTGGCCAACCTGGGCAGCAACACCTCGCCGTTCGTGGACATCGACACCACGGGCGACGGGCAGCCGGACTTCGAGACCTATGTGACCAAGGTGACGTCCACCGACGTCCTCGTGGCGGTCACCGTGGCGCTGAAGCCGGGCTTCCCGCAGGTGGACATCCAGCCGATCAACGGCCAGCTCGGCGACGTCGACACGAACGTGTACGACACCAACGTCGTCGTGCTGCCGGTGAGCATCGCCGCGCTGGGCATCGACCCGAACGCCGCGTCGCACAAGATCAGCTACACCGTCGGGACCTCCGGGTTCTACGCGGCGCCGGGTGCGGACTCGTCGACGATCGACTACGTCGGCACGCCGCTTTCGTTCGACGCCTTGGCTCCCGCGTACTCGGTCCAGGGCGGCGGCGACTCCGCGCTGGGCTACGTCGCGAAGCCGGGTACGGCGCTGGTGGTCAACCGCAACGCGGCCGCGCAGGACACCGTGCTGGGCCTGCTGGCGATCGAGCACCACAACGCCTCGGGCAGCCGGGCGAACGTGGTGAAGATCCAGACGAACAACGGCAACGGCGGTCCGGACGCCGACCGGCCCGCCAACGGCGGGCGGCACACCGGACGCCAGCCGATCGGGGTGGGCTGACGCGATAGGGCGGTAACCCACGTTCGATGAGGTGAGGGACGCCCTGGCGGCATGCTTTGCGCCAGGGCGTCCCTTCTTGTTTTCACTCTTTTGGCTGTCTCGCTCTGTGGGAGATTCCGGCATAAGGGTGGTGCGGCTACGGCTACCGGGCTACGGCCGGTAACCTTCCGCTGCTGGCGTTTTCTTGCGGATGGGCCATCCGGACTGCCGGTGGCCTGGTCTACGGAGGTGTGTGGATGCGGCTCGCGGTGATCCCAGGAGACGGGATCGGGCCCGAAGTGGTCTCCGAGGCGCTCAAAGTGCTCGGTGAGGTCGTACCGACGGCGGAGATCACGAACTACGACCTCGGCGCCGCCCGGTGGCACTCCACCGGCGAGCTGCTCCCGGAGTCGGTACTCGGTGAACTCCGTCAGCACGACGCGATCCTGCTGGGCGCGGTGGGCGACCCGACGGTGCCGAGCGGCATCCTGGAGCGTGGCCTGTTGCTGCGGCTCAGGTTCGAGCTCGACCACCACGTGAACCTGCGCCCCGCCCGGTTGTACCCGGGTGTGCGCGGACCGCTCGCCGAGGCGGGCGAGATCGACATGGTCGTCGTGCGTGAAGGCACCGAAGGCCCGTACGCGGGCAACGGCGGCCTGCTGCGCAAGGACACGGAGAACGAGATCGCGACGGAGGTCAGCGTCAACACGGCGTTCGGCGTCCGGCGCGTGGTGACCGACGCGTTCAACCGGGCCGAGGCGCGGCCCCGCAAGCACCTGACGCTCCTGCACAAGACGAACGTGCTGGAGTACGCGGGCTCGCTGTGGTCGCGGATCGTCGAAGAGGTCTCGCTGGAGCACCCGGAGGTGACCGTCGCCTATTCCCATGTGGACGCCGCGACCATCCACCTGGTGACCGACCCGTCCCGCTTCGACGTCGTGGTGACGGACAACCTGTTCGGCGACATCATCACCGACCTGGCGGCGGCCGTGACCGGCGGCATCGGGCTGGCGGCGAGCGGGAACCTCGACATCACCCGGCGGAACCCGAGCATGTTCGAGCCGGTGCACGGCAGCGCGCCGGACATCGCGGGCCAGGGTCTCGCCGACCCGACCGCCGCGGTGCTGTCGGTCTCGCTGCTGCTGGACCACTTGGGACAGAAGGAAGCGGCGCGGCGGATCGAGGCCTCGGTGGCCTTCGACCTGGCGACCCGCGACCAGGCGTCGCCCGGTGCGACGCACGCGATCGGTGACCGGCTGGCGGCCCTGGTGTCGTCGAACGTGCGCCCGGTCACTCAGTCGTAGCTTCGGGCTTGGGCTTTGGGCTTTGGGCTGAAGGGGCCCTTCACCGCATCTCACGCGGTGAAGGGCCCTTTCGTCGCATCCAGGGCTTGGTCGCGTGGGTCGTGAGTGGCGTTTCGGGTTCTAACCCGAAACGCCACTCACGAGAGGTGAATCGCCAGG
>NZ_JBIWKX010000039.1:63774-82040 GCF_044765885.1 Amycolatopsis sp. NPDC102389
TGGGTGGTGGGGGGGGGTGGTGTGGTCGTTTGCGCTCAAAACCCCCACCCCCCCACTCACGAGAGGTGACTCGCCAGGCCGCCGTCGCGCTCTCGCGTTCACGTACTTCGGGGACCTGGTGATGTGGAAGTGCGTCGCGAAAGCCACTTTCGCGACGTCTGATGTCCCGAAAGTGGCTTTCGCGACGTCGGCGGCACGGGAGCGTCGTCCCGGAGTATGGAATCTTCCGCCCGGCTTGTGGACGCCCGCCGGAGGCGTGTGCCATGATGCGTCCGTGACCTCCTGCACCATCATTATCGCCGAGCGCGCCGGATAACAGCTCCACAAGAGCCCCCGGCGCGCAACCTCTCGCACCCATGCGGGAGGTTTTTTTGTTGCCTGAACACGTTTTGCCACCACCATGAGGAGTCCCCCGTGACCCGCAAGGAGCCCGCCGATACACCGCTCGGCGACGCCTTCCACCTGTACGACACGACGTTGCGCGACGGCGCGCAGCGCGAGGGGATCTCCTACTCCGTCACGGACAAACTGGCGGTGGCGAGGCTGCTCGACGATCTCGGGGTCGGGTTCATCGAAGGCGGATGGCCGGGCGCGCTGCCCAAGGACACGGAATTCTTCGCCCGCGCGGCTTCGGGTGAACTGAAACTCCGCCACGCCGCGCTCGTCGCCTTCGGCGCGACGCGGAAGGCGGGCGCCAAGGCCGAGCAGGACCAGCAGGTGCGGGCCCTGCTCGATTCCCAGGCCCCGGTGATCACGCTGGTGGCCAAATCGGACCTGCGGCACGTCGAACGCGCGCTGCGGGTCGACGTCGACGAAGCGTGCGAGATGGTACGGGACACCGTCGCGTTCCTCGTCGGCGAAGGACGCCGCGTTTTCCTTGACGCGGAACACTTTTTCGACGGCTACGCGTTCTCCCCGGACACCGCCTTGAAGGTGCTCGACGCGGGGATGAACGCGGGCGCCGACGTCGCCGTGCTGTGCGACACCAACGGCGGACAGCTGCCGCTCGGTCTCGCGGAAACCGTCCGCGAGGTCAAGGAAAGGACCGGATTCCGGCTCGGAATCCATTGCCAGGACGACACTTCCTGCGCGGTGGCGAATTCCGTCGCCGCCGTGCAGGCCGGCGTGACGCACGTCCAGTGCACCGCCAATGGTTACGGCGAACGGGCGGGTAACGCCGATCTGTTCGCCGTGACGGGAAATCTGGTGACCAAGCTCGGAATGGAGGTCCTCCCGACCGGAGGCGCCGCCGAGCTCACCCGGGTCTCCCATGCCCTTGCCGAAATCGCGAACATCGCCCCCTACACCCACCAGGCTTACGTAGGGGCGTCGGCCTTCGCCCACAAGGCGGGACTGCACGCGAGCGCGATCAAGGTGGATCCGTTGCTGTACAACCACATCGATCCAGCTTCTGTCGGCAATGACATGCGGGTACTGGTCACCGAGATGGCCGGCAGGGCCAGCCTGGAGCTCAAGGGACGTGAGCTCGGGGTCGACCTTGCCGGCCAGCCCGAGGCGCTGACGAGCGCCGTGAAGAAGGTGAAGCGCCTCGAATCCGAAGGCTGGTCCTTCGAAGCCGCGGACGCTTCGCTGGAACTGCTGCTGCGGCGGGAGGTCGACGGCCCGCAGAGCGACGTCCTCGACGACCCGCCGTTCGAACTCGAGTCGTACCGGGTCGTCCTGGACCACCGGTCCGACGGCGAGGTCGTCTCCGAAGCGACGGTCAAGGTGCACGTCGCCGGGCAGCGCGTGATCGCGACCGCCGAGGGCAACGGCCCCGTGCACGCGCTCGACGCCGCCCTGCGCGAGGCGCTCAGCCCGCATCTGTCCTGGTTGGACAGTGTCGAGCTGGCCGACTACAAGGTGCGGATCCTGCCCGGCCATCCGGGCACCGACGCCGTCACCCGCGTGCTCGTCGAGACCAGCGACGGCGAGCGCGAGTGGACCACCGTCGGCGTGCACGGCAACATCGTCGAGGCCAGCTGGCTGGCGCTGTGCGACGCGCTCGTGCACAAGTCCCTCAGCGAGGGCCCGGCGTGAGGAGTCGTACAGTGGGGGAGTGCGTCTAGCCCGAATTGCTCATCCCGGTGGTGTCGCGTTCGCTTCGATCGAAGGGGACGGCGACGACGCCCAGGTACTGGAAATCGCCGAGCACCCCTTCGGCAACCCCAACTTCACCGGCAAACGCTGGCCCCTCGCCGACGTCCGGCTGCTCGCGCCGATCCTGCCGTCGAAGGTGATCGCGGTCGGCCGGAACTACGCCAAGCACGCGGCCGAGTTCGGCAACGAGGTCCCGCAGGACCCGATGCTGTTCATCAAGCCGTCGACCACGGTGATCGGCCCGAACGTGCCCATCCGCCGTCCGCGCGGTGTCGGCCGTGTCGACTTCGAGGGCGAGCTGGCGATCGTCATCGGTCAGCCGGTCAAGAACGTGCCCGCCGCCCGTGCGGCGAGCGCGATCCTCGGCTACACGGTGGCGAACGACGTCAGCGCGCGTGACCTGCAGAAGTCCGACGGCCAGTGGGGCCGGGCGAAGGGTTTCGACACCTTCTGCCCGCTGGGCCCGTGGATCGAGACCTCGCTCGACGCGGCCGATCTCGCGCTCAAGTCCGAGGTGGACGGTGAGCTCAAACAGGACGGCCGGACGTCGGACCTGGTGCACAAGATCCCCGAGCTCGTCGAGTTCGTGTCCGGGGTGATGACCCTGCTGCCCGGCGACGTCATCCTGACCGGCACCCCCGAGGGCGTCGGCCCGATCGAGGACGGCCAGTCGGTCTCGATCACCATCGAAGGCATCGGCACCCTGACGAACCCGGTGCAGGACATCTGACCTAGCGCCCCATGAACGGTCCGTTCCTTGCGAAATTCTCAAGGAACGGACCGTTCATGGCGTTCGGGGCCGTCAGCTCCCGGCAGGCTCCATCACCCGCCGTGCGAAGGCCGGGGCGTGCTCGGGCCGCAGCCCCAGGCCCAGCAGCCGCGCGGGGACGTAGGACAGCACGGGGAACCGGCTGAACAGCTTCACCATCGCCGCGGGCGGACCGTTGCGCTTGCCCTCCATGACCGGCTTCATGACGTTCTTGTGCAACATCCGCTGCAGCCCCTGCACCAGCATCGTGGGCGCGAGACGGCGCTTGCGGACCTTCGCCAGGTCCGCCACCGACGGCCTGCCCCGGCGCAGCGGCTCGGCGAGCAGGGTGGCCGCCGCGACCGCGTCCTGCACCGCGAGATTGATCCCGACCCCGCCGACCGGCGACATCGCGTGCGCCGCGTCACCGATGCACAGCAGCCCGTCGAGGTGCCACTTCCGCAGCAGGTTCATCTTGACGTCGAGGAACTTGACGTCGTCCGTCGTCTTCAGCTCGTCCACCCGGTCGGCCAGCTCCGGCAGGATCGCGGCCACGTTCTCCCGGAACGCCTCGATGCCGTTTTCCCGGAGGTCGTCGCCCTTGGGGCTGAGGTACGCGATCTGGAAGTAGCCCTTGCGCGGCAACGGCACGGCGAACCGGCGATCCCGCATCTTCGGGGTCAGCATGCCTTCGAGCTCGCCGTCCCGGCGCGAGATCCGGAACCACCACGCGTCGAACGGGATGGCGTAGTCCTTCGTCATCAGCCCGGCTTCGCGACGGGCCAGCGACCAGCGTCCGTCGGCGGCGATCACCAGGTCGGAGCGCAGTTCACCGGTGTTCCCGTCGGCGTCGCGGTAGCGGACCCCGCTCACCCGGCCGTGTTCGAAGATCAGCCCGGTCATCTCGGTGCTCTGCCGCAGCGTGAACGTGGGCTCCTTCGCGCCGGCGTCGGCGAGCAGGTCCAGGAAGTCCCACTGGGGGACCATGGCGATGTACGGGTGCGCCACCTTCAGCCTGGTCAGGTCGGCGAGGCGCATCATTGTGCCGTCCTCGGCGGGAAAGCCGGCGTAGGAGATCTCGCTGTGCGGCAGGCTGAGGAATTTCTCGCTGAGGCCCAGCTCGTCGAGCAGGGTCAACGTCGACGGGTGCACGGTGTCGCCGCGGAAGTCCCTCAGGAAGTCCTTGTGCTTCTCCAGCACGGTGACCTCGACCCCGGCCCTGGCCAGCAGCAATCCGGCGACCATCCCCGCGGGGCCACCGCCGACGACCACGCAGTTCGTACGTTCGTTCATCCGTCCCACCCCTTCGAACCTCTTATTCATCACTTGTTGAATAAGCTCAGCATGCACCCGTCCGACGGGCGCGTCAAGCGCCAACCGGGCGGATGGCCTGTTCGGGCTATGGCCTGGGTCTCACTGATCCGCGCGGGTCGTCCGGTGGTGAAGTGAATGTCCAAAAAGGACTCGACGGCGTCGCGCGACGGTCCCGGAAGGACGGCGATCACGAAAGTGCCCTTGTGGACGGTCCGTGTCTCAAGGGGGACAAGGATTTCGTTGTCATCACAGGGCGTGCGCGCGGCGAATCGGATGGGCACACGGGTAGCGGCAATTCACCCGGCCGCCAGCGTTAGCCGTTGTCCGGTAACTAAAACACGTCATCTCACCAACTGGGAGTAGAGTGCCCGCGCCGGAACAGAGCAGCCTTTATCACCTCATCGGCAGAGTCGCGATCGCGCTGGGTGCCCTAGCCTCACTTGGTGGATTTCGCTCTCGTGCCCCGGACCCCGTCACGAATCGCGCCGGACGCTCCGGAGGGCGCCCCGTGGGAGCCCCCGGAGTTGCGGTTGGTGTGCCTCGACATCGATGACACGCTGATCGACTGCACGGCGGCGATCCGCCGCAGCCTGCGCGCGCTCACCGGCCAGAACGACCTTTGGCCACTGTGGGATCTGATCACCGAAGAGCATGTCGCGCTGGTGGTCGCGGGCGAAATCGATTACGCGACCATGCATCACAAGCGTACTGAATGCTTCCTCGCCGAGATCGGCATTTTGGCCGACGAAGACCAGGTCAGCGGCTTCGAAAGACGGCGTCGTGAAATTCTCACCCGTTCGTGGCAATTGTTCGAAGATGTCCTCCCGTGCCTGGAATGGCTGCGAGCCGCCGGTGTTCTCGTCGCGGCGGTCACGAACGCCTCAGGTACGCATCAGCGCAAGAAGATCGCCGACCTCGGACTCGCCCGGTTCTTCGACCACGTGGCCATCGCCGGTGAACTCGGAGTAGCCAAACCGGACCCGGCGATGTTCCACTCGGTCTGCCTCGGCCTCGGCTGCGACCCGGCGCAAGCCGTCCACGTCGGCGACAAACTCGACACCGACGCCATCGGCGCCCGCGACGCCGGCCTGGGTGCCGTCTGGCTCGACCGGGACGGCATCGCCGAGCGCGCCCCGGCGGGCGTGCACACCATCTCGGGCCTTGACGAGCTGCCTGAGCTGCTCGTTTCCGAGTTCGCGAAGCTCGGCGTGCCCGCTCAGCGCGCTACGGAGACCCCCGCTTTCACGGTGCGGAACAGCGTGCTCTAGTATTCTTTCTCGTGCGGCACCGAGCCGGTCAAGGTCGGAACGGTACCTCACTGGGGTATGGTGTAATTGGCAGCACGACTGGTTCTGGTCCAGTTAGTCTAGGTTCGAGTCCTGGTACCCCAGCTGGAGAACTCTCCGGAGTGAAACACAGAGTGACCCCCCTGCGAAGGCGGGAAACCCGGTCTGGTAAGTTTCTCCACAGCAACACAGCAGGTGAACAACTGAAAACCTCCTCTCAGAGGAGGAAGATCCTAGCCCCCGTCGTCTAGCGGCCTAGGACGCCGGCCTCTCACGCCGGTAGCGTGGGTTCGAATCCCATCGGGGGTACGCGCAGCTTCCACGCAAAGAGCGTCGATCATTTTGATCGGCGCTTTTTGCTTTTTCGGAAGCTGACATCGCGTCGGTGATCCTTTCTCCTGCTTCCGCTATCGCGGTCACTTGATCTGCTGGCAGTTTAACCCCGATCGTCACGACGTCGCCGAGACCGTTCAGCTGCACGGTGAGCTGTGTCATCTCGAAGAGTGCCTGAAGCAGGGGCTGCGGCGCCCTGGCCAAGTTGACCCTCAGGTAGGGAACGGCGTCTAGAGCTCAGGTCTGATGGGATGTGTGGTGCTGGTTACTCAGCGTCCTGGGCGTCCAGTTGGGCCATCTCGGCTTGAACGGCGTTCTTGCTTGCCGCCAGGCGCGCCGTCTTGGGCCTGACGGAGCAGGGCTCCTTGTTTTCGTTCGATCTCGGTGAGATGTCGTTGAAGTCGCTCTCGTTCTTCTGCGCGCGTCCGGGCGGCGGTGTCGTCCACTGTGGCCGGGTCTGGCTTCCAGAATGGACGTATGGTCAGGTCCCGAAGAACCGTCCGACGGCGTCGAGGAGTTCGTCTTCGCGGATCCTGACCGCGGTGGGCAGATCGGCGTGAGGGGCAGGGACACCGCGGTTGTTCTTGCGGGGCCCGCACAGGTAGTACGTCGGCCCGCGAACCGCGTCGTGCTGCGCGACGGCCGGTGCGTTCGTCGAACATCCACTTGGGTGCGAGTGGCTCGTGGACGGGTTTGGGTGACCAGACCCACTTGTACGGATCGTTGACCTTGCCTCGCCGGGACTTCGTGGCTCGACGGTTGAAGACGCCGTTGCGGTTTGTTCACCGGGTGCGGTAGGCGGCCATGAACATGTCCAGCAGGTTGTCGACGGCGTTGTCGTCGATGGGGCGGGTGGACAGTAGTTGGCGGTAGTACAGCGTGCCGCACAGGACCTCGGCCGCGAATTCCAGATCGACGTCGGCGACCAGTTCGCCGGCGTGTTGTGCGCGGGTGATCCTGTCGAGGGTGCGTTTCTCCACGGTGAGCAGGAATCGTTCGTGCAGGGTCGCTCGTAGTGCCGGGTCGGACTGTGCCTCGGCGATCAATCCTCGGTAGACGGGGCCGATGGGTGGGCTGGAGAGTGCGGGGGCGGAGCGCAGGAACTGTTCGCGCAGGTCTGTTCGGACATCGCCGGTGTCGTGGTAGTCGAGGTCGGTGGTCCATACGCGACTGAGCGCGTCCAGCAGGAGTGCCGCTTTGGATGGCCAGCGTCGGTAGATGGTGTGTTTGCCGACCCCGGCCCGGCGGGCGACCGCCTCGATGTTCAGTCCCGCGTAGCCGACCTCCGCGGCGAGGTCGAGGGTCACTTGAAGCAGTTCGTCGGTGCGCGCGGCGCCTCTACGTCGCGGTGTGGCGGGCTGATCGGACATACCGTCATTCTATCGGCACGTAGCGTGCCGTTGACAAGTCGTGGGTGCTGGGCGCATCATCGTGCCCGATCGGCACGGTGCGTGCCGATATTGGGATCGTCGGAAGGGACGCTGCGATGGGCAGCAGTAGAAGCAGGACGCACGAGGGCTTCACCGCCGAAGAGCGCGCCGCGATGAAGGACCGTGCCACGGAACAGAAAGCCGCGGGGCGCGGCAGTTCGCGTGCGGACAAGGCGGCACAAGCGGAGCGGGACGTGGTCGCGAAGATCGCCGAGATGCGGCAAGCGGACCGGATCATGGCCGAGCGTGTCCATGCCGTCGTCAAGGCCAACGCTCCGGTCCTGGAGCCGAAGCTGTGGTACGGGATGCCCGCCTACGCGCTGGACGGGAAGGTGGTGTGCTTCTTCCAGAGCGCGGAGAAGTTCAAGGCGCGCTACGCGACGCTCGGGTTCAGTGATCTGGCCACGTTGGACGATGGCCCGATGTGGGCCGCGGGTTTCGCCTTGACCGATGTCACGGCTGACGTGGAGGCGCGGATCGGTGCGCTGGTGGAGCAGGCGGTGGCACCGGCCGGGAATCGGGAAGCGGCCGCGGAACCGGCGTGATCGACGCCGGTGCCACGTCGCTGAAGCCCGCGGCGAAGTCGCTGTGAGGCTACGGCATTGTCGGCATTCACGTCCTGATGTGTCCGCACGCGAATAACAGGAGGAAAGTATGACGGGCGCACCGCCGCGTGGACTCGACGAAAGACTGCGGGACACCCGCGCGAAACTGGAGAACGATGTCGATGTCTGGATCGCGACGTCGGGCTCCACGGGCGGCGGTGCCCACCTCGTCCCCCTCTCCTACCTCTGGGACGGCACCGCCTTCCTCGTCTCGACACCGCGAACCTCGGTCACCGCCCGCAACCTGCTGGCCGATGGCCGAGTGCGGCTCAGCCTCGGACCGACCCGCGACGTCGTCATCGTCGACGGCGCCGCCGAGCCGGTGGACCCCGCCCCTGAGACGGGCGACGCGTTCGCGACCAGGACCGGTTTCGACCCGCGCCGGCTCGCCGAGCCCTACCAGTACTTCCAGATCCGGCCGCGGCGTATCCAGGCCTGGCGGGAAGAGAACGAACTGCGGGGACGCGACCTCATGCGCGACGGACGCTGGCTCGGCTGACCACGCCGGCAAGTATCCAGGTGTGAGATCTCGGCGTGTTGGGCGGCGAGGCGGGACAGGGCCTCGATCGTGAGAACTCGATGTTCGGTGAGCCACGACGTGCTCTCGTCTTCGGTGCTCCACTGGCCTCCGCGAGGTTTCGCACATCGGTCGAACCGATGAGGGGAGCCGTTACGCGGACCTGGCGGAGACGCGGTGTGGCGGTGGCGAACAACTCAACCAAGTCGCCCCTGGGCTTGCGGCGCGCCTCCACAGACGCCTCGGCGCCTGAAACGCAGGGGATGTTCCGGCCGATCGAAGGAGCGTTGGCCGAATGGTTCGGCCCCGCCGTCTGGTAGGTCAACCGGCGGGGCCTGAGCTGTCGATCGTCCGCGGCAGACCGGCAACCTGAACGCCGGGTGCCCGATGAGTCGGCATTCCCTGCACCGTGCTGGTCTTCGCGTGCGCTGGTACTCCGCCATCTGGTGGTGAATGTTGAAGCGACACAAAGGTTTCCCGTCGCGGAGTCCTGCTTTCGCTGTCAGTGTGCCGACTGTGGAGGGCGGTTTGAGGCTTCGAGGGCTTCGTCTACGGTGTGGTAGAGCCTGAGCACGATGTCGAGGCCGGTGATTTCGATGGGCCGGATCACGGGGCTGTTGGAGTCCACCGCGATGCGCAGGGATTTCCCTTGTTCTGCCGCGTAAGCGTCGGTGGTGACCAGTGTGGCGAGGCCGGCGGAGTCGAGAAAGTCCACTGTGGTCAGATCCAGCACGCAGGTATCGGCGGTGTCGTCGAGAGCGGTGCTGACCGCCGCGTGTAGTGCCGGCGCCGCCTCGGTGTCGACTTCGCCGATCACCGTGACCACGATGTTCCCGCTCACGACACGACTCACGATATCCAGGTCGGGTGGTGGCGGCTCGGCCTGGAACGGTTCGCTCACAGCGTTCCACGGTACCGGACCGGCGATGCCGGGCCGGGTTCCGCGCGTTCCGGTGCGGGGCATGGCTAGCCCCCGTTGTGCCAGGTGCGGACCGTGGCCAGATGCGGTGCGTGACTTCCCTCGCGGTTCAGCGCGAGCTCGGCCCACACGGTCTTGTGACCGGCCTGGTTCCGGACGCCCCAGGCGGAGGCGAGCCGGTCGATCAGCATCAATCCGCGCCCGCCGGAACCGTCCGGGGTCCGCCGCCGTGGTTGGCGCGGCGAAGCGTCGTCGACCTCGATCCGCAGGCTCCGGCCTCGATGCGTGAGTCCGAGGCGGCAGGCGCGTGGCGCCTCGCCGTGCTGGTGGGCGTTGCTGACCAGTTCGTCGGCCACCAGGACCGCGTCGTCCACCGCGAGCCCCCGGTAGTGGCTCAGTGCCTGGCGGACGCCGTGCCGGACGTCCCTGGTGGTGGTCGTGTCCAGGTCGTAGGTCACGGTGTCCGGATCGGGCTCGCTGCGCTCAGTTGTCCCTGGCTGTGTTGACATTCGTCCCACCCGCCTCGTTTTTGGACGTTTGCTTGGAAACATCGCGCACTGAATTCAGTACCCCGTGGTGAACAAAAGCAAACTATGGTGATGCCGGTCTGCGCCGGATCGCGATCACGACGGTGTCGTCGGCGTGCAGGACCACGTCGTGCATTTCGGCGGCGAGTGCACCGGGGATCGTCGCTGTGGATTTTCCGGCGTGGCGCGGTGCGGCGGCCAGTAGCCGATCCTCGCCTTCCTGATGATTCTTGCGGCTTTCGGTCAAGCCGTCGGTGTACAGCAGGAGCAGATCGCCCGCGGCGAGGGTGCGGCGGACGAGGCTTCCGTTGCCGGGGTCCGGGAAGCCGACGCCTCTTCCGACGCGAGCGGGCACCAGTAGTTCGGTGTCGCCGGCGGAGGTGATGAGGACCGGCCGGGGATGGCTGCCGTTGGCGATGGTGACGTCGCCGGTCGCCGGGTCGAGCCGGGCGAGCAGCACGGTCGCCATCAAGCCGGGCTCGATCGTCGCCAGGGCGTTGGCGGCGCGGGCGATCAGGTCGTGGAGGGGATGGCCCTCCAGCGCCAGGGTGCGGATGGCGTGGGTGACGGTCAGCGCGTGCCGGGTCGAGGTGACACCGTGGCCGACGGCGTCGACGAGGGTGATGTGCACCTTCCCGTCGGGCAGGACGAACCAGTCGTAGAGATCACCGCCGGTGGGGGAGTCCGGCTCGCTGGGCGCGTAGTGCACGGCCAGTTCGAAAGCGTCCACGGGTGGCGGCGGCGGGCGTAGGGCGTCTTCGAGTTCGCGGAAGATCACCGCGTGGGCCTGCCGGAGTTGTTCGTCTCGTTGTTCGAGTTCGACGTACATGGCGAGTACGCCGCTGTTGGTTTCGGCGAGTTCGTGTTTGAGCTCGCGCTGCTCCTGGGTGACGGCGTCGGCGCGGGCGATCAGGGCGAGCATTTCCTCGCGGGTGGCCAGTTCGTCGTCTTCGGGAACGGTCGCCGTGTCATGGACGGCGGGGAGGTGCCAGGTCAGGGTCGCGCTGTCACCGGCGTCGGGCAGCAGGGGCAGGGCGTTGCGGTGGTCCTGCCCCACTGGGCCGGGCAGTCGGAGGGTGACGGCGAGCCTGCCGTCCCCCGCGTGGGTCGACAGTTCGGGTGGCTGCCCCGCGTGTTCGGCGAGCAGGGTCGCCGCGAGGACCAGTTTGGCGCGGTCGTCGGCGGTGACTCCCGCGGCGGCGCAGGCCTTGCGAAGGCGGTGGCGTAACGGGGCGACGGGGGAGTGTGTCATGGCGTGCCCGTTCCGGATCCGATCACGATCAGGGTGGCGTCGTCGTGCGGGTCGCGGTGCCGGTGGGCGAGGTCGGCGGCGAGCAGTGCCGGGACCGGGAGAGGGCCGAGGGGTGCGGCGCCGCGCCAGCCGGTGCCGATTCCGTCGGTGTGCAGGACGACGAGGTGGTGTTCGGGCAGGTTCACGGTCCGGACGTGGGTGTCCGGCAGGGTGAAGCCGACGATGCCCGGCATGCTGAGCAGCGGCCGGCTCTGCCCTGGCGTCAGCACCAGGCCGCCGATGTTCCCCACACCGCAGAATTCGAGCAGGCCGCCGGAAATCCGGGCCAGCGCGACCGCGGCGCCGCGGGTCTGCCGCAGCGACCGGTGCATGGCGGTGAGATGGTCGCGGAGCGGGCGGCCCGGGTTACGGCGGAAGACGTCGATCGCGGCCACCGCCGCGTCACCCGCCGCGGGACCGTGGCCGAGGCCGTCCACGACGGCGATGGTCCTCGCACCGGACAGGGTGGCGAGCGCCAGGCCGTCACCGCACCGGTCTTCCCCTTCGCGCGCCAGGCGGACGTGAGCGACGGCTGGCGCGTTCGTTCCGGTGACCAGTGTTCGTGCCGCCGCGGTGGTGCCCGAGCCCGCCGCCGACCGGATCCGGAACTCGGTGGCCAGCCTGCCGACGGCGCCGAGGCCCGTACCGAGCGTCGCGGTCGTGGTGTGGCCGTCGATGCGCCAGTAGTCCAGATCGGCCATGCCCGGCCCGGAATCCGCGGCGTAGATGTCCACGCCGACTCCGGCGAGGGAGCGTTGGACGAAGACCGTGCCGTCGGTGGCGTGTTTGTCGATGTTGCCCGCCAGTTCGGAGGCGATGACGGCCGCGCGTTCGGCCAGTACCTCGGGCAGCCCCGTTTCCGCGGCGACTTCGCGGGCGGCGCGCGCCGCCGTGTAGACCGCGCTGACGTGGTCGATGCGGATCTGGCGGGCGGGTTCCGCGACGGTGACGGTCATGGTTTCCAGCGCACGATCGTGACCGTGGTGCCGCGGCCGGGAGCGGTGTCGATGGTGAACTCGTCGACGAGCCGCCGGGTTCCGCCGAGCCCGTGCCCGAGCCCGGCGCCGGTGGAGAAGCCGTCGGTCATCGCCTGCTCGACGTCGGCGATGCCGGGGCCGTTGTCGCGCACGGTCAATTCCAGGCCCACACGACCCTTTCGCAGGACCGTGATCGTCATCGTGCCGCCGCCACCGTGGATGTAGGCGTTGCGGACCAGTTCACTGGCGGCGGTGACGATCTTGGTCTGGTCGACGATGGTGAAACCCACGGCGACCGCACTGGCCCGCACGGCGTGGCGGGCGCTGAGAAGGTCTTCTTCGGCGCGGACGGAGTGTTCGCGCGGGCCCTGGTCGGTGAGTTCGTCAGGAAGCATGAGGCGCCTCTTCGGCGGCCTCGGCGGGACGGCGCCACCCCAGCAGTTCCATGGCCTGTTCGGCGTTGAGCGCGGTCTGCACGCCGGTGAGCCGCAACCCCAGTTCGGACAGCGTGATCGCGACGGCGGGGCGCATCCCGGCGACGATCATGCGGGCACCGAGGAGCCGGCCGGTGGCGGCGAGTTCCATCAGCACCCGGGCGACGAAGGAGTCGATGATCTCCAGCCGCGAGATGTCGAGGATGACCCCGCGGATCCCCTCGTCGGAGATCCGGCCGGTGAGTTCGTCGGTGAACCGCAGCGCGGTGGTGTCGTCCAGGTCGGCCAGCAAGCCGCTGATCAGGATGTCCCCGAGCCGCAGGATCGGCAGGCCGGCGCGGGTGGTCACCCGGTCACCGCGCGGGTGCGGTCGCCGAGCAGGTCCAGGGCGGCGGCGAGGGCGTCGGCCAGCGAGCCGCGGGTCACGATGTGGGAGAGGTCGATGCCGAGCTGCGTGACGGTCTGCGCGATCGACGGACGGACACCGCTGATCAGGCATTCGGCGCCCATGAGCCGGACCGCGCTGACCGTTTGCAGCAGATGCTGCGCCACCGCGGTGTCCACTGTGGACACGCCGGTGATGTCGATGATCGCCACGCGGGCTTCGTGGGTCTGGATGGCCTCCAGGAGGTTGTTCATCACGACCTGGGTGCGGGCGCTGTCGAGAGTGCCGATCAGGGGAACGGCCAGCACCTGGCGCCACAGCCGCACCACCGGCGTGGACAGCTCCAGCATCTGCTGGTGCTGGCGCCGGATGATCTCCTCGCGCCCTTCGACGTAGACCGAGAAGGTGAGCAGCCCGGCGGCGTCCAGGAGCTCGTTGACCAGCAGTGACGCCTGATAGCGCACCGCCGGGTCCTCGCTGCGGCGTTCGAGCGCGCTCAGGGTCGTGCGCTTCAGCGCCAGGATCGCCGCAGCCGTGACGGCGGGCGCGGTCCCCGCGCGAGCACGCCGTTCGGAGAGCCCGCGCAGCGCGGAGCGGACCGCCTGATCGCGCTCGATGATCTGTGCCGACGGCAAGCCGGTCTCGAGCGCGTCACGCAGCGCCCCGAGCAATTCGGTCGCCTCGCGTCGCAACGCGGACTCGTCGAGCTGAGCCGAAGAGCCGGTCAGCTGCCATCGGACCCAGTCGTCGACCAGCCCGTCGTGATCTTCGCCGAAGATCCGCGACAGCAAGTCCCGGACGGCGGAGTCGTCCGTCCTCAGCACCGAGGCCTCCCAGGAGCTCCAGGCCGCCCTCTGGATGTCCGGGAGCAGCAACCGTTGTCATATGACAATAGTTAGCCTACTGGAGAAAGTCTGGTGGGTCACACCCGGATCTAGTCGGCCGCCGCCTCGCGGAATTCCCGGAGGCCCGCGGCGAGCGTCTCCCTGGTTTCGGGGGTGAGTTTCTCCAGCACCGCCCGCAGGCTTTCGCGCCGACGGGCCCGCAGGTCCCGCAGGTACGCGCGGCCGCGGTCGCTGAGCCGCAGCGTGATCTCCCGGCGGCTGGCCGAGCTGGGCAGCCGTTCGAGGAATCCGACCGCTTCCAGCCGGTCGCACAGGCGGCTCACCAGCGGCGGGGTGGAGCCGAGCACCTCGGCGAGGGCGCGCAGGTTCAGGCCGTCGTGGTGATCGAGTGCCACGACGGCGCGTACCTGGGACGTCGACAGCGGACGCGGTGACGCCTCGCGAGCCCGCTCGAACATGATCTCGAGCAGCTCGGCCGTCTCGGTCACGGCCGCCGCCACCGTCTCGGTGCCGGGCGGCTCGGAGGACCGATTCACAGACCCACTCTCGCATCCTTATGCTGAACTGTCAGCTCAGCTCACCGCGGCACGTCCTGCGACCGGTCCGACGGAGCGGTGCGGACTCATTCCCGTGTGCTCGATTCCAGGCGCCGGGTTCCGGGCGGGCAGGAGGCACACGCGGTGGACAGATCCTTGGCGGTCGAACGGGTTCTGCGCGGCGTCCAGCCTCATGCGCTGCTCGACGGGCTGCGCGCGGCGTTGAGCGAGCATTTCGGTGCCGGCGCCGTCGAACTGCTGATGGCCGACTACAGCCTCACCGAACTGCGGCGAGTGACCGTCCTGCCGTACACGACCGAACCGATGCCGGTGGACGGCACCGCGGCGGGCGAGGCCTTCACCACCCAGCGGGCGACGTTCGAACCCGCCGACGACGGCATCCGTGCCCACCTCCCGGTCACCGTGCGCGGCGACCGGCTCGGCGTCTTGGCCGTCACGCTGCCCGAAGAGCCGGAACCGCCGGTGTGGGCCGAACTCGGCCGGTTCGCCGAGGCGCTCGGGCACGAGGTCTTCGTCGCCGACCGCGACACCGACCTGTACGTGCAGGCCCGCCGCTCGTCACGGCTGACGCTCGCCGCGGAGATGCAGTGGCAGCTGCTTCCCGGCCGCGCGTGCAGCCGTCCCGAATTCGCGCTCGGCGGCCAGCTGGAACCCGCCTACGCCATCTACGGCGACTGCTTCGACTGGTCGGCCTCCGCCCGCACCTTGACGGTCACGCTGGTCAACGGCATGGGCGAAGGCAGCAGCGCCGCCCTGCTGACCAACCTCGCCGTCAACGCGTTGCGCAACGCCCGCCGCGCCGGAATTCCCTTGGACGCACAGGCGGAACTCGCCGATCAGGCCATCTACGCGCAGCACCGCGGCCAAGAACACGTCGCCACGCTCCTGCTGGAATTCGACCTCGCCACCGGCGAGATCGCCGCGGTCGACGCGGGCTCACCCCGACTTTGGCGGCTCCGCGACGGCAAAGTCGAACGCGTCCACTTCGACGAACAGCTTCCCCTCGGCACCTTCGAAGACACCATTTACACCGCCGAAACCCTGCAAGCCTTGCCGGGCGACCGGTTCGTCTTCGTCAGCGACGGCGTGTACAACGCGGCCGGACCCCACGGAGAACTCTACGGCGACCGCGAACTCACCCAAGCCGTCCTCGCGACCGCGGATCTGCCCGCAGCGCATGTTCCGAGCGCGGTCCTCGCCGAACTGCACGAACGCCGCGACGGCGGGCTGGCCGCCGACGACGCCATGGTCGTCTGCCTCGACTGGTTCGGCTCGAACCCCAGCACCGACCGGGAATCGGACATCGCGATCGCGACCACCGGCGACACAATGATCTGACATTGATGCGGTTGGTCGGGCGAACCCCATACCTGCCCTCATCGAAGCGGCACGAGAGTGGTGCCCGCGTCCGCGGAATCGCTCTCGGGCTAGTGGTGGGGCCGGGGTTCTGTGGATGGAGCGTCGTCGGTCCTGGCCGGTGTGGTGATGGCCGCCGAGCGTGAGCCGTGGATGATCGGTTGTTCGTGTAGCCGGGCGATCTGTAGTAGCCGGAAGACGGCGCGCGTGGCGGCGACCAGCCGGAAGTCGGTGTGTGTACCGGGTGTCGTGCGATCCGGTCGTGGGCGGCGCGACCGGCGAAGATCGAGCGTTACGAGTTTCACGATCCGGGCTCCAGACTCGACCGGCCGTCGCTGGGGCTCGCCGCGGAAGGTCACGCGCGGGCGAGAGACAGGTGCGGCCAGTGTGACGGTCGATCGTCGCGAGGGCGGGTGTCTGGGCACTCCGGCGCTGTCGTCGGGATTCTACCGCGTGATCGGGGAGAAGACCTGCGTCCGATCCCGTTTCGTGGTTGAGGTACCGGTCGCGCATCGACGGTCGCGGTGCCGGGTTCAGGGGCTACGCTGACGGTAGCGCCCGATCGGCCGTCCGGAACCGGCGGAACGGATCGTGGCGTATCGGGTTTCGCCCCGGCCCTCGGCGTCTCAGGCTCGAACCGCTTGTTCGCCAAGGAGTCGTCATGGGCATTCGCGCCTGGATCGTGCTCGGCCTCGGGGCCGGCGTCATCGCCAAGTCGTTGTCGGGTGATCGAGCGAAGCATGGGCTCGTCGACCTCGCCATCTGGGCCACTTCGATCCCGGTGATCCATCACGTCGGCGGAGGGTTTCTCGAGTCCAAGCCTCGCCGGCGGGTCTGCCGATGACCGGCCCGGCGGCGGGATGGCGATGGCGCCACGCGTCGCGCTCCGAGAGGCAGGGAACGAGGATCATGGCGGAGCGCGAGCCGTTCACCGACAGCGCGGAGCGTGATCGGTCGCGGTGGAGCCGGCGGAGGACGGTGGCGGTCTCCTGCACCGTCGTCAGAGTCCTTTGTGGACTTTTCGCGACGGTTCTCGTGGCGTGGATCGTGCTGGTTTTCGGTGAGGCCAACCCCGCGAACGGGGTGGCCGAGTTCGTCCGAGGTTTCGCCGCCGGCGTTTCGCTGGGGTTCGACGACCTGTTCACCCCGGGCGACGAGAAGTTCCGAGTGCTGCTCAACAGCGGCCTCGCCGCGATCGTGTGGCTGGGCATCGGGTCACTGGCCACGATGCTGATCCGCCGGTTCGCCCTGCCCCGGCCCGGGGAGACGTACTGACCCTGCGTTCCGGGGGTGCACGGGACTATCGTCGAAGACAGCACATCGTTGCCTTCACGAGTGGAACGGCCATCGCCCGATGATCTGAAGGACCGCTCCGGACCCGGCGGCGCACGTTCGGTCGTCATAGTGACGACCGAACGAGCCGACAAGCCGTCCGCAGCGCACGAGAGGCCTGCTCATGGCCGATCCCCGGCAATCCGAACGTTCCCGACGATGCCCGGCATGGACCGATGTCTCCACCTTCACGTTACTCGGTGAGTTCCTGCTGGCGCTGTGGCTCGTGATCCGGGGCGCACGGGTCACCTCGACCGATTCCAATCAACTGAATAGAGAGTGAAATCCGATGGCCGCACCAGAAAGATCGGTCACGCCTCCCGCCACCGGCCCGGTGGCCCGGCCGGCTGGGCCGACGACAGCGTCCACCCGGAAGACCGCGGTCCTCATTGGTCTCCTATTCCTCATAGCCACCGTCGCGTTCATCTTCGCCGATTCGCTCACCACCGGGGTTCTGAGCGAGCCGGGCTTCCTGATCGGCGTGTCCACGCACACCGGCGCGCTGGCCACGGCAGCGCTGTTGCTGGGCGGGCAGTTCGGGGTGGTGGGTATCGCGGTTCTCCTCTTCCCCTTGCTGAAACGCCACGGCGAATCGCTGGCACTCGCGCATGTCGGCTTCAGGGTCGCCGAACTCGCCGCGAGCCTGTTCTACCTGGCCGTCCCTCTGATGGCCATCGAAATCGGAACCGGCTTACGTGACGGCACCATCGATGCCGCCGCATCGACGAGTCTCGGCGCATCGCTGAAGGCACAGCAAAGCGTGGCCATGTTGCTGATCTACCTGGTCACCACCGCGGCCGGCCTGTGCATGGCCATTCTGTTCCACCGGTCGAGACTCATCCCGCGCTGGATCGCGGTCCTCGGCATCGTCAGCTACCCGACGCTGCTGGTCGGCTGCGCCCTCGACTTCTTCAATGTGGTTGATTTGACACAAGGTGTCGGGCTCATCGCACTGGCTCCGGGCGCGGTCTTCGAGGTGGTCCTGCCGATCTGGCTCTTCGCCAAGGGATTCACCTTCCCAGCCATGGCTGAAGAGGTCTATTGAGGGGTAAGTCAAAGATGGCGTGCCGCGCACCTTTGTGGCCTGGGTCCGCGCTGACCGACAAGGGCCGCCGACCGCGCCGTGAATGTCCACAAGGGACACTTTTTGAGCTGAATGTGTCCGGTTTGGATAGTCTGCACTGTTTCCCGAGAGAGTCGTGAGTGGCAAAGAGTGTTCTATTGAGCCGACGGTCAAACGTGGCGTGTTCTCGGGCGGCCCGATGATGGGATGAAGGCTCCCTTCGCCGCGTCTAATGCGGTGAAAGGAG
>NZ_JBIWKX010000040.1:0-79189 GCF_044765885.1 Amycolatopsis sp. NPDC102389
CGCAATCCACACCGAACCCGGAGGCCCTCCCTCATTCCAAGATCATCCGACTACGTGTCTCCACGTTCGCAACCTCCCGGGGCAGTACACCTAGGCGCTAGCCGCGGCTGAGCGTTTGGTACTCCACCGGGCTGTGGGCCGAGAACACGGTGACTTCGTCGGCGTGTTCCCGGCTCAGCTCCCGCAGCCGCTCGACGTTCTCCAGCCGCGGTTTGCGCAGCGTCTGCACCATGTTCTGGAACGCGGTCATCCCGGGCGGGCAGTGCGGCTTCACCGGATCCATTTGACCGTGGAAGAAGTACGCGTCACCCGCGTGCAGCAGCCAGCCGTCACCGGTGTCGACCGCGACACCGGTGTGGCCCTTGGTGTGCCCCGCGAGCGGGACCAGCAGGATCTCCGCTGGCAGGCCCTTGAGCTCGCGGACGGCCTGGAAGTCGAACCAGTCGTCCCCGGCCTCGTCGTACATGCTCCACAGTGGACGGTGGGCGAACTGGTTGGCGCGGAAACGGAGCTTCTCGCTCTGGTTGGACGGCGACGTCGCCGCGTCGTGCTCCGCCGTGCGGACGTGCACGACGGCGTTCGGGAAGTCCGCGAGCCCGCCCGCGTGGTCGACGTCGAGGTGGGTGCAGATGATGTGCCGGACGTCTTCGAGCTTGTGACCGAGCGCCTCGACGTGGTGGGCCGCCGTCTCCGTCTCGACCGGCTTCGCACCGACCATGATCGTGAACGGCGTCCCGAGCCACGCGCCGGGATTCTCGACGCCCTTGCGGCCGAAGCCGGTGTCCACCAGCACGAGCCCGTCGCCGGTCTCGATGAGCAGGCAGTGCGCCACCAGCTCCGAGCGGCGCAGCAGCCCCGGCTGGCCGTCGAGCAGCTTGCCTCCCGGGGCGCGCATCGTGCCGCAGTTCAGGTGGTGCACCTTCATAACCTGCTCCTCTGGCTGAGCCGTGCGAATGCGGTGGCGTCGTGCGCGGCGAAGACCGTGACCTCGTCACCGTTGTTACTGACAAGTTCGCGCAGCCGGCGCTGGTTGTCCAGTCGTGCCGTCTTCTCCGTCTGCATGTACAACTCGAAGAAGCCCAATGCGAAGGGGATGTACGGTTTTTCCTCCAGCTCGCCGTTGTGGAAGACGGCGTCGCCGGCGTTGAGGAGCCAGCCGTCGCCCGTGTCGATCGCGATGCCGGCGTGGCCGCGGGTGTGCCCGGCGAGGGGGATGAGCAGGACGTCCGGGACTCCGTCGAGCTCGCGGACGGCGTCGAAGCCGAACCACGGCTCGCCGTCGGCGCGGTACGACCGCCAGATCGGGCCGTGGTCGAACTGGACCTTGCGGTAGCGGCTCGCTTCCTTGCGGTCGATCGGCTTCTCCAGCGCCTGGAGTTCGCGATCGTGGACGTGGACCCGCGCTTGGGGGAAGTCGACGAGCCCGCCCGCGTGGTCGAGGTCGAGATGGGTGAGCACGATGTCGCGCACGTCGGCCGGGTCGAAGCCCAGCTTGCGGATCTGCGTGGTGGCGCTGAGGTCGTCGTCGCTGTCGGGGTGGACCAGCTGGACGAACCCGGCGCCGAGCCATTCGACCGGCCGGGTGACAGTGGGCGTACCGACGCCGGTCTCGATGAGCACGAGCCCGGTCTCGGTCTCCAGCAGAAGGCAGTGGCAGATCAGTTCGGCGCGGCGGAAGAGGCCCGGCTTGCCGTCGATGAGTTTGCCGCCGATCGGCCGCATGGTTCCGCAGTTCAGGTGATGGACGCGCATCAGGACAGCTCCCGTTCGAGTGTGGTGCGAAGGTGAGGGGCGATCGCGCGCAGCGGCGCGGTGTCGTGCAACGTCTTGGCCAGCAGCAATCCGCCCTCGATGGCGGCGAGGACGACAGTGGCCAGCTGGTCCGCCTTGTCCGTGTCCAACGCGTCGGCGATGACGGTGTGCCAGGAGGTGTAGCCGTCGGCGCAGGCTTGGCGGATCACCTCGCTGTCGCCCGACGCGTCGAGCGCCACCGTCGCGAGCGGACAGCCGCGCTGGAAATCCGACTCCTCCAGCGAAATCGCCAGCGCTTCGACCACGTTCTCGATACCGGTGACGATGTCGGGCGAGTTCGCGGCGATCGCGCGCAGCTGGTCGCAGAGCCGGTCGGCGGACTGCCGGATGGCTTCGGCGGCCAGCTGCTCCTTGCCGCCGGGGAAGTGGAAGTAGAGCGATCCCTTGGGCGCGCCGACGGCGGCGACGAGCTGGTTGAGCCCGGTGGCGTGGTAACCCTGCTGGTGGAAGAGGTCGGCGGCGGAGTCGAGCATGCGCTGCCGGGTATCGGTGCGGCGGACCATGCGGCCGACTGTAGCCCAAACTATGACGACCGGTCTAGTAAGCTCGGTTTACACAAACCCCCTGGTTGGCGAATGTTTGTGTAAACTTGGCAGTGAAGCGACCGAAGGGAGTGGCATGGTCGACTCGGCCCAGCTGATCCCGGTCGCGCGGGCGGCGCAGGTTCTGGAGATCTCGCGAGAGCGCGTCCGCGAACTCGTGCACGGTGGCGGGCTGGATGCCATCCGGATCGGCCGTGAGCTGCTGGTCGACGCCCGATCGGTCGAGCATCGGAAGAGCGTGGTGAAGCCCGCTGCCGGTCGGCCGCTCTCCGCCCGGATGGCCTGGGGGTTCCTGTGGTCGCTGAGCGGCCATCATCCGGCGTGGATCTCGCCGTCGGAACGGGTCCGGCTCAAGCGCTACGCGCGGGAACGTGATCCTGCCCAATGGCCGCGCCTGCTCTCCGGTCGCGCGCGCGTGTACCGCGTGCGGATGCTGGCCGGGCCCCTCGCGCGGCTGCGGGAAGACCCGCACGCCGTCGTCAGTGGTCCTGCCGCCGCTGGTCACTACGGTGCCGATCTGATGGCGGGCGGTGCGGACGAAGAATTCTATGTGGACGCCGCCCGCTTCGACGAACTCGCGCGATCACGCCGGCTGCGGCAGGGCAGTGTGGAATCCAACGCGGTGATTCGTGTTCCTGCCTTGTCCGGCGTCCTGCGTCCTCCGGGAGCGGGCGGGCTCGCGATCCAGGCAGCTGTTGCCGCGGACCTGCTCGACGCCGGAGATGAGCGCTCTGTCCTTGCGGCGCAACAACTTCTCACTCGTTTGGGCGAGGCGCATAATCTCGGCGGATGAGAGATTCCGCGCTGCGGCCAAGCTTGGGGACATTGGCTTTGCCGCCTCTGCAGGGCGAGGGTGACCGCGTCGTCTGGCCCGCGATGTTCGACTTGGCCGACCGCTTACCCGAGCCCTGGGTCATGATCGGCGGGCAGATGGTCATCCTGCACGGTCTGCTGGCCGGCCGATCGATACCTCGCGTCACGAAGGACATCGATCTCCTCTTCGATGTCCGTTTCACGCTCGACGCGTTCCCTCGCGCGCATGAGGTGCTCAAGAACCTGGGCTACGAGGTCGATGGCATCAGCGCGGACGGCAAGGCTCATCGCTACCTCCATCCGGAAACCGGCATGATGGTCGACCTACTCGCACCGGACAGACTCGGCGCGCGTGCCATCCCGAAGCTACGGACTCCCGCCGGAAGGATCGTGTCGATCCCCGGTGGCAAGACCGCGCTCGACGGTGCACGGCCACTCACGGCGACCTATGGCGGGAAGTCGGCGACCTTGTACCTGCCGGGATTGGCCGCTGCCCTGGTGGTCAAGGTGAAGGCCCTGATCGATGAGCCGTCGAAGCCCGGCATGCCCAGTCGTCACATCTCCGACATCGCGTTCTTGGCCTCGCTCGTGGACGATCCCGATGAGCTCTTCACCGGTGATCCGCCTGTCGCGCCCCGGTTCGGGTGCCTGGTCGACCGCCTCGATGATCCTCGAGATCCCAGCTGGCTCGCGCTGGGCAGTCCTCACGCCGAAGACGGCTTCAACGCGTGGGAGATCATGCGCGAGATCAGGTCGCCCTAGACGCCGATCGCGGACGCCGACCCGCCGAACTGTTGCCGCAGTTCGCGTTTGAGCAGCTTCCCGGAAGCGTTCTTCGGCAGTTCGCCGACGAAGTGCACCGACTTCGGCACCTTGTGCGCGGCCAGCGACTTCTTGGCGAACTCGATCAGTTCGGCTTCCTCGACGGGTTCCTTCACCACGACCACCGCGGCGATCGCCTCGATCCAGCGTTCGTGCGGCAGGCCGACGACGGCGACCTCGGCGACGGCGGGATGCGCGTACAGCGCGTCTTCCACCTCGCGCGACGCGACGAGCACGCCGCCGGTGTTGACGACGTCCTTGATCCGGTCGACGACGAACAGGTAACCCTCCTCGTCCTGCCGCACCAGGTCGCCGGAGTGGAACCAGCCGCCCGCGAACGCCTCCACCGACTCCTCGGGCTTGCCCCAGTAACCGGTGCAGAGCTGGGGAGAGCGGTACACGACCTCGCCGAGTTCGCCCGGCGGGAGGTCGTTCATCTCGGCGTCCACCACGCGCGTCTCGACGAAAAGGATCGGTCGGCCGACGGAATCCGGGCGTGCGTCGTGTTCTTCGGGACGCAGGACCGTCGCGAGTGGACCGATCTCCGACTGGCCGAAGCAGTTGTAGAACCCGACTTCCGGCAGTCGCGCGCGGAGCGCGTTCAGCACCGGGACGGGCATGATCGACGCGCCGTAGTAGGCCTTGGTGAGGCAGCTCAGATCCGCGTCCGCGAGGCCGGGATGGTTCGCGAGTCCCACCCAGACGGTCGGCGGGAAGAACAGGGAAGTGATGCCCTGGCGAGGAATCCGCGCGAGGATGTCCCCGAGGTCCGGCGCCTCGACGAGGTGGTTCGTCGCACCGACGGCCAGCCCTGGCATGAGGAAGACGTGCATCTGCGCCGAGTGGTACAGCGGCAACGCGTGCAGCGGCACGTCGCGGTCGCTCAGGTCGAGCGCGGCGATGCAGGACGAGTACTCGTGCACCAGCGCGCGGTGGGTGAGCATCGCGCCCTTCGGCCGCGAGGTCGTCCCGGACGTGTAGAGCAGCTGGACGAGGTCATCGTCCGCGACCCCGGATTCCTCGTGCGGGGCAATGGTTTCGTCCAATGCCCAGTCGAGTATGTCCAGTGTGGACACATGGTCGACGCTGACGTGCTCAGCCAGCGCGGGGTCGACGAACGCGACGGCGGGCTCGGACTGCGTGAGCAGGTACTCGAGTTCTTCGCCGCGCGCGTTGAAGTTCACCGGCACGTGCACCAGCCCGGCCCGTGCGCAACCGAGGTACAGCAACAGGTACGCGTCGGAGTTCTTGCCGAAGGCCGCGACCCGGTCGCCGTGGACGAGCCCGCGGCCGAGCAGCTTCGCCGCGACCCGGCCCGCCGCACGGTCGAGCTCCGCGTAGGTCCACACGCGATCGGCGAACGTGAGCGCGACCCGGCCCGGAACGCGTCGCGCGCTCCGTTCCAGGACGCGGCCGACGGTGCTGGGGTAGCCGGGAACGGTCATCGCGGCGGTCTCCTTCGTCCGGGCGTGGCATTCCCACAGTACTTTCCCACTGGCCGCCGGTAACCTCGTCCGCATGGCCAATCCCACCGGAGAGCAGTTCGAGATCACCCGCGGCAACGCGCGAGCCGTCATCACCGAGATCGGTGCCGGGTTGCGTGCGTTCGAGGTCGGCGGGGTGCCGTACGTCGAGGCGTTCGCCGAGGACGAGAAGCCGCCGAAGGGCGCCGGACAGGTGCTGCTGCCCTGGCCGAACCGCACCAAGGGCGGCCAGTGGGAGTACCAGGGTGAGAAACAGCAGCTCCCGATCACCGAAGAGGCGCGCGGCAACGCGATCCACGGCCTGACCCGGCACGAGGAGTGGGAGCTCCTCGAGCACGCGGAGTCGTCGATCACGCTGGCCATCGACGTCCCGGCGCAAGAGGGCTGGCCGGTGCCGCTGCGCGCGACGATCACCTACGAGATCTCGCCGCGCGAACTGGTCGTGACGCACGAGATCCGCAACGAGGGCGAGAGCCCCATCGGTGTCGGGCTCGGCACGCACCCCTACTTCCGCATCGGCGACGTGCCCACCGACGAGCTGACCCTGACGCTGCCCGCGAGCCGGGTGCGGCCGTATCTCGGCGACGAGCAGATGCCGTACGCCGACGAGCAGGACGTCGAGGGGACCGAGTACGACTTCCGGTCCGGCAAGGTGCTCGAAGGCGTCGACCTCGACACGGCGTTCGGCGGGCTGAGCGTGGCCGAGGACGGCAACCACCACCACGTCCTCTCGCACGAGGACCGGGTGCTGCTGGTCTGGGCCGGGCCGGACTTCCGCTGGGCGCAGGTGTTCACGCCGGACGACCTGGTCGGCCGCGGCCGGGCGGTGGCGATCGAGCCGATGACCTGCCCCGCCGACGCGCTCAACACCGGCACCGACCTGATCGACCTGGAGCCCGCGTCGTCGTGGACCGGGAGCTGGGGAATCCGGGTGCGCTGAGATGTCGCCGCTCCGGCTCGGCCCCGCCGACGCGGGCGAAGTGCTCACGCTGCAGCGCGCGGCGTACGTCCCGGAGGCCAGGGCGCACGAAAACCTCGACCTCCCGCCGCTGATGGAGACCTTCGATCAGGCCAAGGAGGCCCTGGGCGATCCCGCGTGTTTCGCCTGGGGCATCAGGGAATCCGCGCGCCTGGTGGCGAGCGTCCGGATCGTCGTGGACGGCGGCGCCGGTCTTGTCGGCAGGCTCATCGTCGCCCCGGACAGGCAGGGACACGGGCTGGGCAGCTCCTTGCTGCTCGCCGCCGAAGCGGCCGCGCCGCCGTCGGTGACCGTGTTCCGCCTGTTCACCGGGGAGCGCAGCGCCGGTCCGCTGCGGATGTACCGGAAACTCGGCTACGTCGAGACGCACCGCACGCCCGAGAAGCACTACGAACTGATCCATTTCGAAAAGCCCCGCGTGCGGACCGGTGGCCCAGTTCGTTAGCGTGTCAAAGTATGTCTGACAAAGCACAGGTCAAGGCCATCGTCGGTGGTTACGTCGTCCCGGTCGACGGTGATCCCATCGACGGCGGCACGGTCCTCATCGAGAACGGGAAGATCGTCGCGGTCGGCACGGACGCCGGCGTCGACGTCCCCGACGACGCCGAACTGATCGACGCGGCGGGCAGCTGGGTGCTGCCCGGGTTCATCGACGCGCACGCCCACCTCGGCGTGCACGAAGACGGCGAAGGCTGGTCGGGTAACGACACTAACGAGATGACCGACCCCAACGGCGCGCGGTTCCGCGCGATCGACGGGATCGACCCGTACGAGCCCGGCTTCGACGACGCGCTCGCGGGCGGCGTCACCAGCGTCGTCATCAAGCCCGGCTCGGGGAACCCCATCGGCGGGCAGACGATCGGCGTCAAGACGTGGGGCCGGACGGTGCTCGACATGATCTTCGCCGAGGGCGTCAGCGTGAAGAGCGCGCTCGGCGAGAATCCGAAGCGCGTGTACGGCGAGAAGAAGCAGACGCCGTCGACCAGGCTCGGCGTCGCGTCGACCATCCGCGACGCCTTCACCGCCGCGCGCAACTACGCCGCCCAGCGCGACCACGCCGCCGCCGAGGGCAAGCCGTTCGACGTCGACCTCACCAAGGAGACGCTGGCCAAGGTCCTCGACGGGGAGCTGTACTGGGACCAGCACGTCCACCGCGCCGACGACATGGTCACCGCGATCCGGCTGGCTGACGAGTTCGGCTACAAGCTGGTGATCAACCACGGCACCGAAGGGCACCTGATCGCGGATCTGCTCGCCGAGCGGGACGTGCCGGTGATCCTCGGCCCGCTGTTCACCACCAAGTCCAAAGTGGAGCTGCGCAACCGCACCCTGCGCGCGCCCGGCATCCTCGCCAGGGCGGGCGTGAAGATCGCGATCACCACCGACCACCCGGTCGTGCCGATCAACTTCCTGGTGTACCAGGCCGCATTGTCGGTGAAGGACGGCCTGGACCCGGAGACCGCGCTGAAGGCGCTGACCGTCAACCCGGCCGTCATGCTGGACCTCGACGACCAGGTCGGCTCGCTGAAGCCGGGCCTCGACGCCGACGTCGTCATCTGGTCGGGTGACCCGCTGGACGTGATGAACCGCGCGATGCGGGTGTTCGTGCGCGGGCGCGAGGTCTACCACTTCGACGAGGAGACCGGGGTCGGCGTCACCGAGGAACGCCGGTACCGCGAGGGCTGACTCAGGTCTTGCCAGGCGGACCCACCTGTGCTCTCATGTGTGACACACTGGGGAGGGTGTGTCACACATGAAGCGCTGGGTCTTCGTTCTGGTCGTCGGTATCGGTTTCTTGGTCGTCACCTTGCTGTTCTCGCGCGAGGATCCGAACGTGATCAAATGCGGTAGCCGGATCATGGGGCCCGGCGACGTCTGTGAAAGCACCAAGGGCAGCCGCGTCGTCGACGAGGACACCTACGCCGAGATGAAGGCCGCCTCGGAGTCTCGTGCCGAGACGTTCCGCAAGCACGGGCTCTGGATGGCCGGGGTCGGGGTCGCGCTGACCGGCGTGGGTATGACGATGCTGATCCGCGGGAAGCGACGCAAGGCGCGCGCCGCGGCCTCGGCCGGACAGGACGCGCAGTGGCAGGCGCAACTGGGATACCAGCACCAGCAGGGTTTTCCGCAGCCCCACGGTGTTCAGGTTCCGCCGCAGCCGCAGCCGCAGCCGCAGTGGCAGCCCGCGCCGGGACAGCAGCCTTATCCGCCGCAGAACGGGTGGCCGCCGCCCCAGACCGGTCCGCCACAGCAGTTCGGCCCGCGGGGACACTGAGTTCGCCTCAGCTGGCGCGCTTCCTAAGAAAGAAGCCGGTCGAGATCCAGTTTCACCGGAAACGGCTCGGCGGCGGCGAATTCGCCGGTCATGGCCGGAGCGTCCTGGTAGCCGAGTTCGCCCGCCTGATGGCAGGCGACCAGTGAGACCGGTTCACTGAGGTCGACGATCCAGTAATGCGGGATCCCCGCGTCGGCGTACTCGCCGTGTTTGGTCACGTAGTCGGTGCGCTTCGAGCCGGGTGACACGATCTCGACCACCACGACGACGTCGTCCGCGTGATACATCGTGTCTTCTTCGTCGATCCGTTCGCCTGCCGCGCGAAGGGCGATGATCAGATCCGGCCGCCTGGCGAAACCCGGCTCGCCGGGCGGAACCAACCCTAGATCGACGTCGATGTCCTGGACGAACTCGAGGTGGTCGGGCAGCTGCGACTCCAGCTGTCTGGCCAAGGCGTACAGCGCCTTGTTGTGTCTCCTCTTGGGGCTCGGTGACATGACGAGGCGGCCTTCCACGAGCTCGGTGAATCCGGAATCGGGTTCACCGAGCGCCGCGTACTCCGCGACCGACAGCAGGTGATCCGGGATGGCCCACCCTGGTTCACCGTGCGACCCGGTCGTGGAATAGGGAACGGCTGTCACAGCGTCTCCTCACGTCTTCCACAGTGTCTCACGGCCAGCGGGTGACCATCGGTGATCGTATCAGCGCGGAACGTCAGGATTTCCGCAGTTCCCGCGCGATCACCATGCGCTGGATCTGGTTCGTACCCTCGAAGATCTGCGGCACCTTCGCCTCCCGCATGTACCGCTCCACCGGGAAGTCCTTCGTGTATCCGGCGCCGCCGAGGACCTGCACGGCGTCGGTGGTCACCTTCATCGCGCCGTCGGTCGCGACGAGCTTCGCGATGGACGCCTGCCGCTGGAACGGCAGCCCGCGATCGCGGCGTCGGGCGGCGTCGAGGTACATCGCGCGCGAGGTCTCGACGGTCGCGGCCATGTCGGCCAGCAGGAACTCCAGGCCTTGGAACTCGATGATCGGCCGCCCGAACTGCGTGCGCCCCTTCGCGTACTCGAGTGCCTCGTCAAGCGCGGCCTGCGCGAGCCCGACGGCGCACGCGGCGATGCCCAGCCGTCCGGAGCTGAGCGACGACAGCGCGATCTTCAGCCCTTCGCCCTCTTCGCCGATCCGTCGCCCGGCGTCGACGGCGGCGTTCTCGAACATCAGCTGCGCCGTGGTCGACCCGGTGAGGCCCATCTTCCGCTCGGGCGGCGCGGCCGAGAGGCCCGGCGTCGCCGCGTCGACGAGCAGGCAACTGATGCCCTGCCCGCCTTCGTCGCTGGTGCGCACCATGGTCGTGTAGAAGTCGGCCTCACCCGCGTGGGTGATCCACGCCTTCGTGCCGTTCACGACGTACTGGTCGCCGTCGAGCCGCGCGCGGGTCGACAACGCGGCCGCGTCGGAGCCGGCGTGGGTCTCCGAAAGCGCGTACGCGCCCAGCAGGCCGCCTTCCAGCATCGGGGGCAGCCAGCGGTCACGCTGCTCGTCGGTGCCGTGATGCGCCAGCGCGAAGCAGGACATCGTGTGCACGGAGAGCCCGACGCCGACCGACATCCACGCCGCGGCGATCTCCTCGAGAACCTGCAGGTAGACCTCGTACGGCAGCTCGCCGCCGCCCCAGCGCTCCGAGTACGGCAGCCCGAGGAGCCCGGCCTGCCCGAGCAGCCGGAACTGTTCGCGCGGGAAGTGCGCGGTCTCCTCGTACTTGCTCGCGATCGGGGCCAGTTCCTCGCGCGCGATCTCCTTGGCCAGGTCGATCAGATCCTGGGCCTCGGTGCTGGGCAGCAGACGGTCCGCCGGCATGGCTCCTCCGAGCTGAACGGTACTAAAAACAGTACTGTGGGCTGATTCAGCGTACAGTAGATGGCGCTGGGGGTACACCGTCCGCATAAGGGATAGTGATCGGATGACCTCGCGCCGCCAGCCCACCGCGCGTCAGAGAGCACTGCTCTCGGAGCTCGAAGCGCTCTTCCTCGCCGAGGGGTTCTCCCAGTTCACGCTGGACGACCTGGCCGCCAGGCTCCGCTGCTCGAAGTCGACCCTCTACGCGCTCGCCCCCAGCAAGGAGCAGCTCGCGGTCAAGGTCGTCACCCACTTCTTCAAGGGGGCCGCCGAGCTGCTGGAGGAGCGGATCGACGGGATCGACGACGCCCGCAAGATCCTCGGCGAGTATCTCGCCGGGATCTCCGAATACCTGAATCGCGCCTCGGCCGCTTTCATGACCGACATCGCCGAATTCGCGCCGGCGCGGGACGCGTATCAGCTCAACAGCCGCGCCGCGGCGGGCCGGATCCGGTCGTTCATCGATCGCGGCGTCACCGACGGTGTTTTCCGCGAGGTGCACGCGCGGCTGATCGCGGAAATGGCGGGACTGATCATCGAGGGAATCCAGACCGGCGTGATCGGTCAGCGCACCGGGGTGACCGACGCCGAAGCGTTCACCGCGCTTTCGGAACTCCTCCTTGGCGGGATAGCGACAAAAAATGTCCTGAACTGACAATTCTGGTGGTGGAACCACCGCCTCGGCTAGCATCGCGCCCGTGATCGTCGTAGGTGGAGAGGCGCTGGCCGACCTCGTTCCCGGTGAACCGTTGGATTCCACTGTGGACGGTGGGTTGCGCGCATTGCTGCCCCGGATGGGTGGTGGTCCCTACAACGTCGCCCTCGCCGCCGGACGGCTCGGCGTCCCCACGGGCTTCCTGTCGCGTGTCTCGAACGACCGTTTCGGCGTCGCGCTGGTGGACCGGCTGCACGCTTCCGCCGTCGACACCGCCTTGCTGCAGCGGGGAAACGAGCCGACGACGCTCGCCGTGGTCGCGCTCGACGAAAAGGGTTCCGCGCGGTACACGTTCTACACCGAAGGCACCGCGGACCGGCTCGTCGCCGACCCCGGCCCGCTCCCCGAAGATGTGACGGCGCTCTCCCTCGGCACCCTCGGCATGGTCCTGGAGCCGGGTGCGAGCACGTACGAAACCGTCTTGCGCCGCGAATCCGCGCGCGGCGTGCTGACCGTTCTCGATCCGAACATCCGTGCGGCGCTGATCGAGGATCCGGCGGCGTACCGGGCGCGGTTCCGGTCCTGGCTGCCGCATGTCCGCCTGCTCAAGATCTCCGACGACGACACGGAATGGCTCGCCGAGGGCGCCGACCCGGTCGACGCGGCAAAGGTCTGGACCTCTTGCGGAGTCGATGCCGTCGTGCTGACCCGCGGCGCGCAGGGGTTGTCCGTCATCACACGAGCGGGCGAAATCGCGCAGGTCCCGTCGCGCCGGGTCGACGTGGTCGACACGATCGGCGCCGGTGACACGGTGCAGGGTGCCCTGCTGGCGTGGCTGTACTCGAACGGGGTGCGTGACGTGTCCACTCTCGACGCCGACGGCTGGCGCACGGCGCTCGAATTCGCGGCGAAAGCGGCGTCGATCACCGTCTCACGGAGTGGGGCGGAACCGCCGACGGCCGAAGATATGGCTTCCGCCGTGTGAACCTGGTCCCAAAGGGGCTGTTGTGAGCAACTCACCCGCTGCGCGTTGACCCCATTCTCGACTAGCGTGGAGGGGAATTCATACCCCAGCGGGGCGGTGTGCAGCGAGGCCGTGGGTCACGCGCGTGAAAGAGGGCGTACCTGTGGAACCTACAGGCGCCGCCGGCCCGTGCTGAACGTGAGAGGGACTTACATGTCCGACGCGACGACGGGCGAGACGGCGACGCTGCGCCTGCCCAATGGTGAGCACGAGTTCAAGGTGATCCACCCGGTGGAGGGTGCGCCTGGGATCGAGCTGGGGAAGCTGCTGGCGACGACCGGGTACATCACCCACGACCCGGGGTTCGTGAACACCGGCGCCGCGTCCTCGGCCATCACCTACATCGACGGTGACGCCGGCATCCTGCGCTACCGCGGGTACCCGATCGAGCAGCTGGCCGAGAAGTCGACCTTCATCGAGGTCTCGTACCTGCTCATCTACGGCGAGCTGCCCACCCAGACGCAGCTGTCGGAGTTCACCGAGAAGATCCAGCGTCACACCCTGCTGCACGAAGACCTGAAGGCCTTCTTCAGCGGCTTCCCGCGTGACGCGCACCCGATGCCGGTGCTGTCCAGCGCCGTATCCGCGCTGTCGACCTTCTACCAGGACTCGCTCAACCCGTTCGACGAACCGAACGTGGAGCTGTCCACCATCCGCCTGCTGGCCAAGGTCCCGACCCTGGCCGCGTACGCGTACAAGAAGTCCGTCGGCCAGCCGCTGCTGTACCCGGACAACTCGCTCGGCCTGGTCGAGAACTTCCTGCGGATGACCTTCGGCTTCCCGGCCGAGCCCTACGAGGTCGACCCGGACGTCGCCAAGGCGCTCGACCTGCTGTTCATCCTGCACGCCGACCACGAGCAGAACTGCTCGACCTCGACCGTGCGCCTCGTCGGCTCCTCCGAGGCGAACCTGTTCGCCTCGATCTCGGCGGGCATCAACGCGCTGTTCGGCCCGCTGCACGGTGGCGCCAACAGCGCGGTCCTGGACATGCTCGAGGGCATCCAGGCCGAGGGCGGCGACGTCGCGAACTTCGTCACCCGCGTGAAGAACAAGGAAAAGGGTGTCCGCCTGATGGGCTTCGGGCACCGGGTCTACAAGAACTACGACCCGCGCGCGAAGATCATCAAGAACACCGCGGACGAGATCCTCTCCAAGCTCAAGGGCGGCGACCAGCTGCTCGACATCGCGAAGAAGCTGGAAGAGACCGCGCTCTCGGACGACTACTTCATCGAGCGGAAGCTGTACCCGAACGTCGACTTCTACACCGGTCTGATCTACCGGGCGCTCGGCTTCCCGACGAAGTACTTCACCGTGCTGTTCGCGCTCGGCCGCCTGCCGGGCTGGATCGCGCACTGGCGCGAGATGATCCAGGACCCGGCCACCAAGATCGGCCGCCCGCGGCAGATCTACACCGGCTACGCGTCGCGGGACTACGCGCCCATCTCGGAGCGCTGATCCCCCTACCGCAAGCGCTATGAACGGGCCGTTCCTCGCGAATTTCGCAAGGAACGGCCCGTTCGTCGCATCCGGGACTGCACTCGTCGGCGGTACCGCTTAGGGTTGCCGGAGTGACCAGAGAAGCCCCCGTAGTGCTGTGGTTCCGTCGCGACCTGCGTCTCGGCGACCACGCCGCCCTGCTGGAGGCCTCGAAGCACAGCAAGCACGTCCTCGCGCTCTACGTCCTCGACGACGCGCTCCTCAAACCCTCCGGCGCCCCGCGCGTCGCGTTCCTGCACGGCTGCCTGAAGGCGCTGGACGACCAGCTCGGCGGACGGCTGATGCTGGTCAAGGGCGACCCGGTCAAGGAGGTCGTCAAAGCCGCCCGCGAGATCGGCGCGGCGGCCGTGCACGTCAGCTCCGACACCGGCCCCTACGGCCGCCGCCGCGACGACGAGGTCAAGAAGGCGTTGGCGGAGCACGACATCGCCTGGGTCGAGACAGGTTCTTCGTACGCGGTGACGCCCGGCCGGGTGACCAAACCGGACGGCGACCCCTATCGAGTGTTCACCCCGTTCTACCGCGCGTGGGTGCGCCACGGCCGGCCGCGGCCCGCGGACACCGGTAAGTCC
Organism: Amycolatopsis sp. NPDC102389; assembly: GCF_044765885.1. Taxonomy (NCBI): domain Bacteria; kingdom Bacillati; phylum Actinomycetota; class Actinomycetes; order Pseudonocardiales; family Pseudonocardiaceae; genus Amycolatopsis; species Amycolatopsis sp. NPDC102389. The sequence goes on from NZ_JBIWKX010000040.1 coordinate 14,375, forward strand.
ATTGTGGACTGGGTGGAGCCGCCGCGATCCGTCAAACTCCCGAAGTCCCCGTCGCTCAAAGGGATGGAGCTGCCGGAGCCTGGCGAGAAGGCGGCGCTGGAACGCTGGCACGAGTTCCTGGACGACGGCCTGGAAACCTACGACGAGGATCGTGACCGGCCGGATCGTCCCGGCACGACAAGGCTTTCGCCGTATCTGCGCTGGGGTTGCGTCCACCCGCGCACCTTGCTGGCCGACCTCACCGGGAACGAGGGGGCCGGGGCGAAAGCGCTGCGCGGCGAGTTCGCCTGGCGCGAGTTCCACGCCGATGTCCTGTGGCACCGCCCCGAAACCGCGCGGAAGAACTACGATTCCCGGTTCGACGCCATGGAATACGAGAGCGACGACGAGGCTTTCCAACGGTGGTGCGATGGCCGCACCGGTTTCCCCATCGTCGACGCGGGGATGCGGCAGTTGCTCGCCGAGGGCTGGATGCACAACCGCGTCCGGATGATCGTGGCGAGTTTTCTGGTCAAGGACCTGCATCTGCCGTGGTGGCTCGGCGCGCGGCATTTCATGCGGCATCTGGTCGACGGTGATCTCGCGTCGAACCAGTTGAACTGGCAGTGGGTCGCGGGCAGTGGCACCGACGCCGCGCCGTACTTCCGGATCTTCAATCCGACCACGCAGGGGGAGAAGTTCGATCCCGCCGGTGACTACGTTCGCCGCTACGTCCCCGAACTCCGGTCTGTACAAGGCAAAGCCGTGCACAAACCCGCCGGCCTGCCCGGCTATCCCGCGCCCATGGTCGACCACGCGCACGAACGCCAGGTCGCCCTGGAACGCTACGGCGCCATCAAAGGTCCGTGAAGGCCTCCTTCCCTACTCTCAGGGTAGGGAAGGAGGCCTTCACGGACTCGCGGGTCAGCCCTTCAGGGCTTCCGAAAGCTTGATCCGGCTTCCGACCCGCAGGACGCTGTTCTGGTAGATCCGCGCGCCCAGCCAGGTGAACAGGGCGATGGCGCCCACGGTCAGGCCCAGCGACGCCGCGATCTCCCACACCTCGACGGTCCCCGCCGCGATCCGCGCGGGCATCAGCACCGGGGAAAGCAGCGGCACCAGGGAAAGCACCTTCGTGCCCGTACCCTCCGGCGCCTGGGCCAGCAGGTTGAACCCGACGATGAAGCCGAGGATCAGCACGATGTTGACCGGGCCGATGACCGACTGGGTGTCCTCCTGCCGGGAGACCAGCGAACCCATGGCGCCGTAGACGGTGGCGTACAAGAGGAACCCGAGCAGGTACCACACCACACCCCACAGCAGCGCGCCCGTCGCGACTCCGGACAGCGTCAGCACGTTGGTCGCCGAAGCGACGAGGAATCCGGCGCCGCCGATGATCACCAGCTGGGTCAGCCCGACCAGGCCGAGCCCGATCACCTTGCCCAGCAACAGATGCCACGGCCGGACCGTGGACAGCAGGATCTCCACCACGCGGCTGGACTTCTCTTCGACCACGCCCTGCGCGACCAGCGTCCCGTAGGTCACGATGCTCATGTACAGCAGCACCGCCACGATCAGCCCGATCACCATCCGCTGCGATTTCTCGGGGTCCGGCGGTTTGACCGAGTCGACCTCGACCTGCGTCTGGTGGACCGTGCGCATCACTTCGTCCGGCGACTTCTGTGCCTCGGAAAGGATGCCGTTGAGCACTTCCTGCTGGGACACGCCGTTCAGCAGCGCGCGCAGCTTGGTGTCCAATTCGGACTTGACGAGCACCTTCAGCTCGGTGGCGTTGCCGGACAGCAGCGCGTCGAGATCACCGTTCTCGATCTGTGTCCGGCCCTGCGCCGGATCGGCGACGGTGACGGTCTCGATCTTCTCGCCGATCGCCGCGCCCGCCGTCTGGAGCTGCTGCGCGATCCCGGCGGTCTGGCCGGTGAGGCCGACCTTGCTCTTGTCCTCGTTGCTGATCAGCGTGGACTGCAGCAGGACGTACCCCATCAGCATGACCAGCAGCACGGCGGTGCCGACCACGAAGGACCTGGTGCGCAGCCGGGTGTTCAGCTCGCGTTTGGCGATGAGCCAGACCGCGCGCCACGAGGATACGGTGTTCATGCGGAAACCCCCTGTGCCACCGGCTTCTCGGCGACGGCGTCGCGGAACAGCTCGGTCAGCGAACGCCTGCGTTTGGTGAATTCGGTGACCGGGCCGGTGGCCAGCGCCGCGGCGAGCACGGCCTGGTCGTCGGCTCCCGTCTCGAGTTCGAGGATCGTCGTCGGGCCGTTCTGCTCGATCGTCCGGACACCGGGAACGGCCGAAGCCCAGCCGGGCGCGGCGTTCGGCGCGGTGACGACGAGACCGTTGCCCGCGCCGGCGGTCAGCTCCCCGACGGTGCCGGAGGCGACCATCCGTCCACTTCGGATGATGCCGACCCGGTCGCACAGCCGCTCGACCAGATCCAGCTGGTGACTGGAGAACACCACCGGCACACCGGTCGCGGCCTTCTCGCGCAGCACCCCGCTCATCACGTCCACGGCCAGCGGGTCGAGGCCGGAGAACGGCTCGTCCAGCACCAGCACCCTCGGATCGTGCACCAGCGCGGCGGCGAGCTGCACGCGCTGCTGGTTGCCGAGGCTCAGCTTCTGGACCTCGTCCTTGCGCCGTTCGGCCAGCCCTAGCCGGGCGATCCAGTTCTCGGCACTGCGGTGGGCGTCGTTGGCCGACATCCCGTGCAGCTCGGCGAGATAGACCAGCTGCTCCAGCACCTTCATCTTCGGGTACAGCCCGCGTTCCTCCGGCATGTACCCGATATGCGTGCGGGTCTCGTGGGTGATCGGGGCGCCGCCGAGGCGCACCTGGCCGGAGTCGGCCGCCAGCACCCCGAGCACGATCCGCATCGTGGTGGTCTTGCCCGCGCCGTTGCTGCCGACGAAGCCGAACAGCTCACCGGGCTGGACCTCGAAGCTCACCTCGTCCAGCGCCACCTTCGCGCCATAGCGCTTGGAGATCCGGTCGATCTCCAGCTTCCCCTCGCTCATTTCCCTTTCCCCTCTTCGAAAAACCGCACCAGCGCCGCGAATCCCCGATGGACGCCGGAAACCGTGCGGTTCCGCTCGATCAGCCCGTCCAGCTTGACGTTGCTCACCACCGAGGTGGCCCGGTACACCAGGACCGCCCGGCCCGCGCCGGCGAGGACCCCACCCGCCACCAGCACGACGGCGACCACGCCGATGGACATCTTGTGCCGCTTCTTGTCCCCGGTCATCCCGGAGCCACCCCCTCGAAGTCTTCTGGATCGTCGTCCGGCAGCCGCCACGCGAGCCACAGCGCCGGTAGCGACGTCCCGAAGACGAACAACGCCGCTGTCATCGAAGACAGCAGGGAACCGGAATCCGGTCGCCCCGCCGCGTAGAGCCCGTATACGAGATCCACCAGCATCAACACGCAGATCCCTTGGAACGCAGCGTAGTGCGCGCGGTTGCGCAGCAGCAGTTCGCGTTCGTCGAGGTCCTTCGCCGCGGAACCCGGTCTGCCGACGGCCTTGCGCAGCACCGCGGCGGTGCCGACGCAGAGACACAGCCCCGGCACCATCAGGCCGACGGCGAACCACAGCGTCGGCTCACGGAGCAGGGCGGCTCCGGCGATCACGACCAGATGACCGATCACGGCGGAGACGGCGAGCCGACGGCGGTCCGAACGCGTCCGGGTGGTCATGCCGGGTTCACCTCTTCGAAGTCTTCCGGATCGTCGTCCGGCAGCGACCAGCCCAGGATGACGGTGGACAGCGTGGTGCCGGTGACCAGCAGCGCGCAGCCCATCATCGCGCCCCGCGCGCCGCCGTCCTCGGTGCCCGAGATGATCAAGCCGTACAGCACCGCGACCAGCATCAACACCACCAGGATCTGGTAGCTGACGTAGGTGACGCGGTGGCGCCATTCCCGCTCGCGTTCGTCGAGCCGGAGCGAGAACCCGCCGCTCATCTTGCCGGTGAGGATCCGTAGCAGGTACTGCGCGCCGCCGGCGATGACGGCCCCGCCGAACCAGCACACGACGAACACCGCCGGGGGTTTCGACTGGAACATCGCGGCGCCGGCGATCAGGATCAGATCGCCTGCCACCACCAGCACACTCAACGCCCGTCGCCGTTTCCGCGTGCGCCAGGACGGCAGTCTCAGCGCTCGCTTGCGTTCCATCTCGTCCAGCCGTTCCTGCTGACGGTCCCAGTACGCCGCGAGACGCCCTCGCTCCTCGCTCATGTTCCCCCCTCCCGGTAGACCTGAGTGGACAGCGGCGTGAACGGTTCGCGGCTGAACACGGCCTCGACCGGGAGGTCGAACACCGCGCAGATGCGGAACGCCAGGTCCAGGCTCGGGTAGTGATCCCCCCGTTCGAGCGCGCCGATGGTCTGCGGATTGACCTCGACGGCCGTCGCGAGGGCGGCCCTGCTCAGTCCACGCTCGGCCCGGAGCACGGGAAGCCGGTTGTAGATCGGCAGCTCTTTGCCGCGTCTGACCGGGCTCATGGAACATACTGTTGCAAAAACCCAACGACTCGTCAAGTTGGGGGCATGGCTCACCGCATTTAGAGGACTAAACGCGGAAGGTCAGGAGAGGCCGGCGAGCGACTTGTCGACAAGTTCCTGGACGCGGGTGCGGGCGGCCTCGGCGTCGGGAGCGACCAGGCCGAGCCGGGTGCGGCGCTCCAGGACGTCCTCGACGTCGAGGGCGCCCTCGTGCCGTACGGCCCAGACGACTTCCGCGGCGCTGATGTCGGTCCCGTCGAACAGGGGTGGACCCAGTTCCGGGTCGACCTCGCCGAGTGCCGCGACCCGCGGCGCTTCGGTGCCGTACTTGGCGACCAGCCGAGGCGGCGCGTCCACAGTGGACAGGCGGTCACGTGGTGTCGCGCCGAGCAACGGGAGCCGGGACGTGGTCGACGGCCCGGCGAGGAGACCGGACCGCTTCAGCGCGGCGTCGACGGCGTCCTCCGCCATCTTCCGGTACGTCGTCAGCTTGCCGCCGACGACGGTGAGCACGCCGTCGGCGCCGGTCACCACCGCGTGTTTGCGGGAGAGATCCGCGCTGCGCCCGCCGCCTTCGACCAGCGGCCGCAGACCGGCGAACCTGCCCGCGACGTCGGCGCGGGTCAGCGGGCGGGTGAACGCCGTCGACGCCACTTCGAGCAGGAAGTCCACATCGGACTCCGGCGCGGTCGGCACGCGCGGGATCGGGCCGTCGGTCGGTTCGTCGGTGACGCCGACGAACACGCGACCATCGGGTTGCGGCAGCAGGAAGACGAAGCGGTTGTTCTCGCCGGGAACGGGCACGTTGACCGATGTCGCACCGATCCGCGCCGCTCCCGAAGCCAGGATGAGGTGTGAGCCGCGGGACGGCCGCAGCCGCACCGACTCCGCCAGTTCGCCCGCCCAGACACCCGTCGCGTTGATCACCTGACGGGCGTGGATCTCGATTTCCCGGCCGGTGAGCCGGTCCCTGGCCAGCACCGATTCCGCGTCGAGCCGGAAGGCCTCGACCCTCGTCAGGATCTTCGCGCCGCGTGCCGCGGCCGTGCGGGCGAGGCTCACCACCAGACGCGCGTCGTCGGTCAGCGCGCCGTCGTAGGCCAGCAGCGCGCCGCGCAGGCCTCGCGGGGACAGGCCGGGCGCGAGCGCCAGCGCCTCCGCGGCCGGGATCGACCTCGGCCGGGGCAGCACCGTCGCCGGGGTCCTGGCCGCGCGGCGAAGGCCGTCACCGGCGACGAGACCGGTCATGATGAAGGCCTGCTGACCGCGAGAGGTCTCGCGGTACATGGGGAACAGCTGCGGGATCGCCCTGGTGAGATGCGGGGCGGTGCGGGTCATGAGGATGCCGCGTTCGACGGCGCTTTCGTGCGCCAGCGCCAGATCGCCCTTGGCGAGGTACCGGAGCCCGCCGTGGACGAGCTTGCTTGACCAGCGCGACGTCCCGTACGCCAGGTCGTACGCCTCGATCAGGGCCACCGAGAGCCCGCGCGCGGCCGCGTCCAGCGCGATCCCGGCGCCGGTGACACCGCCGCCGACCACCACCAGATCGACCCGCTCGCCGCCGGCCAGCGCCGTGAGTTCCCGGTCGCGCCGTCGAGCGTTGAGCGAGCCCGGCGTCACGGGCGCAGCGCCGCGTCGAGCACGTGGGCGAACTCCGCCATCAGCTCCTTCTCGTTCACGTCCGCGATGGCCGGGCGGTAGGAGAACGCGAAGGACTGGATGAGCAGCAGCAGGGTGCGCGCCTGCGAAGGCAGGTCGCCCTTACGGATCGAGCCGTCCTCGTGACCCGACTTCAGCAGATGCATGATCACGCCTTCGGCGAAGCGCTGGGTCTTCCCGAACCGCTCGACGATGTAGGGCAGGACCAGTTCGGAGTCGAGATCGAGCAGGGTGCGGAACAGCGGGTCGCCCGACAGCGCGGCGACGGCGGCCGAAGAACTTTGGACGAGCTTCTCGCGGAAGTGGGCGGGCTCGACCTCGGGTTCCGCGGCGCCCTGCAGCAGGCCGCCGAACTCACGGGTCATGAGGGTCGCGAGCACGCTGCGCACGTCCGGGAACCGCCGGTAGACGGTCATCCGGCTGACCTTGGCGGTCCGGGCGATCTCGGCGAGGGTGGTCCGCCTCACGCCGACGGCGAGCACGCACTTCTTCGCGGCGTCGAGCAGAACGTCGTCGGACACACGCGTCGAGGCCTGGCGGGATCGGGTGTCCGCCAGCGCCGAAACGCCTGTTTCCGCTGGTGAGTGACGTTTTACGTCCATATGTAACACTGTAGTCGTGACCGAGCTTATTGACCACCGGTTAAGACGATCCTGGACGCCTGAGGCCGGTGACGCCGCCCACCTCCCGGCCAAGGCCCTGAGGTGGCTCGTCCAGCGTATCGGCCCGCTGGGTTCCGCGGTGCCTTTCGCGCCGGATTCGGCGCTGTCCGTTCCCGAACCGGTGCTGGGCGAACAGCCCAAGCGAGACCTCGAGGAACTCGTGGGCGCGGAGCACGTCCTGACAGCGCCGGGGGAACGGCTCGCGCGGGCCAGTGGTCTGTCCTATTTGGACCTGATACGGCGGCGGGGGTTCGGTGATTTTCCGGTGCCGGACGCCGTCGTCCTGCCGGAGAATCCCGCCGAAGTCCAGTCGGTACTGGAAATCTGCGCACGGCACGACGTCGGCGTCGTCCCGTTCGGCGGCGGGACGTCGGTGGTCGGCGGGGTCGCGGCGCTGCGCGGGGACAAGACCGCGGTGATCGCGCTCGACCTCGGCAGGCTCGATGAACTGGTCTCCGTCGATCCCGTGTCCCGGATCGCGGTCCTGCAGGCGGGCGTCACCGGCCCGGAGGCCGACCGGATGCTCGCCGAGCACGGCTTCACCCTCGGACACGTTCCCCAGTCGTACGAACGCGCCACCATCGGCGGATTCGCCGCGACCCGGTCCGCCGGGCAGGCGTCGTCGGGCTACGGCCGATTCGAGGACATGGTCAAGGGTGTCCGGCTGGCGACCCCGCGCGGGGAATGGAAACTCGGCGTCGCGCCGGCGTCGGCCGCGGGGCCCGATCTGCGGCAGCTCGCCGTCGGCAGCGAAGGCGCGCTCGGCGTGATCACCGAGGTCGCCCTCCGCGTCCGCCCGGTGCCGGAAGTGCGCCGCTACGAGGGCTTCGTCCTCGACGGCTGGGAGAAGGGCACCGACGCGGTCCGCGAACTCGCCCAGCGGCACGTGCTCGCCGACGTCACGCGATTGTCCGATGTGGACGAGAGTGAGGTTTCGCTCGCCCTCAACGACAGCTTGAAGACCAAGGCGCTGCGCCGGTATCTCAAGGCGCGGGGAGTCCGCGCTCCATGCCTGCTGATCGTCGGCTGGGAAGGCGCGTCGAAACGCGAGGTCGCCCGGCGGCGTCAGGAGACGACCCGTGTACTGGGGGAGTTCGACGCCGTCCGCATCGGGACCGCGCTCGGCGAATCCTGGCGACGCGGCCGGTTCTCCGGCCCTCGGCAGCGGGATGCCTTGATGGACAACGGGGTCTGCGTCGAAACCCTGGAAACCGCCGCGTACTGGGCGGAATTGAGTGACCTGCGCGACGCCGTCCGTGCCGCGCTCACCGCGACGCTCGGCAACGCCATCATCATGTGCCACGTCTCGCACGCCTACGAAACGGGCGCGTCGCTGTACTTCACGGTGCTCACCGCGCGCGACGAGGCCGACCCGATCGGCCAATGGCGGCGGGCGAAGGCGGCGGCGTCCGAGGCGATCACCGGCATCGGCACGATTTCGCATCACCACGCCGTCGGTGTGGACCACGCCCGCTACCTGGCGGCCGAGATCGGCGAGATCGGCGTCGAAGTGTTGCGTGCGGTGAAGAAGGCCGTCGATCCGGGCGGGATCCTCAATCCCGGGAAGCTTCTCTGATCCGGTCGGCGGAGCTGACAGACTCTTCGGAAAGTGACTCAACGCGTGAACCCGCCCGGCCGAAGGCCCCGCTATCGCGGTGGCAGGGCGCCTTCGGCATCTTCGTGAGCTGGACGACCAAGTCTCGCCCTGCCGACGTCGATCGCGGACGTGGGTTCACCACCAGATTCGCTGAGCAGCGTCCCGGCCTCGACCAGCGTGCAGTCCAGGCCGTGCGTTTCGGCGGGGATCCCGTCCAGCGCCGCGGCCCGGCGCTGTTCGAGGTCGGCGACGCGGATATGCCTGCCGTCCACCAGGATCGGCAGGCGGATGTCCGCGGCGCCGACGTACGCCAGCACGTCGTCGAGCACGGTGCCGTCGTCGAGGGTGATGGCCGGGGCGGTCAGCCGCACCAGGTCGTAGCGCACGCCGTTGCCCTCGCATTTGTCGAGCACGGCCAGCTGCTCGGGAGTCGCGAACCAGACGGCGTGCTCCTCGACGACGCCCGGGGCGGCGGCCAGCGTCGCGGGGCGCTGCCCGTCCCGGAACCGCAGGCCGGACGCCCAGACCGCGGCGAGGTCGCTGCAGCGCGCGTGGCAGACGACGACCGGACCCTCCAGGCCCATGTTCTCGCGCAACCAGGTGATCTTGGACGGGCACGCGTTCGAGCCGTAGGCGAGCACTGCCTGGCGTTCGCGCCAGCCCTCCGGCGCGGTGTCGAGGCTGTGCCCGGCGCCGTCGAAGTGGACGAACGAATGCCCCGGCCGCGCTCCCGGATACGGATCGGCCGGGAAATCGGCGTCGGTGAAGAGTTTCACCACGTCACCACGCTGCGGAGGACGTCGCCGTGATGCATACGCTCGAAGGCCTGCTCGACGCCGTCGAGGGCGATCCGCTCGGTGACGAACTTGTCGAGCGGGAGCCTGCCCTGGAGATAGAGGTCGATCAGCATCGGGAAATCGCGTGAGGGCAGGCAATCGCCGTACCACGACGACTTGAGCGAGCCGCCGCGCGAGAAGAAGTCGATCAGCGCCATGTCCAGGCGCATGTCCGGGGTCGGGACGCCGACGAGCACGACCGTGCCCGCGAGATCGCGGCCGTAGAACGCCTGCCGCCAGGTTTCGGGCCTGCCGACCGCGTCGATCACGACGTCCGCGCCGAACGAATCGGTGAACTCCCGGATGGCCTCGACTACCTGGTCTTCGCTCAACCCCTTGCTGTTCAGCGTGTGCGTGGCGCCGAAGTCCTTGGCCCAGGCGAGTTTCCGGTCGTCCGTGTCGACGGCGACGATGGTCTTCGCGCCCGCCAGATTCGCCCCCGCGATCGCGGCGTCACCGACGCCACCGCAGCCGATGACCGCGACGGAATCACCGCGGCTCACCGCGCCCGTGTTCAAAGCCGCGCCGAGACCGGCCATCACCCCGCAACCGAGCAGCCCGGCGACGGCCGGTTCGGCGGCGGGGTCGACCTTCGTGCACTGTCCACTATGGACTAGCGTTTTCTCGAGGAACGCTCCGACGCCGAGCGCCGGCGACAGGGCGGTGCCGTCGGCCAGTGTCATCGGCCGGGCGGCGTTGAACGTGGAGAAGCAGTACCAAGGCCTGCCCCGGCGGCAGGCCCGGCAAGTGCCGCAGACCGCGCGCCAGTTCAGGATCACGTAGTCGCCGGGTTCGAGGTCCGTGACGCCGTCGCCGACGGCCTCCACGAACCCCGCCGCCTCGTGGCCGAGCAGGAAGGGGAACTCGTCGTTGATCCCGCCCTCGCGGTAGTGCAGGTCGGTATGGCAGACGCCGCACGCCTTGACCGAGACGACGGCCTCGCCGGGCCCGGGATCGGGCACCGTCACGGACTCCAGCGAGACCGGTTCACCCTTGGCGCGGGAAACGACGCCTTGGACCTCGTACGGCATACCCACCTCCGAGTCGTCGAACCTCCGAGCTTGCCACGTGGGCGGCCCGGATCGCGACATCCGCTCGGGTGCGGTATTGATTCAGTGCGGCGTGATGATGTACGCGACCCCGCCAGGACCACCGGAAACGCCGCCATTCGTGTTGTACCGCTTGGTGCGCTGCCAGATCGTCTCGAACTGGTGTCGTTTGTAGACGTTCCGGACCCGGTCGTTGCTGCTCGCGGCCGGGTCGTTCGCGATCACGTCACCGTCCTTCGTGAAGCCGACGACGACCATGATGTGCCCGGCGGTGCCGTAGCCCGCGCCGTCGAGTTCCTCGGCCTTGAACGACTGCGACGTGATCACCGGGATGCCGCGCGCGATGTAGTTCTCGAGTTCGTTCAGGGAGTGCAAACGGGTGATGTGCCCACGCAGACCGAGTGAAGCGGCGTACGCGGTGTTGAACGGCCAGTTGCCGGTTCCGTCGTAGGCGTAGTCGAACGTGTAACGGGCGGCGTACGCGACGGTCGGATCGACGTAACCCTCCGGAATCCACGTCATGTCTTCGGGCTTGGGCCGTTTGCCCCAGTACTCGGCGACCATTTCGGTGGACGTCGGGCTGCACCAGTTCTCGCCGCCACCGCCGTACTGCGGGAACTGTCCTTTGTGGAGGTTCTGCGCGTACGCGGGCACCTTGAGCTCGATCCCGGTGGCGCGGCCCGGTTTCGTGGCCTGGACCTCGAAGCGGTCCGGGACCAGCGACGTCATCGCGCCGACCGACGTCACCGACGGCGTGGCGCGGGAGCCGGCCTCGCGGTACAGGCTGACCCGGAGCTGGTACGAACGCAGCGCGACGCCCGCCTTCATGACCAGCGTGTCGACGTCGACCGCGGCGTTGGCGTCGCTCTGGCCGTCGACGCTGGTGCGCTTGATGTCGGCGTCCCCGCTCGCCCACCGGCCCATGACGTACCAGGAGGTCTCGGTGCCCGACGCGGTGCGGCCCTTCGCCTCCACCTTGACCCAGGTCTTCGCCGGGGTCTTCGCGTTCCACGAGGCGACCAGCTGCGAGGCGTCGAAGCCCTGCGTGTGGCTCCGCGACGTCCATTGGCCGTATTCGTAGGTCTTCGTGGTGCCGAGCGCGGGTTCGGTGTGCTCGATCGTGCCGATCGGGCGGTCGATGCGCAGCGCGCCGTGGTCGAGGCCGAGGCCTTCCAGCCTGCCGTCGCGGAAACCGTGGTGACCGGACCATTCGTGGTAGTCGATCGCTTCGTCGTCCGGACGACCGGGACCCGCCTCCGCCGTCTGTGCCGTCACCGCGGTCATCGTCGCGATCGTCAGCAGCGTGACCAGCCCTCGTATGCGCATCCCGGCTCCATCCCTCGATTCCACCCAGTAGGGAAGGGATTTTCGCCGGTCGCGCGAGGTATGTAAACAGTTGCCTACAAGACGGCCTGAGTCTGTGTCACTTTCGCGACCAGCTTGCCCTCGTCGTCCCGGATCTCGGTTTCCACCACGATGAGCCTGCGGCCCGCGTGCAGCGGTTTCGCGGTGGCCGTCGCGTGGCCGGACCGGATCGCGCGCAGGAAGTTCGTCTTCGACTCGACGGTCGTCGTGCCCTGCCCGCCCTCCGGCAGGTTGAGGAACGCGCAGACCGCGCCCGCGGAATCGGCGAGCGCCATCAGCGTGCCGCCGTGCAGCGCCCCGCCGAGCGTGCAGAGCGTCTCGTCCCAGGCGATCCGGGCACGGACGGCGGCCGGGGCGTGTTCCAGGACCTCGATGCCGAGCCGCTCGGTGAACGGCATGGTCCGGTGGAAGAGCGCGGTGCCTTCGTCGTCGATCATGGCGTCGAGCGTGCCCGGCACCGCGCCCCGTGTCGATTACCTCCGGGGTAACGGGTTCAGGCGAGCGGGTGGGGGAGCAGCAGTTCGGTGTTCTGGTCCTGAGGGGTGCCGACCGCGTCCAGTGAGGCGTGGATGTCGTTGTACGAGAACTCCCGGTACAGCGACGCAAGCGCTTGCGTCGAGGTGTCCGAATACGGCGCCTCGTACGGCGCTTCCGCCTCGATCAGGGTCGTGAACAGCGACAACGTGCCGTCGGCGTTGTCGGCGACCTCGATGATCCGCGCGTGCTGCGGGAAGTCGATGTGCGAAGCGGTGTTGATCTCCCAAAAGCCCTGCTTCGCGGTCTTGCCGGCGTGCGGGGTGATCTTGTTGCGGTGCGTGTGCCCGTTTACCCACGCCAGCACGTTCGGGAACCGGTGCAGCAGCGAGACGAACGTGTCGCCGTTGAGCCGGATCTCCAGCGGATGCCGCGCGTCCGGCAGCACGTTGCCCATGGTGTCGCTGGTGTGGTGGCTGAAGAGGATGAACAGCTCGTCCGTCACGTTCTGCGTGACCTTGCGCCCGAAGAAGTCGTAGTACGTCGAGCTGTTGCGCTTGAGCGTGTTCTCCACCCAGGTGAACTGCCCGAGCCCGATCGACCCGTCGGCCAGTCCGGCCATCGTCGTGGTGTCCAGGCTGATGCCGGTGATCCCCGGCGCGATGCGGAAGGTGTAGTACACGTTCCGCCCGTCGGCGTTGTTCCCGCTGAACCCGTGGCCCACCGGGCCGGGGCCGGTGTTGGCGGAGTCGAGGTGGTGCTGGACGAACTCCGCGGTGCTGAACGGCCGCCGCCGCTCGTCCGGGGTGATCTCGCGGATCGTGCCGGAGCCGCCGAACAACTCGGTGACAGGGACGCCGGATCCCGAGTTGATCGCGTTGGCGAGCTTGCGCGACGTCGTCTCGTCCTTGCCGATCACCTTGAAGCGGCCGGTGTACCAGGCGTCCATCCCCGGCAGATCCGGCACCGTGCCGACGATGCTGTCGTCGTGATTGCCGAAGGTGCAGAACCACGGGACGTCGAGACCGGGCGAGGTGAAGGTGTTCGACGCCGCGCCGAGCAGACCGGGCAGCTGCGGGAAGCCCTTCTTCGTGTACGCGTCGTCCAGCGTCTTGCCGGGGTTCCAGTACTGCGAGGACCCGGACGTCTGGACGCCCTCGTGCACATTCGGGTCGCCCGAGGTCGGGTTCACCGTGCCGCCGTTGAGCACCTTGAGGAACCATTCGAGCTCGATCAGCTCGTGGTTGTCGGTGTTGTCGCCGGTGGTGACCATGAAGTCGATCGCGCGCCCGGTGAACGGGCCCGCCTTCAGGCTGTTGACCCGCTCCACCAGCGCCGTCGTCGCGACCGGGCCGAGGGTCTCCTGCGGCCGGTGCGCCGAGCCAACGAACGGGTGCAGGTACTCGAACCGCGCCGGGCTCTCGGCGTCGGTGAAGTGCAGGTCGGTGAACTGCGCGAAGGAGGCCATCGCGCGGCGCCGGTCGTCGCGGCCGGACTTCGGCGCGGCGAGATCGCCCCGGACCACGAGCGGCCAGCCGGGGCCCGCGGTCAGCCGGGTGTAGCCCGGGCCGCTGGTCCGCGGGGCCGCCGCGGCTTCCAGTGTGGTGCCCGCGGTGCGCACCGCGCGGGACGTGGTGAGCGCCAGCGCCCGGTCGAGCGCGTTGGCGGTCGGCGTGCACAGCAGCAGACCGACGCCGGCGGCGCCCGCCGCGGTGAAGGTGCGCCTGGAGATGTCGGACATGGCGGTGCCCCCAGTCGTCGCGGGTGGGTGTCGCGGAAGGACGATGCCGCAAGACGTTAGCCGTGGGGTGAACGCCAGAAAAGGGTAATGCGAAAATTTGTCACGTTCGGCCGAATGGCCGAGGAGCCAAGCGGGCTGGTTACGCTGGCCGCTTGGCGAACGCGGGAGGTGGTCCGGTGGGTGCTTCGGCTTGGTCCGTCCGCGGCCGGTTCGACGGCGATCCGGAGGCGGCATTGGACGCGATGAAGGCGCGCGTCTTCGAGGAGGGCGACTACCTCTGGGAAGAGGACGAACTCGGCCGCCCGGATTCGATCGAGGAACTGTACGAGGTGCGGAGCGTCCAGGAGTCCGGGACCCATTCGGTGCTCGACGTCCACGAGTTCATCAGCGCCACGGGTGAGGACGACTTCGGCACGATCCGGCCCTTGACCGACGCGGAACTCGTCGCCGCCTTCGGTACCGAGGAGCCGTCCGTCGCCGCCTTCGACGAACTCGACAAGGCGGGACGGCTGCCGTACGAACGCCGCCCGCGCTGGAGCGCGAACTGCGCGCTGCTCTACGCGGACGACGTCGCCGTCGAACTGGCGATCTGGGGCGTTTCCGGCGACTAGAGCCGGGCTTCGGGTCACGGGGGTCGTGAGTGGCGATTCGGGTAGTCCGTGAAGGCCTCCTTCCCTACCTTCAGGGTAGGCAAGGAGGCCTTCACGACCCTGCGGCCACCTGGCCGCCATATTCAGGTACCTGAGACACCCTTGGCTCTAACCCGAATCCCCACTCACGACCCGCGCGGGACGCTGAGGTGTCACCGAGGGTGAGGGGTGTGTGGATATAGGGACGTTCAATGTCCCTATATCCACACACCCCCTCGCATGTCTTCGTGACAGGACCGGTCACGCGGGACTGTGTGGATTTCAGGTCATCTGACGCACCAAAATCCACACAGTGGGTGTTCCGGGGGCTGGAGCCGGGCTTCGAGTCCGTCCAGGATCACCTCGACCCCCAGCGCGAAGACGTCCTCCCCGCTCTGGCGAGCGAAAGCCCGCCCGAGCCTGCCCACGTGGGGATAGGCCGCGAGCCGTTCGAGGAATCCTTCGTCCGGCTTCCGCGCGGGGAGCGTTTCGACCGACGCGAGCACGTGCGCGGTGAGCAGCCGCGAGATCCCGGCGGTGTCCGCTTCGGAGAAGCCCGCCTCCAGCAGGATCCGCGCGGTCGTCTCGATATGGCCCAGCCGGTGCGGCCCGGTCGGCGGCCGCTCGCGCAGCAGCGCGGCGGCGTCCCGGTGACGCAGCAGGAGGGCGCGGAACTGGCGGAGCCCGCTCGCGAGCTGATCACGCCACGGCAGGTCCCGGTCGATCTCGAAGGCGTCGGCGCAGATCGCTTCGGCGACGAGATCCAGCAGTTCCGCCTTGTCCTTCACGTGCCAGTACAGCGTCGGTGAGCTGACGCCGAGTTTCGCCGCCAGGCGCCGGGTGCTCAGCTCGGCGAGACCGGCTTCGTCGAGCAGTGCGACGGCCGCCTCGGTGATCTTGGCGAGGTCGAGCGAGCCTTTGCGTGCCACCCGAGGACCCTATCAGTGATAGATTGGTCTCTATCACTGATAGAGAACGGGGGAAGTGATGCTCTGGACACCGAAGATCCGCCTGGTCACGGTGCTGTGCTCGCTCGTCTTCGTGATCGGGACGACGCTGCAGAACTACGTGATCATCGATCTGGACCTGATCGAGGCGAGCATGCGGCTCAAAGGCGTCGAAACCGGCGACGCGCCCGCCTATCTCGGAGCGTTGCGGCTGGTGGGGAACGTTTTCATCGTCGGCAACGCGCTGGGCCTGCTGGTGTGGTTCCGCCGGCGATGGCTGTTCTGGCCGGTGCTCGCGGTCAACGCCGGCCAGGCCTTCGGCGTGTTCGTCGTGCCGTTCGAGGTGCACCGGGCCGCCTTGGCTGAACACGGGTGGCCGGGCGTGCTGCCCTCGGTGGTCACCGACGGTGGCGCGGTGATCCTGTCGATCGCGCTGATCTTCGCTTACGTACGTTCGCGGCGGCTCACGCGGACAAGCGACCCAGTTCGGCTTTGACGGCCTCGACGGCGGCCTTGGTCTCGGCGACCGCGTCGGCGCCGTCGCGGACTATCCGGCCCAGCGCGTCGACGAGCGCGGTGTTCGCCGTCGGTGTCCACAGTGGACCGGCGGCGCGCCCGTTCTCCTTGACCAGCTTCGCGGCGTCGGCCGCCGTGGTGACCTTGTCGAGCACGCTCAGCCGTGCGGGCAGGTGGAAACCGAACCTGGTGGCGAACTCCTGCTGGAAGTCGGTGCGCTCCAGCCACAGCCATTTGACGAAGTCCTTGGCGGCGTTGGCGTTCAGGCTCTTGGAGTGCACCATCGCGCTCAACCCGCTGACCGGGACGGACGGCGCGCCCGCCGCGTCGAGCCGGGGGAAGGCCAGGATGCCGAAATCGTCCTTCACGGTGTCCTGGATCTTCGGCAGGTTCCACAGCCATGTCCATTGCATGGCGGTGAGCCCGTCGACGAACGGGAGCGGATCCGGCCAGTCCGTCGCGGCGCCAAGGAGCAGCGAACCGTTGAGCTCGTGGAGTTTCGCGAACACCTTGGCGGCGCGCGGATCGTCGAAGCCGACGGATTTGCCGTCCTTGACGTAGTCGAGCCCGGCCGACCACAGCAGCGGCCCGGCGAGCGCCGCCGCGCCCGCGTCGTTGCCGGCGAACAGTCCTTTGACGCCGTCCTTGGAAAGCTTCTTCGCCGCGTCGACGAGTTCGTCGAGCGTCTGCGGCGGCTGAACCCCGGCCTCCTGCAGGAAACTCTTGCGGTAGAAGAGGACCTGGGTGTCCAGAGCCTGAGGAATGCCGTAGGTCTTGCCGTCGACCGACTGCGCCGCGAGCACCGAGGGGTTGAAATCCCCGCGCACGGGCCCGATGACGTCGTCGAGCGGTACGAGCAGATTCTGCCGGACGCGATCGACCGTGACCTGGCCTTCGAAGACGTCCGGGACAGGGCCCGCCTGCAGCGCGGCGTTCAGTTTCGCCTCGTAGTCGTCGGGATTCCACTGCACCGCGACCTTGGACTTCTGGTACGCGGCCGCGTACCGCGTGACGGCTTCCTGGACACCGGCTTCGGGATACGGGTGGTACCACTGGGTGAGATCCACCGGTTTGGGTTTCGGCCTGGTCATCCCGGCGGAGTAAGCCGTCGATGGGGGAGGCTTCCCTGGTTGGACACCGCCCGTTTGGACAGTGTTGGACCCGCAGGCGGAAAGTACGGCCGTTCCCGCCAGTGTCAGGAACATTCGCCTGTTTGTCTTACGCACCAACAAACCCTTCGCCGAACGCAGTGAAGGCCACCTTCAGGGACCAGAGTCCCTCAAGATGGCCTTCACCGAAGGGCAGGCGCGCGGGAGATTAACCCGTTAGAGCTGACTCACGTCGAGTTTGCCTTCGGAGTGGAACGCCCGCAGCCGCTTCTTGTCGAACTTGCCGACACTGGTCTTCGGGACTTCGTCCACAAAGGTCCAATTCTCCGGGAGCTGCCACTTCGCGACCTTGTCGGACAGGAACTCGCGCAGTTCCCCGGCCGTGACCTGCTGGCCCTCCTTGAGCACGACGGCGACCAGCGGGCGCTCGTCCCACTTCTCGTCGGGGATGCCGACCACGGCCGCCTCGGCCACCGCGGGATGCGCCATCACCTGGTTCTCCAGGTCCACCGACGAGATCCACTCGCCGCCGGATTTGATGACGTCCTTCGCGCGGTCGGTCAGCGTGAGATAGCCGTCGGGGCTGATCTTGCCGACGTCGCCGGTGCGCAGCCAGCCGTCGTGGAACTTCTCCGGGTCGGGCTCGTCACCGGTCGTCCCGGCGTAGTACGACGCCGCGATCCACGGGCCCTGCACCTCGAGCTCGCCGACGCTTTCGTTGTCCCACGGCAGTTCCTCGCCGTTGTCACCGATCAGCCGGGCACTGACGGACGCGGGGAACCGGCCCTGGGTGTAGCGGTACTCCCACGCCTTCTCGCCGGTCGCGGCGGCGGGCGGACGCGCGACGCTGCCCAGCGGCGACGTCTCGGTCATGCCCCAGGCGTGCAGGATCGGCACGCCGTAACGGTCTTCGAAGGCGTGCATCAGCGACGGCGGCGCCGCCGATC
Source organism: Amycolatopsis sp. NPDC102389 (assembly GCF_044765885.1). Lineage (NCBI taxonomy): Bacteria > Bacillati > Actinomycetota > Actinomycetes > Pseudonocardiales > Pseudonocardiaceae > Amycolatopsis > Amycolatopsis sp. NPDC102389. Next base: position 32,407 of record NZ_JBIWKX010000040.1, read on the forward strand.
CGCCGACGACGACCTCGCGCAGATGCGAGATGTCCTGCGGGTTCGCGTCGAGGTGGGAGAGCAGGCCCTGCCAGATCGTCGGGACGGCGCCGGCGAAGGTCGGCTTCTCGGCGGCGAGCATCTGGGCGATCGGCGCGGGCTGGAGGAAGCGGTCCGGCATCAGCAGCGAGGCGCCGACCATCAGCGCCGCGTACGGCATGCCCCACGCCATCGCGTGGAACATCGGGACGATCGCGAGAGCCTTGTCGTGCTGGGCCAGCCGCATGCTGTCGGTCATCGTGACCTGCATCGAGTGCAGCCAGATCGACCGGTGGGAGTACGCGACGCCCTTCGGGTCACCCGTGGTGCCCGAGGTGTAACACATCGCGGCGGCCGAGCGCTCGTCCACCTCGGGCCAGTCGAAGGTGTCCGGCTGACCGGCCAGCAGTTCGTCGTAGGCGTGCACCTGGACGCCGTCGGGCGCCGGGAGGGTGGAGGCGTCGCCGTTGGCCACGATGACGTGCCGCACGGTCTTCAGCTCGGGCAGCTGCTTGGCCAGCAGCGGGACCAGCGTGCCGTCGACGATGACGACCTGGTCCTCCGCGTGGTTGGCGACGAAGACGAGCTGCTCCGGGAACAGCCGGATGTTCAGGGTGTGCAGCACCGCGCCCATCGCCGGGATGGCCAGGTACGCGGCCATGTGCTCCGCGTTGTTCCACATGAAGGTGCCGACGCGCTGGTCGCCGGTGACGCCGAGGCTCCGGAGGGCGTTCGCCAGACGGGCGGCGTGCTTGCCGAGTTCGCCGTAGGTCTCCCGGCGGGCTTCTGAACCGGTCCAGGTGATGACTTCGCTCTCGGAGTGCACCGTGGTCCCATGGCGGAGCAGCCTGCCCAGTGACAGCTGCCCGTCCTGCATCGTGCTCAACATCGCGTACTCCCGTGGTGCTCGTTCTCCGGTGAACTGGGGTTGCGCCGACTCTAATCCGGGAGGGGTGAACCGGTCAGTAACATCGCAGGCAACCGTTCGGTCACAGTGTCGCGCTAACGGGTGTTCGCCGGTTCGGGCCAAGATCATCAATAATTCGTATTTTTCTTACCATGAAACGAAAAATGGCCGACTGTGCGAAGTGAAGACATCGCTCATAAGGGTGATGAACGCGGGCGAATCGCCGCTCGAACGGCGTGTTTCCGCAGGCTGAGGCGGGTTGCCCGTGGCGTGGTCGAGGGGTAATAAGTGCGTGTCGGTTTCACGGCCGAGGAACGGGTGGCGTTTACTGGAGCCGTGGTACAGAGACGGCTGGCCAGCGCTTGCTCTTGCAAGCATGGTTTAAAGGCCGTCGGCCGCGAAAGCGGAGACCTGAGATGAAAGGACTACTACGTTGGCTCTGCCCACGTTGACTCCGGAGCAGCGCGCCGATGCCCTCGCCAAGGCGGCTGAGGCTCGCAAAGCGCGCTCCGAGCTGCTTGCGTCGATCAAGTCCGGCAAGGAGAGCATCGACAAGGTGCTCAAGCAGGCCAAGGAGAACAAGACCATCGGCAAGACGAAGGTCACGCAGCTGCTGAAGGCCGTGCCCGGCCTGGGCGCGGTCAAGGTCGCCGCCCTGCTGGAGCAGGCCGGGATCGACCCGGACCGGCGCGCCGCCGGCCTGGGCGAGCGGCAGCGCGAGGCCCTTCTCGAGGCGCTGAAGTAACGCGGGCGCGTCTCTCTCGGCCGGAGGCCTCGGATTTGCGGAGGCGGGCCGCTGACATGGCTGGGCGAGTGGCCAGCCGTTGCCACGGCCCGGTTACGGAAATCCGGCAGCGCGCTTTTGAGAGACACTGCCCAGGTCACGGGCTGTCCGGGGGAAGGTGTTGCCTGAGAGGCTGTTGCCCGGGCAACACTTTCCCCTGGTCTCAGCCGGAGCCTGGGACGCTGGTGGGGTGACGACCAGTACCGCACCGGCGACCCCGGCAGACCTGGCCGCCCGCTACGAGCGGGGCGACTTCCTCCTGGCCACGGCACGGCACGCGCTCCTCGCGAGCGGGGCCGTGGCCACCGCGACCGACACCGAGCCGTCGCGGCTGTCCGGGGCGCTCCCCGGGCTGTTCACCGACTCGGGCGCGTCGATCGCGGTCGGCGTGCTGCCCTTCGACACCACTTCGCTGCCGGGCCATCTGGTCTTGCCCCGCGCGATCCACCGCGCGTCTTCCGAGCACGCGGCCGTCCCGCCGCGAACCTCGCTTCCGCAGCCGGTCAAGGTCTCTCCCGTGCCCGAACCGGAGGCGCATCTGGCCGCCGTCCGCGCGGCCGTCTCCGCGCTGAGCGACCGTGACCTGCGCAAAGTCGTCCTGGCCCGCGCTCTCGATCTCGACTTCGCCGAGGCCGTCCCGGTCGCCGAAGTCGTCCGGAACCTGGCGAACGGGAACCCCCGGCACACCACCTACGCCGCTCAGCTGCCCGACGGGCGCACGCTGGTCGGCGCCACCCCCGAGCTCTTGGTGTCCCGCACCGGCGGTGCCGTCCTGTCCCGGCCGCATGCCGGGTCGATGCCCCGGTCGGCCGACCCGGCGATCGACAAGGCCAATGGTGAGGCGCTCCTGGCGTCCGAAAAGGACCACGTCGAACACGCCGTGGTGGTGGAGTCCGTCGTCGAGATCCTGCGGCCGTTCTGCCGCACGCTCGACGTCCGCGGCCCCGAACTCGTCTCGACGCCGGCGATCTGGCACCTCTCGACCACCGTCACCGGCGAGCTGATCGATCAGGACGTCACCGCGCTGGACCTCGCCGCCGCGCTGCACCCGACGCCTGCCGTGTGCGGCACCCCGACCGGTGCCGCGCGCTCGCTGGTCCAGGAGCTGGAGCCGTTCGACCGCGCGTACTACGCGGGCGCCGTCGGCTGGGTCGACGCGGCGGGAGACGGCGAATGGGCCGTCGGGATCCGGTGCGCGGAGATCGCCGACACCTCCATGCGGCTGTACGCCGGCGGCGGCATCGTGCCCGCGTCCGATCCTCAGACCGAACTCGACGAGACCTCGGCGAAGTTCCGCACCCTGCTGGCCGCGATGGGCCTGGAGATCTAGAGGGTCGCGAAGGCTTCGGTGACCGAGATGTCCTCCGACGTCAGCAGCGCGACGGCGGCCCGGTAGCCCTCGGTCGCCTTCAGATCCGCCAGGCGGGTCCGGTCCGGATCGAGGGCTTCGTGGGTCGACCGGACCAGCCGCGCTTGCTCGTCGTAGCCGGAGAACGTGATGCTCTGCAGCGGGATCTTGAGGCCCTTCCCGGTGGCCTTCATGACCGCTTCCTTGCGCGTCCAGTAGGTGAAGAACGCCGTCGCGCGCTGGTCGTCGGAGAGGCCGGAGATCGCGGCCAGCTCCGCGGGGGTCAGCGCGTACTCCATGAGCGAGTCCTCGGCGCGCCTGGTGGCCGTCTCGACGTCGAGGCCGACCGGCGTCCCCGCGGTGGCCGCGACGCCGATGAGGTCGCCGGAATGCGAGATCGACAGCATCAGCGGCGCGCCGGGGACCTTGGGCCGCCCGTGCGGTTTGCCGCAGTCTTCGCAGGTCGCGTCGAAGCGCACGTCCTCGACGGCCAGCCCGAGGCGCTCGGCGGCGACGGTCTTCGCCAGCACCCGCCCGGTCAGGAACCGGCGTTTGTCGATGTCCTGGCGGTAGCTTCCGTACCGGCCCTGCTCCAGCTCGTCGAGCAGGGCCAAGAACCGGGGTTCAGCGGGCAGGGGTTCCGACCAGCGGACCGCACAATCGATCACGTCTCCTTCATACCCGATTCGGCGTCGGCGTTACTCGCGTTTTCGTCGAGCAAGGTCGCTTCGTCGAACGGTGATTCGCCGTTCAGCGTACGGTCGAGCTGCTCTCGGTCGATCTCGTTGGTCCAGGTGCCGATCAGGACGGTCGCGACGGCGTTGCCCGCGAAGTTCGTCAGCGCGCGGGCCTCGGACATGAACCGGTCGATGCCGACGATGAACCCGACGCCGTCGACCAGTTCCGGCCGGTGCGAGGACAGCCCGCCCGCCAGGGTCGCGAGCCCCGCGCCGGTGACCCCGGCCGCGCCCTTCGACGCGATGATCATGAACACCAGCAAGGAGATCTGCTCGCCGATGGTCAGCGGTTTGTCGAGCGCGTCCGCGATGAAGATGGACGCCATCGTCAGGTAGATCGCGGTGCCGTCGAGGTTGAACGAGTACCCGGTCGGCACGGTGATGCCGACCACCGGTTTGGAGACCCCGGCGTGCTCCATCTTCGCGATCAGCCTCGGCAGCGCCGATTCCGACGACGACGTGGACAGGATCAGCAGGAACTCGCGGCCGAGGTATTTCAGCAGTTTGAAGATGTTGACCCTGGCGAACAGGCCGATGATCAGCCCGAGCACCACGAACACGAACAGCGCGCAGGTGATGTAGAAGCCGAGCATGATCACCGCGAGGCTCTGCAGCGCTTTCCAGCCGGTCGAGCCGACGACGGCGGCGATCGCGCCGAACGCGCCGATCGGGGCCGCCCACATGATCATCGCCAGGATCCGGAACACGAGCCGCTGGATGTGCTCGATACCGCGGCGGATCGGCTCGCCCTTCGTGCCGAGCTTCTGCAACGCGAACCCGGCGAGCAGCGCGACCAGCAGCGTCTGCAGCACCTCGCCCTCGGTGAACGCCGAGACCAGCGTCTTCGGGATGATCCCGAGCAGGAATTCGACGGTGCCCTCGCTCTTGGCGATCTGGTCCTGGCCCTTTTCGGCGATCTCGGGGGTCAGGTGCAGTCCGCTGCCGGGCTGGAGGATGTTGCCGACGACCAGGCCGATGACCAGCGCGACCGTCGACATGATCAGGAAGTAGCCGATCGCGAGCCCGCCGACGCGGCCGACCTTCGCGGCCTTCGCCACCGAGCCGACGCCGAGCACGATCGTGCAGAAGATGATCGGCGAGATCATCATCTTGATCAGGTTCACGAACCCGGTCCCGAGCGGCTTCAGTTCCTTGCCGACCTCGGGGAACAGGATGCCGACGGCGATGCCGAGCGCCACCGCCACGATGACGGCGATGTACAGGTAATGGGTGCGATCCCGCTTCGTCGCGGGTGCTGTCGTGCTCATGGGTGCCCTTCGACGCGACGGGAACAGGTTGCGAAAACTTATGACAACTCCTCGGCGAACGACAACCGAAGCGGTACGCTTGACTAAGCGAGCGCTTAGTCAGCGCTAGGTCACTGTCGAACGGGAGCGGGCTGACCATGGATTTCTCTCTGAGCGTCGAGGAACGCGAGGTGCGCGACTGGGTGCGCACGTTCGTCCAGCGCGACCTCATGCCGCGTGAGCAGGAGGTGCTGCGCCGCGAACGCGCCGGCCGGCCCGGCCTGACCACCGACGAGCTGCGCGAGCTGCAGCTCAAGGCCAAGGAGTCCGGCTTCTGGGGTGTGCAGACGCCGGAGGAGTACGGCGGCATGGGCCTGTCCGCGGTGATGACCGCGCTGCTGGAGGCCGAACTCGGCCGCACGTTCGTGCCGTTCCGCTTCGGCGGCTCGGCGGACAACATCCTCTACTACGCCAACGACGAGCAGAAGGAGCGCTACCTGCTCCCGACGATCTCGGGCGAACGCAAGTCGTGCTTCGCGATCACCGAACCCGGCGCGGGTTCGGACGCCAAGGCCATCCGGACGTCCGCCCGCAAGGACGGCACCGACTGGGTCATCAACGGCGAGAAGACCTTCATCACCGGTGGTAACGAGGCCGACTTCGTGATGGTCTTCGCGATCACCGACCCCGAGAAGGGCGCGAACGGCGGCGTCACTTGCTTCCTCGTGGACCGCGACGCGGGCTGGAAGTCCGAGTACATCGACACCATGGGCGAATGGGGCCCGGCGGCGCTGGTCTTCGAGGACGTCCGTGTGCCGGAGACGCAGATCCTCGGCGAACTCGGCCACGGGTTCGACCTGGCCATGCAGTGGATCGGCGCGGGGCGCTACCTGCTGCCCGCCCGCGCCATCGGCTCGTGCGAACGGCTGATCTCGATGGCCATCGAGCACGCCAACACGCGGGAGACGTTCGGGCAGAAGATCGCCGAGCGCCAGGCCATCCAGTGGATGATCGCGGATTCCGGCACCGAGCTCGAGGCGTTGCGCTGGCTGGTGCTGCACGCCGCCTGGCAGGTCGACCAGAAGCTGGACTCGCGGCACGCGCAGTCGATGGCGAAGCTGTACGGCGGGGTTAAGGCGAACGAGATCGTCGACCGGGTCCTGCAGATCCACGGCGGAATGGGCTACACGCGGGAACTGCCGGTCGAGCGCTGGTACCGCGAACTGCGGCTGCTGCGGATCTACGAGGGCACCGACGAGATCCAGCGCCGGACCATCGCGCGCAACCTGCTCAAGGGGCACGTGAAGGTCGGCGGCACCCTGGGCTGAGACGTGGGTACAGGTGGTGGGGGGGGGGGGGGGGGGGGGGTAGACCACTACCCCCCCCCCCACCCCCCCGCCCCCCCGCCGCCCCCCCCCCCCCCCCGGGCGGTGGGCGGGCGGGGGGGGGGGGGGGGGGGCGGGGGTGGGGGGGGGGGGGCGGGGGGCGCCGCCCGCCCCCCCCCCCCCCCCCCCCCCCCCCCCCCCCCCCCCCCCCGCCCGGCCCACTCCGTACCGCCGCCCTGCCGCGTGAAGGACGCCTTTCCCGCATGTCATGCGACGAAGGCTCCCTTCACCGCACGAGACGCGGGGAAGGTCCCCTTCAGCACCCGCCACGTGCAATGAAGGGGCCTTTCATCGCAAATTTCGCGATGAAAGGCCCCTTCATTGCAGTCGGTCTCTCTAGTCCTCGTCCTCGTCCTTCTGGTTCCGCATCGCGATCGGGACCCCGGCCAGGTCCTCTTCGTTGCAGAGAAGTTTCACGTCGTAGTAGGGCGAACCCTTGCGGTCGTCATAGTCGAGATGGACGGCCAGCACATCGACCGGTTCCCCGAGCCACTCCTGAGCCTGGCGTAGCCATGTCGCGCACCGTTCGAGGGCCGTGGGCAGGTCGTCGTCCCGGAATCCCACCGGGCGGTAGGGGACGTCCTGCACCTGATCACGGGGGTTCGAAGGCACCGGCAACGCCGGCGAGAGACCCGAGTCGTCCAGTTCGAGTTGGATCGTTTGCTCAGTCACCCTTCGAGCGTCCCCCAGAGAAGCCGTCTGAGCAAGGCGTACCGACCTAAAGTCGCCGCTAAACGGGCACTCGCCACACTCCTGAGACCACTTCACGGCAGTTTTGCAGCGCCGTGACGTCCAGAGGGCGCTCACAGGCGAGCGCCCGCAGCGCCAGCTCCGCGTAATGGGCGGCCAGCTGATCCAGGGTGAGCGGCCCGCTCGGCGAATACCAGCGCGCGACCCCGCTGCACATCTCCACCAGCGCGAGCCGGGTGACCGAAGGCTGATCGGTGTGGAAGACGCCGGCCGCGACACCGGCTTCGATGGCGTCCGCCCACAGCCTTTCGTAGGCGTCGCGCAGTCCCACCACTCCGGCCCTGGCGCCGGGGGTGAGCGCGTGGACCTCGTTGTCCACCACGCGGGTGTCATCCGGTTGGATGGCGTGCGCGAGCACATGCAGCGCCACCAGGGATCCGAGCCGTGACACGGGATCGGAGAGCCCGGCGGTCGCCAGCTCGGCCGCGTCGAGCAGGCGCCGCAGCGACTCGTTCATGATGGCGACCAGCAGATCCTCTTTGGTGCCCATGTAGTGGTACAGGCTGGCGGACGACAGCTCCGCCTCCTGCGCCAGATCCCGGATGCCGGTGCCGTGGAATCCCTTGGCGGCGAACAGTTTCACCGCGGCCTGCCGGACCCTTTCGCGGGTGTTCACAACCATGTTCCGGTGGTCCTGTCCCACGAACCGGCGCGGAGGTCGTCCACCTTCTTGAGCTCACCCTTCGCGACCCGTTCCGACGGTGTCATCGGCAGCTCCGCCACGAGGGCCCAGAACCGGGGAACCTTGAAGTAGGCCAGTTTCGCCGAACAGAACTCCGCCAGCTCGGCCGGTTCGCACCGGTGTCCCTCGTTCTCGTCGAGGACGATGTACGCCTTGACCTCTTCGCCGCGGATGTCGTCCGGCACCGCGATGACGGCCGCGAGCTTGACCGCGGGATGCAGCTGCAGCGCCCGTTCGACCTCGTCGGCGGAGATGTTCTCGCCGCTGCGGCGGATCATGTCCTTGGTGCGACCCACGTAGTACACGCGGCCCTCGCCGTCCATTGTGGCCAGATCGCCGGTGTGGAACCAGCCGCCGTCGAACGCGCGCCTGGTCGCTTCGGCGTCGTCGTGGTAGCCGTGCATCAGGCCGACCCCGCGGATCAGCAGCTCGCCGGTTTCCCCGCGCGGCAGCGGTTTCCCGGCCGCGTCCGCGATCATCACCTCGCGGGTGGGCGCCGGCCTGCCGAGGCAGCCGGTGCCGACCGTCTCCTCGTGATCCGCCGGGTACATCCGGATGTCGCCGCCGGTCTCGGTCATGCCGAAGGCCTCGAACCACGGCGCGCCCCAGCGTGCTTCGAGCGCGGCGTGCAGGTCGCGCGGGATGGCCGAGGCGCAGATCGCGCGGACCTGGTGCGCCTTGTCCAGCTCGCTTTCCGGCTGGCGCAGCAGAAGGGTGGGCATCAGGCCGAGGCAGTAGAACCAGGTGACGCCGTGTTCGCGGATCTTCTCCCAGAACGTCGACGGGTGGAAGCGGTCGAGCACCACCAGCGTCGCGCCGCCCGCGAGCCCCAGCGCCACGTTCCACTGTGGATCGATGTAGTGGAACGGTTGCGCGGTCAGGATGACGTCGTCCGCGCCGACCGACGGGAAGTCCGTGGCCAGGCTGATCGCCAGTGTCGTCCAATACCGGTTCGGCAGCACGCAGCCCTTGGGCGCGCCCGTGGTACCCGAGGTGTACTGGATGTTGACCGGACGTTCGCCTTCGGACCAGAAGGTCATCCAGGCACCGTCCCGAGGTGCCACGAGTTCGGCGGGCGTGAGCACACGTTCCAGCGAGGTCTCCGGCGCGATCTTGTCCAGCAGCTCCAGGAATTCCCCGGCGGCGACGGCGAACCTGGCGCCGGAATGCCGCAGCACGTGGGCGCCGTCGAACTCGCGGTACCCGGTGTTGACCGGCACGAGCACCCCGCCGATCTTGGCCAAGGCCAGCCACAGCAACGGGAATTCGGGCTGGTTGCGCAGCATCACCGCGACCCGGTCGCCCGGTGTCACGCCGAGGTCGAGCAGCGCGCGGGCGTACTCCGTGCTGCGTGCGTCGACGTCGGCGAAGGTGAAGCTTTCCCCGGTGGCGTCGAAGATCCACGCCGTCTTGTCCGGCCAGAGCGCGGCGGCCCTCGTGGTCAGCCCCACCAGGGTGTCGATCCCGGCGAGCGAGCTCATGTCCGGCTCCGGAAGGCCTCGGCCGAAGCGGCGACCTCGGCGGAATGTTCGGTGATCAGCGCGTGGCTGACTTCGAGTTCGAGCGCGGCGTCGAGCGAACTGTCGATGCCGGAATCGAGGGCGCGTTTGGCCATCGTGGCCGCGGCGGCCGGATGCGCGGCGATCTTGGCCGCCCACGCGAGTGCGGTGTCCATCAGGTCGTCGACGGGCACGGCGGCGTTGACCAGGCCGAGTTCATGCGCCTTGGTCCCGCTCACCCGTTCGCCCAGCAGCAGGAGTTCCTTGGCCTTCAACGGGCCGACCAGCAGCGGCAGCAGCCGCGACGCCGCACCCGTGACGCTCAGGCCCAGGGAGACCTCGGGAAAGGCGAACACCGCGTCTTCGGCGGCGAGGATCAGGTCGCAGCCCATCGCGAACTCGGCGCCCGCGCCGATCGCGTAACCGTGGACCGCGGCGATGACGGGCTGGCGGAGGCCGCGAAGGCGTCGTGTCACGTCCTGTAGTCGGTCGAGTCGCGGGCGTGAATCACCCTCCGGGGTGGGCTCTTTGAGGTCGTGACCGGCGCAAAAGGCCCGTCCGCGGCCGGCGAGCACGACGGCGCGCGCGTCCGACTTGGCGGCCGCGTCGAGCGCCTCCAGCAGGTCGTCGACCAGTTCGGCGACCACCGCGTTGAGCCGTTCGGGGCGGTTCAGCCAGATCACGGCGATGCCGTCGTCGAGTGCGTAATCCACGGTGCTCATGACCGCGAGCCTAGACGACCGATCGATCGATCGATAGGGTCGGATCCATGCGGGTCGACACGGTCTACGAGAACGCCCGGTTCCTCACCGGGACGGGGGAATCCGTAGCGCTTGCCGCGCTGAACGGACGAATTGTCGCATTGGGGCACGATGCTGCTGCGCTTTCCGCGAAGCGCCGCGTGGATCTGGGCGGCTCGGTGGTGGTGCCCGGGTTCCACGACGCGCACAACCACATGGCCTGGTTCGGCATGGCTCTCGACGACGTCGCCCTTTCGGATTGCCGCAGCGTCGACGAGGTGTACGACGCTGTCGCGCGGCGCGCGGCCGAAACACCGCCGGGCGGCTGGATCATCGGCAGCGGCTACGACCAGAACAAGCTCGTCGGCGGCCATCCGACGCGGCAGGGGCTCGACCGCGCCGCTCCCGGGCACCTCGTGCGGCTCAAGCACACGTCCGGGCATATGACCGTGGTCAACTCGGCGGTCCTGGAGCGGCTGGACCTGGCGAACGTGCCCGTTGGCGGCGATGTCGTCCGCGACGAGGACGGTTCGCCGACCGGGCTGCTGCGGGAACAGGCCCAGCTCCTGCTGCGGCCGCTGACCTATCCGACGCCGGTCGAGCGGGTCGTCCGCGGGCTGGACAGGGCGAGCGAGCGGTACCTGGCCGAGGGCATCACGAGCGTGCAGGAGGCCGGGATCGGCGGGGGTCTCGTGGGGGAGACCCCCGCCGAACTCGCCGCGTACCAGCTGGCGCGCGATCGCGGCGTGCTGCGGGTGCGGAGCACGGTGATGGTCGCGGCGAGCGTGCTCCACGAGCTGGACGCGGGTGCGGGCTTTGGTCTCGACCTGGGGATGCGCACCGGATTCGGCGACGAATGGCTGCGGCTCGGCGCGATGAAGCTGTTCGCCGACGGTTCGCTGATCGGCCGCACCTGCGCGATGCACGAACCGTTCGCCGGGGAATCCGACAATGTCGGCTACTTCCAGGTACCCGAGGACGAGATCGCGCGGATGATCGCCGCCGCGCACCGGGCGGGCTGGCAGATCGCGACCCACGCCATCGGCGACCGCGCGATCACCGTCGTCCTCGACGCCTACGAAGCCGCGCTCAAGGCCGACCCGCGTCCCGGCCACCGGCACCGCATCGAGCACTGCGCGGTGCTGCGGCCCGAGGAGCTGAAGCGGCTGGCGTCGCTGGGCCTGATCGCGTCGCCGCAGGGCCGGTTCGTCAACGAGATCGGTGACGGGATGCGCGCCGCGCTGGGGCCCGGACGCGAGCCGTGGTGCTACCGGCTCAAGAGCCTGCTCGACGCCGGATGTGTGCTGCCCGCCAGCTCGGACCGCCCGGTCGTCGAAGGCGCGCCGCTGCTCGCGCTGGCCGACATGGTGCGGCGGAAGACCGCGTCCGGTGTCGTGCTGGGTCCCGATGAGCGGCTCACCCCCGCCGAAGCCTTGCGCGCGTACACCTACGGATCCGCGTACGCCGCTTTCGCCGAGAAGGACCTGGGCACGCTGGAGCCCGGCAAGCTCGCGGACTTCGCCGTCCTCTCGGCCGACCCGACCGACGAGTCCACTTTGGATTCGATCCACGTCGTCGCCACCGCCGTCGGCGGCGACATCGTCTACGAACGGAGCTGAGACCCATGCCGGTACGGGACGCGGTCGCGGACGACATCGAGGAGATCTGCGCGCTCATCGAGGAGCACGCGGTCTACGAGGACAAACACGATCTGAAGCTCGACAGGCAGGAGATGTCCGGCTTCCTCTTCGGGCCCGACCCGAAGGCCTGGGTGCTGCTGGCCACCCCTCCGGAGGAGCCGGGCAAGGTCGCGGGCTTCGCCTTCTGCAGCTGGAACTTCTCGACCTGGGAGGCCCGGCCCGGGATCTGGCTCGACGACCTCTTCGTGCGTCCCGAGCACCGCCGTTTCGGCCTCGGGCGGGAGCTGCTCGACGAGCTGGCCGCGCGCTCGCCCGGCCGGGTCGAATGGGACATGCAGGAGGGCAACGAGAAGGGCGAGGCGTTCTACGCCCAGCTCGGCGCCGACCCCGTCCCCGGCTGGATCCGGTACCGCTGGCGGCCGCACGCTGGGTGAGCCGCGACCAAGCGGCAAGCCGTAAACTCGCACGCATGGGTGAAGGGGCAAGTCGCAGGTCGTCGTCCGTGGAGGACTACGTCCGGGTGATCTACGGGCTGGTGGAGCGCGGTGAGGCCGTCACCAACACGTCGCTGGCCGGACGGCTGGAGGTCAGCCCGTCGTCGGCGTCCGGCATGGTCACCAAACTGTCCCAGCTGGGGCTGGTCGCGCACGTCCCGTACCGGGGGATCGAGCTGACCACCGAGGGCAGGCTGCTGGCCCGCTCGGTGCTCCGCCGTCACCGGCTGATCGAGACCTACCTGGTGTCCGAACTCGGCTACACCTGGGACGAGGTGCACGCCGAGGCCGACGCGCTCGAACACGCGGTGTCGGACAGGCTCGTCGAACGGATCGCGGCGAAGCTCGGCAACCCGGTGCGCGACCCGCACGGCGACCCCATCCCCGCCCCCGACGGCAGTGTCGAGGAGATGCCGATGCGCATTCTCGACGACCTCCCGCCCGGTGCGGTCGGCGAGATCGTCCGCGTCTGGGACACCGATCCGGAACTCCTGCGCTACCTGACCGAGCATTCGATCGGCCTCGGCGAGCGGATCGAGGTCGTCGAACGCCAGCCCTTCGGCGGCCCGATGGTGGTCAAGGTCGGATCGCCGCCGGACGCAGCGACGCACGCGATCGGCAAGGAGATCGCACAGGCGCTTTCGGTCGCGCTGCGCTGAGGCCGTGTCCACTGTGGACCCGTACCGGCGGGGACACACGGTGGGAATTTTCCCTACGTCTCTGCATAATTACGTCACCCGCCTGCCGTGCGGAAAGGTGATCTAAGGCCCTTCCGATCATGTGATCCCGCGCCTAGGCTGCGCTATTCCGGGTGGCTAGCGAGCGTGCGAAGGCGATGAAAGATGACCGGTCAGCGGACACACACCATCGACCGGGGGGCGGCGGAAGGACGTGAACTCAGGCGGCTGCTGGAGACGGGGCCGTTCGCGGACGCCCTCCGGGCGGCGATCAGGGCGAGGGGCCTCGGGCTCGATCGGATCCGGTACCGGCTGAGAGGCCGGGGGTGCTCGGTCAGTCTGGCGACGCTGAGCCACTGGCAGTCGGGACGGTGCCGTCCCGAACGGCCGGAATCCCTGCTGGTGCTCAAGAATCTCGAGGAGATCCTCGGGGTGCCGCCGGAGTCCCTGTCGCGGCTTCTCGGGCCACCGCGTGGGCGGGCCGCCCGGTGTACGGTGCCCGGCGAGGGCCTCGTGATGCAGCGAGGCCGGGACACGGGAACTTAGGAGCGCGGGTGCGGGCGGTCGTCTTCGAGGAGTTCGGGGTGCTGCCCGAGGTACGCGAGGTGCCGGATCCGGTCGCGCCGCCGGGCGGGGTGGTGATCGCCGTCGAGGCGACCGGGGTGTGCCGCAGCGACTGGCACTCCTGGCAGGGCCACGACACGTCGGTGAAACTGCCGCACGTCGCCGGGCACGAACTCGCCGGCCGGATCGCGTCGCTCGGCGAGGGCGTCCGGGGCTGGTCGGCGGGCGACCGGGTGACCGTGCCGTTCGTCTGCGCCTGCGGCGCCTGTGCCCAGTGCGCCGCCGGTGACCAGCAGATCTGCGATCGCGAGTTCCAGCCGGGCGCCACCCACTGGGGTTCGTTCGCCGAGTACGTCGCCATCGAAAACGCCGAGGTCAACCTCGTGACGCTGCCGGACACGCTCTCCGCGGCCGAAGCGGCGGCGCTGGGCTGCCGGTTCGGGACGGCGTTCCGGGCCGTGCTGCGCCAGGGCGGGGTCCGGCCTGGTCAGTGGGTCGCGGTCCATGGCTGCGGTGGCGTCGGCGTCTCGTCGATCCTGCTGGCCGTCGCGGCCGGTGCTTCGGTCGTCGCCGTCGACCCGTCTCCGCAGGCCAGGGCGCTGGCGTCGCGGATGGGGGCGCTCGTGACCGTCGATCCGTCCGGCTTCGAAGGCCACGAGGCCATCGCCGCGCACGTCCGGGAGCTGACCGGCGGCGGCGCGCACGTCTCGCTCGACTGCCTCGGCTCGCCGACCACCTGTGCCGCCTCGGTCGGCAGCCTCCGGAAACGCGGACGGCACGTCCAGGCCGGCTTGATGCCGCCCGCGCAGGGCATCGCGCCGATCCCGATGCACCGGGTGATCGGCGGAGAGCTGGAGATCGTCGGCATCCACGGCCTGCAGGCGCACGAGTACCCCGAGATGCTGCGGGTGGTGGAGACGGCCGGGATCGATCTCGAAGGCATGATCGGCAAGCGGGTCGGCCTCGACGACGTCCCCGCGGTGCTCGCGGAGATGAACGATCCCGTGCCCGCGCGGGCCGGGGTGACGGTGGTCGAATTCGCACGGTGACCGGGTGAACGCACTGCGGTCAACCGGCCGATCGGAGTAGTCCGAAAGGTGGCTTCTCCGGGCTCTTTATGGCAGCTTGCTTCGCTGTGACGGTCATGGATGCCCCGGTGAGGCCACGATTCGGCTCGCGCGTGCTCCGCTGGTTCGCCGCGGCCGGTGTCATGATGCGGGGCCACCGGATCATCGGCGCGCGCCCTGGCAGACTCGACATGTGGACGCGCTGATCCCTCGCCCGCGTACCGAAGTCGCTCCCGGCGCGGTGCACGTTCCGGACTGGCTCGATTTCGACGAGCAACGCCGTCTGGTCGAAGCCTGCCGCGGCTGGCGTGGTTACCGGCAAACGCGGCTGCCGAACGGCGGCGTCATGTCGGTGCGGACGGTCTGCCTCGGCTGGCACTGGCACCCGTACCGGTATTCGAAGGTGACCGACGACGGCTCCCCGGTGCTGCCGTTTCCTTCGTGGCTGGGCGATCTCGGGCGGCGGGCGGTTTCGTCCGCCTATGGCCCGTCGTCGTACGAGCCGGACATCGCGCTGGTGAACTTCTACGACTCCGCCGCGAAAATGGGGCTGCATCAGGACAAGGACGAGGCCTCGCTGGAGCCCGTCGTGTCGCTGAGCCTCGGGGACGCCTGTGTTTTCCGGTTCGGGAACACGGTCGATCGTGGGCGGCCGTATACGGATGTGGATCTGCGGTCGGGGGATCTGTTCGTTTTCGGCGGGGAGTCGCGGCTGGCGTTCCACGGGGTGCCTCGGGTGTTGCCGGGGACCGCTGATCCGGCGCTGGGGCTGGCGGGGCGGTTGAACATCACTTTGCGGGTTTCGGGACTGGTGAGTGGTCAGGACGGACAGCTCTGATCTGGGGTGGTGTCGCGAAAGCCACTTTCGAGACGTCTGATGTCCCGAAAGTGGCTTTCGCGACATGATCGCCGGGCGGTACCGGGCCTGGCCACGGCCGACGTTGCGAAAGGGCCTTAAGCGAGCCGGAAAAGCACCTGTTGCCCCGGCCGCACCTGCGCGGCCAGATCCAGATCCGCTTCCTCCACCACGGCGATCACCGGATAGCCCCCGGTCACCGGATGGTCGGCCAGGAACAGGATCGGTTGCCCCGAAGGAGGTACCTGCAACGCCCCCGGAACGGCGGCTTCGGGTGGCAACTCGCCACCTCGCGCCCGCGACAACACGGGACCGTCCAGCCGCACACCCACCCGGTCGACGTCGGCGGTGGCGACGTAACCGGAAGAGACCAAAGTGGACAGTGCGCCGGGGACGAACCACGAAACCCGGGGCCCTGGGGTGACCCGCAGAACCGGCACGTCCGGCAAGGGCGCGCGAGGAGCGAGATCCACCCCGGGCTGGGGCAACGTCCGCTGCCCCACCGGCAAGGTCATCCCGGCCGAAAGCGCGGGTGGGCCGAGTTTGCCGAGCGTGTCGGTCGCCCGCGCGCCCAGCACCGCGGGGACGTCGATGCCGCCGCGCACGGCGACATAGCAACGCAAACCGTGAGAAGCCATCCCGAGGACGAGCTCTTCGCCGGGGCCGACCGGGATCGGAGAGGAGGGGCCGAAAGCCCGCCCGCCGACGGTGATCGAGCACGGCGCGCCGGTGACGGCGACGGTCGCCGGAGCCGGGAACCGCAGGACGAGGCCGCCCAGAACGCATTCCAGGGCCGCGTGTCCCTCGGGGTTCCCGACCAGCCGGTTCGCCAGCCGCAGCGAACCGCGGTCGGCGGCGCCGGAGCGGCCGACGCCGATCGCGGCCAGCCCCGGGCGGCCGAGATCCTGCACGGTGGAGAAGACTCCGGGGTGGGCCACTTCGATCTTCGCGGTCATGAAGTGAACCGGATCCGCGTACCGGGCGCCAGCAGGTTCGGCGGCTCCCGCTCGACGTCCCACACCGGCAGCGTGGTCCGCCCGATCAGCTGCCAGCCGCCGGGTGAGGCGTTCGGGTACACCGCCGTGTATTCGCCCGCGATCGCGACCGAGCCGGCGGGCACCCGGGTGCGCGGGCTCGTCCGGCGCGGCAGGTGCAGTGCGGGGTCGAGCCCGGTCAGATAGGCGAAACCGGGGGCGAAGCCGCAGAACGCCGAGACGTAGGTGCCGTCCTCGTGGCGACGGACGACGGCCTCCGCGGACATGCCGGCGGCGGCCGCGACGTCGGCCAGATCCGGGCCGTCGTAATGCACCGGCACGACGATCTCGGCGGCTTCGCGCGGCTTGATGTCCACTGTGGACCGATGGAGGACGTCTTCGGCGAGCCGGTCGTGGTGGGTCCGGCCGGGGTCGAACCGGATGAGCAGGGTCCGCGCGGCCGGGACCAGTTCGAGGACGCCGTCCGGCGGGTCCTGCTCCAGTGACGTGTGCAGGCCGAGGACCTCCGACGGATCGTCGAAGTCGACCATGGCCGCACGCGCCCCATAGGGCAGCACTCGCATCACGGTGCCTCGAGGAACGATCCGATGTGGACACCGGACTCGCCGAGCCCCGCGCGGATCCGGCGCGCCAGTTCGACGGCGCCGGGCGTGTCGCCGTGCACGCACAGCGAATGCGGCTCTAACGCCAGCTCGGTCCCGTCGGCGGCGACGACCTTGCCGGTGGTCGCCATCGTGACCGCCCGGGAAGCCACCTCGTCGGCGTCGTGGAGCACGGCACCGGGCAGTTTCCGGGAGACGAGAAGGCCTTCGGAGGTGTACGCGCGGTCCGCGAACGCCTCGGCGTACGCGGAGAGCCCGGCTTTTTCGGCCTGCTTGGCCATTTCCGATCCCGGCGGGCACAACAGCGCGAGTTCGGGACGGAACCGCCGGATCCCTTCGACCACGGCGGCCGCCTGCTCCGGATCCACCGCCGCCGTGTTGTACAGCGCCCCGTGCGGTTTGACGTACCGCACGCGCGTTCCCGCCGCGCGCGCGAACGTGTCGAGCGCGCCGATCTGGTAGAGCACGTCGTCGGCCAGGTCGGCGGGGGCGACGTCCATCGCCCGCCGCCCGAAGCCCGCCAGATCGCGATAAGCGACGTGGGCACCGATGACGACGCCCCGCTCCGCCGCGCGTTCGCAGACGCGCCGCATCACCGACGGGTCGCCGGCGTGGAAGCCGCAGGCGACGTTCGCGCTGGTGACGATGTCGAGCATGGCGTCATCGTCGCCCATCTTCCAAGCGCCGAAACCTTCGCCGAGATCACTGTTGAGGTCCATCAGGCCACCCTGAACTCACTGTCGAGCTTGTCGGTCACGAACATGTAGCCCGGCGCGTGCGTGATCGCGAACGGCGGCCGCGAGGCCATCAGCGCCGCCTGCGGAGTCACGCCGCACGCCCAGAACACCGGCACGTCACCGGGTTCCGCGGCGATCGCGTCCCCGAAGTCGGGGTGGGCGAGATCGGCGATGCCGAGCGCGCCGGGATCGCCGATGTGCACCGGCGCACCGTGTACGGCGGGCATCCCGCGGGTGATGCGCACGGCGTCGTCCACGCGGTCTTCGGGGATCTGCCGCATCGAGACCACCATCGGCCCGTGCAGCCGCCCGGCCGGGACGCATTCGCGGTTCGTCACGTACATCGCCACGTTGCGGCCCTGGTCGACGTGCCGCAGCGGGATGCCCTCGGCTGCCAGCGCCGATTCGAAGGTGAAACTGCACCCGATCGAGAACGTGACCATGTCGCTGCGCCACAACCCGGTCGCGTCCGCGAGCTCACCGGAGAGCACACCGTTCTGCCAGACGCGGTAGCGCGGCAGGTCGGTGCGCAGATCGGCGCCGGGAGCCAGCCGGGTCGACGGATCGCCGGGGTCGCTGACGTCGAGCACCGGACAAGGCTGCGGGTTTCGCTGGCAGAACAGCAGGACGTCGTAGGCCCAGTCCTCGGGGACGGCGATCAGATTGGTCTGGGTGAACCCGTTCGCCCAGCCGGTGGTCGGGCGGGCCGTGCCCGCGCGGAACAGGGCGCGGGCCTCGCCGGGGGTCAACGTCGCCGGGTCGTCGAAGGTGGTCATCGCGGTGCCTCCTCTTCCGATTGTGGTCACAGAAGTTCGCGGCCGCGAGTCTCGGGCAGGCCGAGCAGCGCCAGTACGGCGATCCCGTAGCCGACCGCGCCGAACACCATCGCGCCGCCCGCGCCGAGGAAACCGACCACGGCGGGGAACGTCGCGCCGATGGCCCGGCCGAGGTTGTAGGTGAAGCCCTGCCCGGTCCCGCGCAGCGCCGACGGGTACAGCTCGGCGAGGAAGGCGCCGAACCCGCTGAAGATCGCGGACATCGAGAACCCGAGCGGGAAGCCGAGGAACAGCACGAGCGTGTTCGCGCCCGCCGGGATCTGCGTGTAGGCGACGATGAGGCCCGCCGACAGCACCGAGAACAGCAGGAACGTCTTCTTGCGGCCCAGGAGATCCGTGAGATAGCCGCCGGTGATGTACCCGATGAAGGCGCCGGAGATCAGGAACGCGAGATAGCCGCCGGTGCCGATGACGGTGAGGCCGCGGGTGGTCTTCAGGTAGCTCGGCAGCCAGGTCGCGAGCGTGTAGTAACCGCCCTGGACACCGGTGGCGAGCAGCGCGGCGAAGAACGTCGTGCGCAGCAGGTCCGGTTTGAAGATGCCCGCCAGCGAGCCGCGTTCCTTCTTCGAGGCACGGGCGGCTTCCGCGACGGGCGCGTCCTGGACGTTCCGCCGGACCCAGAGCACCAGCAGCGCGGGGATGACACCGGTCCAGAACATCACGCGCCACGCGATGTCCGGGCTCCAGATACTGAAGACGACGGTGTAGACGACGACGGACAGCGCCCAGCCGACCGCCCACGCGCTCTGCACGAAGGCGACCGTGCGGCCGCGGTACTTCGCCTGCGAGTACTCCGCCACCAGCGCGGCGCCGGCGGCCCATTCACCGCCGAAGCCCAGGCCCTGCAGGGCGCGGAAGATCAGGAGCGTCTCGAAGTTCGGCGCGAACCCGCAGAGCACGGTGAAGACCGTGTACATCGCGATGGTGATCTGGAGGGTGCGGACCCGGCCGATGCGGTCGGCCAGGACACCCGCGCCGATCCCGCCGATCGCCGAGACCACCAGTGTGGTGGTGCCGAGCAGGCCCGCTTCGCCGCCGGACAGGCCGTAGTAGGCGGTGATCGCGGCCAGGCCCAGCGGCAGGGTCTGGTAATCGAACGAGTCGAGCCCGTATCCGCCGAACGCGCCGACGAAGGCCCGGCGGCCTCGCGAACCGAGCGTGCGGAACCAGGCGAAGGGGCGTGTGTCTTCGGTAGTGGCTGTCGCGTCCATCGGCACCTCCAGAGGGTGAATCCCATCGTGGCACGGGTCACATGCTGAGCCACTGTAGGTATTGTTCAACAATTCCACAAGGGGATCCTTGGCTTGGCCTCTTGTTGCCGGTTAGGATCGGTCACGTGACGATCGCGGAGGGTGGTCCTGCCTCGGTTCAAGGACTCGAAGCGGATCGCGGCATGATCAGCCGCACCAGCACGGCCGAAAGGGTCGCCGGCGTCCTCCGCACGCGTATCGCGGAAGGGTTCTTCCTGCCCGGGGTCCGGCTGTCGGAGCACGACATCGGCTCGGCGCTCGGCGTCTCCCGCAACACGCTGCGCGAGGCGTTCCGGCTGCTCACCCACGAACGTTTGCTGACCCACGAGCTCAACCGCGGTGTCTTCGTGCGGGTGCTGCCCGTCGAGGACGTCGTCGACCTCTACAAGGTGCGCAAGGTCGTCGAGTGCTCGGCGGTGCGGGCGGTGACGGAGAAGCCCCCGACGTTCGCGAAGCTCGCGCGCCTGGTCGAGGACGGCAAGATCGCCGAGCGGAGTGAACGCTGGCAGGACCTCGGCACCGCGAACATCCGGTTCCATTCGGCGATCGCGGAGCTGAGCGGCAGCGAACGGATCGACGAGCTGATGCGCGGCATCCTCGCCGAGCTGCGGCTGGTGTTCCACATGATGGCCGACCCGCGGCGCTTCCACGAGCCGTACCTCAAGCGCAACGCGGAGATCCTCGAGCGGATCGAGGCGGGCGACGGCCTGGGTGCCGAAAAGCTGCTGGCGCAGTACCTCACCGACGCCGAAAACCAGCTCGTCGAGGCCTACGCCGAGCGCTCCCCCTGACGCATTTAGTCCTCTGAATGCGGTAGTCCGCGATACGAACCACCGCATTCAGAGGACGAAACGCGAGGGGCGCTAGGGGGTGGTCCACTTCTGGTTGGCGGCGCCGGTACAGGACCAGATCTGCAGGCGGGTGCCGTTGGCCGAGGAGTTCCCGGTGGCGTCCAGGCATTTACCCGAACCGGAGTTCACCAGGTCGCGGGCGGCGTTGGCCGCCCATCGCTGATTCGGTCCGCCCGCGCAGTCCCACAGTTGCAGCCGCGCGCCGTCCGCCGTGGACATCCCGGTGACGTCGAGGCATTTGCCCAGCGCCCGCACCGTGCCGTCCGCCTGGAACGACCACCGCTGCGCGCCCGAACCGTTGCAGTCGTACAGCTGCACCGCCGTCCCGTTCGCACTGTCCGCCCCGGCGACGTCGACGCATTTACCACCCAGCCCGGTGATCGCGCCCGTGCGCCCGCCCTCGCCCGACTGGGTCCCCGCCCAGGTGAACGTCGCCGACGTCGACGCGGGCAGGGTGTACGTGAAGGACTGCCCGCCCCAGTTGACGCGCACGTTCTGGCTCGTACCACTGGTGTTGTACGCGATCAGCGCCTTCGACCCGTCCGGGTTCTTCCACGCG
Source organism: Amycolatopsis sp. NPDC102389 (assembly GCF_044765885.1). Classification (NCBI taxonomy): domain Bacteria; kingdom Bacillati; phylum Actinomycetota; class Actinomycetes; order Pseudonocardiales; family Pseudonocardiaceae; genus Amycolatopsis; species Amycolatopsis sp. NPDC102389. Next base: position 53,632 of record NZ_JBIWKX010000040.1, read on the forward strand.
ACGTTCCGCACGGCGGAGTTGTCGTTGGACGAGATCCGGTACGCGCCCGGCTTCACGAACTTCGTCAGGTGACCCATCGTGTAGTACTCGACGGTGTAGTCGACCTGCCCGTGCCGCGAATCTCCATTGTGGACGGTGATCAGCCCGGTGCAGGTGCCGCAGCCGCCGTTGTGCGGCCCCATGTTCTGGTCCACCGCGAGGCTCCATTTGACGAAGCTCTTGCTCCAGTTCCGGGTGTAGTCGACGATGTTCGCCATGTCTTCGGCCTGCTGGTGGCTCACCCAGGTGCCGCCGGAGTGTTCCGTGCTGTACGCGGGAACGTTCGGGTACTGGTTGTGCACGGCGGTCTGCTGCGCGACGTCGCCGCCGTAGCCGTGCCACGCCATCCCGCCGAAGTTCGGGTCGGTGCGGATCGAGGCGTCGTCCATCGTCGGCGCGCCGAATTCCGCGTACTTGTCCCAGTTCCAGTCCAGCGCGAGGACCTTTGTGGACAGTCCCTTCAAGGCGGGCAGCAGGTTCGTCTTCGTGAAGTACTGGAGACCGGCGCCGTTCCAGTTCATCGACGGATAGCTCGCGCAGCACGTCGGCTCGTTCTGCACCGACACGTAATGGATCGGGACACCTTGCGCCTGGTACGCCTGGATGTACTTGACGAAGTACTGGGCGTACGCCGGGTAGTACTCGGCCTTGAGCCAGCCCAGTTTGAAGTCGCCGTTGTCCTTCATCCACGGCGGCGCGCTCCACGGTGACGCCATCACCTTGGTCGCCGGGTTGATCTCCCTGGCCTGCTTGGTCAGCGGCAGGATGCTGTCGAGGTCATGGCCGATCGAGAACTTCGCCAGGCTCGGATCGGTCTGCCCGGCGGGGAGATCGTCGAACGAATAGCTGAACCGCGCCAGATCCGAGGAGCCGAGCGGGTTGCGGATGAAGTTGACGCCGATCCCCGAAACGGGATCGAACAGCTTCCGCATGGTCTCGTCGCGAGTCGCCTGCGACAGCGCGCCGCTGCCCTTCATCAGCCACGCCGCGGTGTCGGTGAACGACGCGCCCGCGCCTTCGAACTGCTGGTACGTCGTGTTCTCGTCGACGGTGATGGTCTGCTGTCCGGTTCCGGTACCCGCGGCGAAATTGACCGGTGACTGTTGCTGGAGCCCGCGCGTGACGTTCACGCCGCGCGAGTCGTTCGTGGTGGTGAGCCAGATGTTCACGGTCTCACCGGCGGCCTGCGCCGGGGTCGCGACGAGCGTGGCCGCCGCGATCACCGCGGCACCGAGCAGCGGCAGCCGTTTCACGGCGTCGTCCACTTCTGGTTCGCGCCACCGCCGCAGGTCCAGATCTGGAGCCTGGTCCCGTTCGCGGAACTGTTCCCGGTGGCGTCGAGACATTTGTTCGCCTGCGGGTTCACGATGTCGCGCGCGCCGCTGATCGCCCATTTCTGCGCGCCGGATCCGTTGCAGTCCCACAGTTGCACGGCCGTGCCGTCCGCGGTCCCGCCGCCGGAGACGTCCAGGCACTTGCCGAGCGCGCGGATCGTGCCGTCGCCGCCGACGGTCCAGTTCTGCGCGGCGTTCCCGTTGCAGTCGGTGATCTGGATCGGGGTCCCGTTGGCGGTGTTCGCTCCCGCCACGTCGACGCACTTCCCGCCGATGCCGGTGATCCGGCCGCTCCGTCCGGCCGTGTCGCTGGAATTGACGTGCACGTAGTCGACGACGAGACGCTGCGGGAAGACCGTGCTGGAGTTCGGGTCACCCGGCCAGTAGCCGCCGACGGCGAGGTTCAGGATCAGGTAGAAGGGGTGGTCGAAGACCCAGCGGTTGCCGTTGAGATCGGCGGGGGTGCGGGTCTGATAGAGATTCCCGTCCACGTACCACTTGATCTGGTTCGGCGCCCAGTCGACGGCGTAGGTGTGGAAGTCGTCGGAGAAGTTCGGGCCGTTGTAGGCCGCGCCGATGCCGCCCGCGCCGGAGTAGCCGGGGCCGTGGATGGTGCCGTGCACCGTGTTCGGCTCGAAGCCGACGTTCTCCATGATGTCGATCTCGCCGCTGTTGGGCCAGCCGACGTTGCCGATGTCGGCGCCGAGCATCCAGAACGCGGGCCACATCCCCTGGCCGCGCGGCAGTTTCATCCGCGCTTCGAACCGGCCGTAGGTCTGGGTGAACTGGCCCTGCGTGGACAGCCGCGCCGAGGTGTACTCGCAGCGCCCGTACCAGCAGTTGTAGTTGCCCGGGTTCTCCTTCTTAGCGGTGATGACCAGGTTGCCCTGGCCGTCGAGCGCCGCGTTGTTCGTCCCGGACGTGTACCACTGCCGCTCGTGGTTGTTGACGTTGTCGCCGGTCTCGAAATGCCATTTCGAGGTGTCGATACCCGCGCCGGCGGGCCCGTTGAAGTCGTCGGTGAAGGACGCGGCCATGACGGCGGCCTCGGAGGCCGGGGCCTGTGCGGTGGCGGGGAGTGAGCCGAGGAGGACGCCGGCGGCGAGGAGCGCCGCCCAGCGAAAACGGGAGGAGATGGACATCGTTGTCGCCTCTCTTCGCAGGCAGAAAAGCTACTTTGTTGTGCCTGACAACAAAGTATGCATGGTCTCTACCACTGCGACAAGACGTAATTTTCGACCTCGAATTAAGGTCAGGCGGCGGTGCCCCGCTTCGACCCGGCCGTCCGCGGGTCCGCGCCCTGCTCCAGGAGGGCGGCGACCGGGAGGGTGGCGGCTCCTATGGCGACGGCGTCGGGCCCGAGCTTGCCGAGTTCGATCTCGGTCTGGTCGAACACGTGCGCCAGCGCGTGCTCGCCCGCCGCCCGGCGGATCTCGGGCAGGTACTCCTCGCCGAGCGCCAGCCCGGCCCAGCCGCCCAGCACGATCCGCTCCGGGTTGAACAGGTTGATCAAATTGCCGATGCCCGCGCCGAGATAGCCCGCGGTCTCTTCCAGCACCTTGGCCGCCGCCTTGGACTTGCCCGCCGACTCCAGCAGGGCGGCGAACTGGGTCTGCTCGTCGTCCTCCGGCGCTTTTCCGCCGCGCGTCTTGCGATAGCGGGCGAGGACGCCCTCCGCGCCGACGTAGGACTCCAGACAGCCGCGGGATCCGCAGCGGCATTCCTGTCCGCCGTAGACGATCGTCGTGTGGCCCCATTCGCCCGCGCTGCTGGTGGAACCCCGGTAGGTGGTGCCGTCGGTGATCACGGCCGCGCCGACCCCGGAGCCGATCAGCGCTATCACGGCGTGCCGTGCGCCGCGGCCGGCACCGAACCACATTTCGCCCTGGCCCTGGGTTTTCGCGCCGTTGTCGACGAACAGCGGCAGCTCGACACCCTCCGCGCGCAGGAGGTCCGTGAGCGGGACCTCTTTCCAGCCGATGGTGGGCGCGTGCACCCGCAGCGCCTCGCCCTGGTGGACGGTGCCGGGGACGCCGACGCCGACACCGAGCACGGTCGCCTCGTCGATCCCCGATTCCGAGATCACTTCCCGGAGCCCGGACGCCACCTGGGTGACCGCCGCGGCCGCGTCCGGGCGCGGGGAGGCGAAGGGATGCTCGACCGTGGCGAGCCGGTTCATGGTGAGGTCGAACAGCTCGACCTTCACCCCGGTCTCGCCGATGTCGACGCCCGCGACATGGCCGTACGCCGGGTCGACGCGGAGCAGGACGCGCGGCCTGCCGCCGTCGGATTCGACCAGGCCTGCTTCGACGATGAGGCGTTCTTCGCCGAGCTCGGCGGTCACGTTGCTGACGGTCGCGGCGCTCAACCCGGTCAGACCGCTCAATTCGTGGCGGCTGAGCGGGCCGTCGAAGTAGAGTTTCGACAGCAGGAGGGAACGGTTGTGCCGCCGCAGGTCACGGACGGTGGTGCGCTTGGCAGGCATGCGGATACCCATCTTATGGCGGCGGACCTTTCCAGGATGCCCCACGACCTTAGCCTCCGCCATGTATCAACTGGTGAAATAAGGCGGGAAGAGGGTCATGACGGGGGACGACGAGCTCATCGGCACCTTGCCGCCGGACTTCCGGTGGGGGGTCGGCAGCTCGGCGTACCAGATCGAAGGCGCGGTCGCCGAAGACGGAAGAACACCGTCCATTTGGGACACCTACGCCCAGTCGCCGTGGTCCGTCGACCACGGTGACACCGGCGAGATCGCCTGCGACCACTACCACCGGATGCCCGCAGACATCGCGTTGCTCAAGGAACTCGGCGTCGACACCTACCGGTTCTCCGTCTCGTGGCCCCGCGTGCAGCCGCGCGGTCGCGGCGCGATCAACCCCGCCGGGATCGCCTTCTACGACCGGCTGGTCGACGAGCTGCTCGACAACGGCATCGATCCCTGGCTGACGCTGTACCACTGGGATCTGCCCCAGCATCTCGAAGACGCGGGCGGCTGGCCCGCGCGCGACACCGCCGTCCGGTTCGCCGACTACGCGATGCTCGTGTTCGAGCGGCTGAGCGATCGTGTCCGCCACTGGACCACGCTGAGCGAGCCGTGGTGCACGGCCATGCACGGTTACGTCCACGGCGTGATGGCGCCCGGCCGCCGCGACGCGAAGGCGGGGATGGCGGCGGCGCATCACCTGCTGCTCGGCCACGGTCTCGCGGTGCGGCGGATGCGGGAACTCGCGCCGCCTGGGACGCAGTTCGGCATCACGCTCAACCTGAGCACCGCCGACCCGGCCACGCCCAGCGAGGCCGATCGCGAAGCCGCGCGTTTCGAGGACGGGATCGGGACGCGGTTCTACCTCGACGCGCTCGTGCACGGCCGGTACCCGGAGGACGTCCTCGAGACCCTCGCGCGCCAGGGCATCCGCCTGCCGTCCGAGCCTTGGGACCCGTCGATCATCGCGGCTCCGCTCGACTTCCTCGGCATCGACTACTACTTCGGGACGCGGTACTCCGGGGTGGAGGAGAACGGGGACGCGGTGGAACATTTCGGGATGCCCACGTTCCGCAAGGTCCCGTTCGGGGCGCCGTCGACGGTGCTGGGCTGGGAGATCCTGCCGCACAAGCTCACCGAACTGCTCGTCCGGATCAGCCGGGACTACCCAGGTCTTCCGCTTTACGTCACCGAAAACGGCGCCGCGTTCGCCGATGTCCCCGACGAGACAGGTTTCGTCCGCGACGACGACCGCGCCGCGTACCTGTCCGCGCATATCGCCGCCACGGCCGCCGCGCGGCAGGCGGGCGCGGACGTCCGCGGCTACTTCGCGTGGTCCTTTTTGGACAGTTTCGAATGGGCGTACGGCTACGCGAAACGGCTCGGCCTGGTCCGGGTCGACCGTGAGACGCAGGCGCGCACGATCAAGCAGAGCGGGCTGGTCTACCGCGACCTCGTCCAGCGGGTGCGCGGCGGACGGCGGTAGGGCCCGCTCCACCCTCGAACCGGCGGCTCGCTCCATTCTTCCCGGTGGCCCCGCGTCCTAGGTTCGGCAACGGAAAGTTCTTGCCGGAAACGTGGGGGACAGTGATGACCGTCAGGCTCGAACAACGTGACCAGCCGGAGACTGCGCCACGGAAATCTTGGTGGCGAAGGCCATGGGTAGGACCATTGGCTGTCGTCGTCGTGGTGTTCCTGGCCTTTTCGATGCCGCCGTATCTGGCGATGGACCCCGCGCTGTCCCGGGTACCGCAGCCGCCAGGGTTCACCTCGCACTACTGGTTCCTCTCGGCGCACGTGCTGTTCGGATCGATCGCGATGGTCGGGGCGCTGCTCCAGATCTGGCCGTGGTTCCGGGCGAAATACCCGGCGGTGCACCGGAAGATCGGCCGGGTGTACGTCTTCGCCGGCGTCCTTCCGGCCGGGCTGCTGGCGCTGACCGTGGGGTCGGTGAGCCCGTTCGGCCCGGCGACGCGGGTGGCCAACGTCGTGGCCGGAGTGCTGTGGCTGGGGTGTACGTTCGCCGGCTGGCGCGCGGCACGGCAGCGCCGGTTCGGCGATCACCGCCGCTGGATGATCCGCAGTTTCGCGCTGACCCTGTCGATCATCCTGAGCCGTCTGATCGGCCCGATCGCGATGATCTCGCTCGAACCGCAGCTGGAGACCACGTTCGGCGGCAGCGAACTCGCCTACTCGCAGTCGGTCGCCGCGATCACGGCCTGGCTGAGCACGACGCTCGTCCTGATCGCCACGCAGTGGTATCTCGATCGCCGTCCGGCTAGGAAGAAGTCAGCGATCGCGCGATGATCGTCCGCTGCACTTCGGACGCGCCTTCATAGATCCGCGGCGCCCGGACCTCGCGGTAGAGATGTTCGAGCAGATGTCCTCGCCGAAGCGCCCGCGCGCCATGGATCTGCACGGCGGAGTCGACGACGTACTGCGCGGTCTCGGTGGCGAACAGTTTCGCCATCGCGGCCCGTCCGGCGAGGTTCCGCTCGCCCGCGTCGTAGGCGGCGGCCGCGGCGTAGACGAGCAGGCGCGAGGCTTCGGTGCGGGTCGCCATTTCGGCGAGGGTGTGCGCCACGGTCTGCTGCTTCAGCAACGGCCCGCCGAACGCGATCCGGCTCTGCGCGTGGGCGACGGCGGCGTCGAGCGCGGCCTGCGCCATCCCGACGGCGAACGCGCCGACACTCGGGCGGAACAGGTCCAGGGTCCGCATGGCCACGCCGAAACCGCGGTCCTGTTCGCCGAGCAGCTCGTCCCGTTCCACGCGGACGCCGTCGAAGACGAGGGTGCCGATGGGATGCGGGCTGACCAGGTCGAGGTGCTCGCCGGACAGGCCGGCGCGATCGGCGGGGACGACGAACGCGGAAACCCCGCGCGATCCGGCTTCCGGTGTCGTGCGGGCGAAAACGCTGTAGAAGTCGGCCTCGGGGGCGTTGGAGATCCACATCTTCTCACCGGTGAGACGCCAGCCGTCGCCGTCGGGTTCGGCGGCGAGCTCGAGCGCCGCCGCGTCCGAGCCCGCGTTCGGTTCGGTGAGCGCGAAAGCGGCGACGGCGTCACCGGCGGCCACGGCGGGGACCCACTTCGAGACCTGCGAATCCTGCCCCGACTGCAGCACCGGATACGTGCCGAGACCCTGTAGCGCCAGCGCGGTCTCGGCCTCGGTGCTCTGGCTCGCGAGTGATTCCCGCAGGATGCAGAGATCGGTCGCGGCGGCTTCCCGGCTCGGGCTACCGCCGTCGACCCCGGGGAACAGCCGGGAAAGCAGGCCGAGCGCGCCCATTTCCTTGAGCAGCGGCCGGTTCACCGCGCCTTCGGTGCCGGATTCGGCCAGCGGGCGGAGCTTTTCGGCGCCCAGCCGCCGGACCTCGTCGGCGAAGGCCTGTTGTTCGGGGCTCAGTGCGAAGGCGGTCATCGGTCGCTCCCAGGTCGCCAGCGGGCGTGCGCGGTGCCCGGTTCTCCCGAGCGAAGGAGTTCCAGCCGTGGTTTCGGCCCGTCGGTGCGGCCGCCCTGCGGTTTCCGGCTGCCCGCCGCGAACTGCTTCGGCCACGGCATCGGATAGCCCTGCTCGGCGGCGGCGTGCAGTGTCCACTGTGGATCGTAAAGGTGAGTCCTGCCGAGCGCGCACAGATCCGCGCGGCCCGCGAGGATCAGCGAGTTGACGTCGTCGTAGGAGGAGATCGCACCGACGGCGATCACCGCGATCCCGTACTCGCGCCCGATCTCGTTGCGGATCCGGTCGGCGTACGGCGTCTGGTAACTGCGGCCGTACTCGGGTTTCTCGTCGCTGACGACCTGGCCGGTCGACACGTCGATGCCGTCGGCGCCGTGCTCGGCGAACGCGCGGGCGATCTCGACGGCGTCGTCGACGTCGATCCCGCCGTCGTACCAGTCGGTCGCGGAGATGCGGACCGTCATCGGCCGCTCGGCGGGCCACGCGGCGCGGACGGCGTCGAAGACTTCGAGCGGGAAACGCAGCCTGTTCTCCAGCGAACCGCCGTATTCGTCGGTCCGCTGGTTGGTCAGGGGCGACAGGAACGACGACAGCAGGTAGCCGTGCGCGCAGTGGAGTTCGAGGAGGTCGAATCCGGCGCGCGCGGCGGCGGCCGCGGAGTGCGCGAACTGGTCGCGGATCTCTTGCAGCTCAGGGAGCGTGAGTTCGCGCGGGGTCTGGTTCGCTTCGCTGTACGGGATCGCGGACGGGGCGCAGATCCCCCAGTTGCCCTCCGGCAAGGGCTGGTCGATGCCGTCCCACATCAGTTTCGTCGAGCCCTTGCGCCCGGAATGGCCGAGCTGGACACCGATCCGCGCGGGCGAATACCCGTGGACGAAGTCGGTGACCCGTTTCCACGCTTGTTCCTGCTCTTCGGTGTACAGCCCGCCGCAGCCCGGGGTGATCCGGCCGGTTTCGGAGACGCAGACCATCTCCGTCATCACCAGCCCGGCACCGCCGAGCGCCTTGCTTCCCAGATGTACCAAGTGGAAATCGGTCGGGACACCGTCTTCGGAGGAGTACATGTCCATCGGCGAGACGACGACGCGGTTCGGCAGGTCGAGGTTCCCGATGCGGAACGGCTGGAACATCGGCGGCCGGACGTCGGAGTCCAAAGTGGACGCGAACCAGGCGTCCATTTCGGCGCTGAACTCGGGATCGCGCAGCCGCAGGTTGTCGTAGGTGACGCGGCGGCTGCGAGTGAGGATGTTGAACGCGAACTGCGCCGGATCCTGATGGGTGTACTGGCCCATGTTCTCGAACCACTCCAGGCTCGCCTGTGCGGCACGCTGGGTGGAGGTGACGACAGGACGACGCTCGGCTTCATGCGCTTCGAGGGCACTGTCCATATCGGACCGTTCGTGCAGGCAGGCGGCGAGCGCGAGCGCGTCCTCCATGGCGAGTTTCGTACCGGAGCCGATGGAAAAGTGGGCCGTGTGCGCGGCGTCCCCGAGCAGGACGACGTTCTCGTGCCGCCAGCTCGCGCAGCGGACGGTGGCGAACGCGGTCCACTTCGAGTTGTTGGCGAACACCTGATGATCACCGAGGACGTCCGCGCACAGCTCGCGGATGACCTCGATCGATTTCTCGTCGCTTTCGCCCGGTGCCAGCCCGGTCGCGGCGATCTCGCCGAACGCGCGCTGCCAGACGTCTTCGTGCAGTTCGAGGATGAACGTGCTCGCGGTGTCGCTGTACGGGTAGCCGTGGATCTGCATGATCCCGTGCGGGGTTTCGAGCACGTAGAACTTGAAAGCGTCGAAGACGAGGTCCGTGCCGAGCCAGATGTACTTGCAACGCCTGGTCTGGAGGGACGGCCGGAAGCTCTCGGCGAGGGCGCCGCGGGTCGGGGAGTTGACGCCGTCCGCCGCGACGACGAGGTCGTACTCGGCGCTCGCCTCGGCCGCGCTCGGCGCCTCGGCGTGGAACCGCACGTCGACGCCGAGCTCCGCGCAGCGTTCCTGGAGGATGCCGAGCAGCCGCTTGCGGCTCATCGCGGCGAACCCGTGCCCGCCGGAGGTGTGCACCGTGCCGCGGAAGTGGACGTCGATGTCGTCCCAGCGCGCGAACTCCCGGCGCATGGCGGCGTGGATCACCGGATCGGCGTGCTCGATCCCGCCGAGCGTCTCGTCGGAGAACACCACCCCGAACCCGAAGGTGTCGTCGGGCGCGTTGCGCTCCCAGACGGTGATCTCATGATCGGGATGGAGCTGTTTCGCCAGCGTGGCGAAGTAGAGCCCCGCCGGGCCGCCGCCTAACACCGCGATACGCACGTCGCTCAGGGTATGTCGCGGTATGTACGACCGTCAACGATACGGGATATGCTGACCCGTATGGAGCGCATCAACCCGCCCGAGCTCGGCCGCCCTTCCGGCTTCTCGCACGCGGTCGCGGCGAGTGGCCGGTTCGTCTTCCTCGCCGGTCAGACGGCATTGGACGAGGAGAACCGCATCGTCGGCGAGGGTGTGGTCGAGCAGTTCGAACGCGCGTTGTCCAACCTGCTCACCGCGTTGCGCGCGGCGGGTGGGCAGCCGTCGGATCTGTGCAGCGTGACCATCTACATCGTCGACATGGACGACTACCGGGCCCACGCGCGCGAGATCGGCGCGGTGTGGAAGCGGCTGGCCGGGAGCGAGTACCCCGCGATGGCGGGGATCGGCGTCAGCCGGCTTTGGGATGTGGAGGCGCTGGTCGAGGTGCAGGGCTTCGCGGTCGTTTAAGGCAGCGTGCGCGAGACGTGCGCGGCCGCGGCCTCGCCGAGCCGCGCGTGCAGCGTGAAGAACAGGTCCGCGGCCCGGATCCCGGCCCAGCCCGGCGGCAGGAGTTCGGCGGGCAGGCCAGGGTCGAGATAAGGCAGCCGCCGCCAGTCGGTCAGCACCCGGACGTAGTCGGCGAACGCTTCGGCCTCGTCCGTGGTCTTGCGCCGCTGCCATCGCCGGAGCGCGGCCGAGTGCTCGTCGAGGAAGGCGGTGTACAGCGCTTCGAGCTGGTCGAGGTCCCACCAGTCGCGGATCTTCTCCCGCACGTCGCCGAACGCGAGGTGCTCGGCGTGGAAGAGGTCGGCGTACCCCTCGAGTTCGAGCCGCCGGAGCATGTCGGACGTCGCGTCACGCAGATGTGCGGGCGCGATCCAGACGCCGGACGACGCGGTCCCGAAGCCGAGCCGGGCGAGCTGCGTGCGAAGGACGTGCCTCTTGTGCCGTTCGGCCTCCGGGACGGAGAACACCGCGAGCAGCCAGCCGTCGCCGGGAGTGGCGCGTTCGCGGCGGAAGATCCGCTCGTCGCCTTCGCGCAGGATCGCCAGCGCGGTCTCGGAAAGCTCGTAGCCGGCGGCCCCGTCCCGGCGGACCGCGGACAGGATCCCGCGCCGTTTCAGCCGGGAGATGGACGACCGGACGGCCGGTTCCTCGACGTCCACCCCGGCCAGCAGATCGATCAGGGAGCGGACGGAGAGCCAGCCGCCCTCGCCGCGCGAGTAGAGGCCGTACACGGTCACGATCAACTGGCGCGGTTGCGCCGTTCGCCCCGCGCCGTCGACTTCGGTTGCCTCCGACACGGCCGTCACCCGGTCACCATAACAACGACGATGAGCTCATGTTTCGGCCGTGACCGAAGCGTTCCGCACTTAGCGTCACGGTATGGAGAATCCCCTGATCGAAGCCCCCGTTCCGCCGGTGCCCCAGGACGTCGAGCCGGGTGGCGTCCGGTGGTTGCGGGCGAACGTCGCCCGGTTCAGCCGTCCGGAGGACCACGCGCGGCGGCGCGCGCTCGTGCTCGCCGAGCTGGCGCCGATGGGGTCCTTGCGGGACAAGGCTTTCGCGCTCGCCCGGGAGATGCGGGACGAGCCGGTGGAGCGCGTCGTGTGGACGGTCCCGGTCGCCGTGCTGGCCGCGGAACTCGGTCTGCCGGACGTTTCCCGCGACATCGCGAAGGTTTCCGCCGCCTACCACCCGCATACGGAAATCGGTGCCGGCGCCGAAGAAGCCATGCGGCGGCTGGTCGAGGTCTGCGGCGGTGACGCCGGCGAGCGGACGGCGGCGCGGATCGGGCTCGTGGTGCAGGCCTGCGACGCGACGGCCAAGCTGCTCGGCAAGGCGCTGGCCGCGCACCGGCCGGGCGAGGACGCCGAAAGCCTGCTCGACCGGGTCCTGCGCGAGGATCCGCCCGTCCGGGTCACGCGGCGATGGGTCGGCGGCGAGGTGGTCGAGGTGGACCTGACGGAACGTCCATTCGGAGCAGGGCCCAAACAATGCCCGGGAGAAACGCAGGCGCGGCTGGTGGCCGCGGGAATTCTCGACGCCCTCCTGTGCTAAGACTTACCCCGGTCATCTGGAACTGGGGAGTCTTTCGATGCTGTATTTCAATGGTTTGTTCGGCGTTCTCACGCTCGGTCTGTGGATCTTCTGCATCGTCGACGTGATCACCACGGACGAGGGATCGTGCCGCAACATGCCGAAGGGGATGTGGCTGCTGCTGGTGCTGATCGTCCCGCTGGTCGGCTCGATCGTCTGGCTGGTCGCCGGTCGTCCGCAGCACACCGCCCGCGCGCCGCGCGGCCGCTACGAGCGGGAGAGCCCGGCGTTCCCGGAGTACGACCGGCCGGGCCGCTTCGCCGCGACCAGCGCCGAGGACGACGAAGAGTTCCTTCGTAAGTGTCGGGAGCGCGCCGAGGAGCAGCGCCGCAAGGCCCGTGAGGGCTGAGTAGCCTCGGCGGAAAGATCGACACTGGAGGAAGAGATGTCCGAAGCACTCGACTGGAACAAGAACATCATCAAGGAGTTCCGCGAGAACGAGGGGAAGGTGGGCGGCCCGTTCGAGGGCGGCTCACTGCTGCTGCTCACCACCATCGGGGCGAAGAGCGGCGAACCGCGCACGTCGCCGCTCGCGTACGCGGAGGAGGACGGCAAGTACGTCGTCGCCGCGTCGTACGCCGGGGCGGACAAGAACCCCGCCTGGTACCACAACATCCTCGCGAACCCGAAGGTCACCGTCGAGGTCGGCACGGAGAAGTTCGAGGCGACCGCGACCGTCGTGCTCGAAGACCGCGCCGAGCGCGACCGTCTCTACGCGAAGATGGTCAGCATCATGCCGGGCTTCGCGGACTACGAGCAGAAGACCGACCGGGTGATCCCGATCGTCACCCTCTCGCGCTGATTCAGCGCGCGCCGCTGGGGGCTTCGACGGCGTTCGGGCGCTTGAGTTCGGCTTCGGCCGCACGCAGCGCCTTGCGCTCCTGGCGGCGCGCGATCAGCTTCTTGCCGGTGAGGATCATCGGCTGCTCCACCCAGCGGTGGATGAGATCCGCGATCCCGAGCCCGACCGCGAACACGGTCAGCGCGCTGATCATCCGGTGCTCGCCCAGCGGCGGGATCGCCGCGACCACGGCGAAGTGCACCGGGCCCTGCAGCAGGTAGAGCGAGTACGAACGCTCACCGACGAACCGCATCACCTTCGTGGCCAGCAGCCAGCGCAGCGGCCCCGGCGAGACCAGCACGACCAGCAACATCGCCGAGAGCAGGCCGTACGCGATCAGCAGGCCGAGGTTGCTGCCGGTCTCCCACCACAGGCTTTCCATGTTGACGTGCAGCAACGCGAAAGCGCCGAACACCGGGATCGCCGCGAGCGGGTGGGTCAGCGGTTTGATCACCGCGTAGGACCGGCGGTAGTGCATCGCGATCGCCAGCACGCAGCCGATCAGCAGGATCGCGTAGTGCACGGTCGACCGGTAGATCGGCGCCTGCGGCCCGTTGAGCACCCAGCCGCTGGTGACCCCGACCAGCCCGGCCATCAGCGCGAACGCGGCGAACGCCAGCGCGAGTTTGCGCCAGGCCGCGGCCAGCCCGACGGCTCCCGCGACCACCAGCAAGAACGGCCAGAACAGGTAGAACTTCTCCTCGATGCCCAGCGTCCACGAGCCGCTGAAGAAGTTGTCCGCGCCGTTGCCCCCGCTGGCGGGGAAGAACTCGTTGAAGAAGGTCAGGTAGTACTTCAGCGCGTGCGGGAAGTCGCGGGTGAAGAACTCCCCGCGCAGCCACACGAACACGACGATCCCGCCGAGGATCACCAGGTACGGCGGCAGGATCCGGAACACGCGCCGCAGGTAGAACGCCGAAAGCGAGATCCGGCCGGTCCGGTCCTGCTCACGAAGCAGCAGCGTCGTGATCAGGAAACCGGACAGCACGAAGAAGATGTAGACACCGACCCAGCCGGACAGCCAGCTCCACTTCGGACCCGCGAAGTGGAAGAGGATCACGATGGTGGCCGCGATCGCGCGCAGCCCGTCGAGCGCGGGGAACCGACGCATGGCGAGGAACTCGTCATGGTCCAAAGTGCGCACAGTGCCCCCTAATGGCGGTATCGGCCCGGAAGTATACGGGGGCCGCCCGCGGTGCCCGCGCGCCGGATAGGTGCCTCCTACCAGCGGGTTTCGGAGATCACCCAGCGTCACGCGCCGGTTCGACGTTATGGGTGAGCCGGAAGCGGTTCGCCGGGTCGACGGCCGCCTTGACCTGGGCGAGCCGCCGCAGATCCGCCGCGGAATAGACCTTGGCCGCTTCGTCGCCCGCGCCGCTGTCGCCGTAGACGAAGGTCAGGAGCTTGCCCGTCGACCAGGGCTTCAGCGCGTCGAACAGCTTCGCGTGGGCCGCCTTGATCTCGGCCATGCCCGCGTCGTCCACTACGGACAGTGCCCGGACGGTGAAGCGGGCTTCACGGTCCCAGCCGACGCCGGGGTGCTCGGGCAGGTCGGACAGCGCACCGCCGAGCAGGTCCAGCAGGACGACGGTCGGCACCGGGGCGCCGGGACCGGCGTGGTCGAGGATCGCGTCGAGCATCATGTCGTTGAGCTCGGACACGGTGGCGTTGTCGGCGCGGTAGCCGTGCGGGAACGGCGGCTCGTTCGCGATCTTCCCCGATTCGGTGAACGGGAGCTCGGCGAGTGTGTCACCCAGTACGGGCGCGGCGGCGCGCAGCGGGGCGACCAGGCGTTCGCCCTCGGCGGCGTCGCCGAGGTAGGCGATGCGGATCTGCGCGACATGCTGCCCGCGCAGCGGCTCGGGCACCATCGGCAGATCCGGCATCGGGACCATGGCCAGCGACGACGTCATCTCGCGCGGCATCTCCGCCGCCCAGTCACGCCAGGCGTGGAGCACCGCGGACAGCGATCCGGTGCCGAACTGCAGGCTGCCGCCGTACAGCCGGGTGACCGGGACGAGCCGGAACTCGAGCGCGGTGACGATCCCGAAGTTGTCGCGGCCGCCGCGCAGTGCCCAGAACAGGTCGCTTTCGGTGTCCGGGGTGGCGCGCCGGAGCTCGCCGTCGGCGGTCACGACCTCGATCGCGGTCACCTGGTCGGCGGCCAGCCCGTACTTGCGGCCGAGCAGGCTGAACCCGCCGCCGAGGGTGTAGCCGACGACGCCGACGCCGGGGAAGGAACCGCTGAGCGGCGCCAGCCCGTGTTCGGCGGCCGCTTCGATGACCGCACTCCAGCGCACGCCCGCGTCGACCCGTGCGACGCCGTCTTCGATCCGGATGCCGGTCATGCGGTGGGTGGTGACGAGGACGCCGCCCTCGAAGGGGACGCCCACGCCGTGCCCGGTCGAGTGGACGGCGATCGGGAGGTCGTGCTCGGCGGCGTGACGGACGGCCTCGACGACGTCGGCGGCCGAAGCGGCGGGCACGATGACGTCGGGGCGGCGGGGCACTGCGGTCTGGAAACCGGCGAGTTCGGTGTCGTAATCCGGGTCGCCGGAGCGGAGCATCGTGGTCATGACACCAGCGTGGTCTCGATTCGGTCAGAAGTCCAAGATCTGGTTCGTCTGGTAACTAGAATCATCGGTTATGGAACTGCGTCAGCTCGAATACTTCGTCGCGGTGGCCGAGGAAGCGAATTTCACCCGCGCCGCCGAGCGCCTGCACGTCGCGCAGCCCGGCGTCAGTGCCCAGATCCGCCGCCTCGAACGCGAACTCGGGCAGCCGCTGCTCGACCGGTCGGCCAGGGCGGTGCGGCTGACCGAGGTCGGCGCGGCCGCGCTGCCGCACGCGCGGGCCGCGCTCGCCGCCGTCGCCGGGGTGCGGCAGGCGGTCGACGATCTCACCGGGCTCGTCCGCGGGCAGGTCGCGATGGGCATGGTGTCCTCGCGTGGCCCGGTCAACCTGCCGGATCTGCTCGCGCGGTTCCACGAGCGTCATCCGGCCGTCGACATCACGCTCGCCGAAGCGACCTCCGACGTCCTGCTCGCCGGTGTCGCCGACGGCCGGTTCGACGTCGCGCTGATCGGGGTCTCCGGTGAACCGCCGCCGGGGATCGGCCTGGAGGTCGTCCTCGACGAGCCGCTGGTCGCCATCTCCGGGCCGGACGATCCGCTCACCGGGCAGGCCACGATCACGTTGTCGGAGCTGGAAAGCCGGTCGCTGGTGAGCCTGCCGAAGGGCACCGGCATGCGCGCGATCGTCGACGCCGCGTTCCTCGCCGACAGCGCGCAGCCGAGGGTGACGCTGGAGGCGGGCGACCCGAACGTCGTCGCCGAACTGGTCGGGCGCGGGCTCGGCGTCGCCGTGGTGCCGATGTCGCTGGCGACGCATTACACGAAACTGCACGCCATGAAGATCACGCGGCCCGCCGGGCTGCGGGCGAAACTGGCGCTGGCCTGGCGGACGGAGGGGCCGGTCAGCCCCGCCGCCCGCGTGTTCATCAGTCAGGCACGGGCGCTGCTCGGGTTGTGAGCCGCCCCGTTTTGAGTCGCCACAGCGTGGTCACCTCCTTCGCGTTGGCCCGCGGATGCCTCGGCCGGATGCCCTCTTTGCCCAGGACTTCGAGGCCGGAACGCTCGAACGCGTCGAGGAGTTCTTCGCGCGAGCGCAGGCCCAGCAGTTCGGCGAGGTCGGACAGGATCAGCCACGCCTCCCCGCCGGGTTCGAGGTGCCGGGGCAGCCGGTCGAGGAACGCCTTCAGCATCCGGCTTCCCGGGTCGTAGACGGCGCGTTCGAGCGGGGTGTGCGCGCGGGTGGGCAGCCAAGGCGGATTGCAGACGATCAGCGGTGCGCGGCCCGGCGGGAACACGTCCGCCTCAAGGGTTTCGAGCCCGCTGAAGCCGAGCCGGGCGAAATTCTCCCGCGCGCAGGCGAGCGCGCGGGGTTCGTTGTCCGTCGCCACCACGCGTTCGACTCCCCGGTGCGCGAGGAGCGCGGCGAGCACGCCGGTCCCGGTGCCGATGTCGAACGCCAGTTCCTTGGCGGGCAAGGGAGTTCTCGCCACCAGATCGACATACTCGCCGCGGATGGGGGAGAAGACCCCATGGTGCGGGTGGATCTTCGCGCCGAGCGCCGGGATTTCGACGCCCTTCACACGCCATTCGTGCGCGCCGATGACACCGAGCAGTTCGCGCAAGGACACCAGTGACGCGGCTTCGGACGGCCCGTAGACCTCCGCGCACGCCTCGCGTACGTCCGGCCCACGGCGCAACGGCAGGACGTGGCCCGGATCCAGCGGGACCAGCAGCCTGCCGAGGATCCGCGCCCGGCGTGACCGATGGTTCCGCTGGTCCTGAAAGGGTTTCCCGGCCGCGGTACCGCAGCGCCGGGACATCGCGGCGAGGAGGTTCCGCGCGCCGGGGAAGTCGCCGTGCCAGGCGAGGCCGGTGCCGGCCGCGGCCAGCCGGAACGCCTCGCCTGCGGTGATGCGGTCGTCGACGGCGACGACGGTTCCGGGCATTTTCGTGCCGACGGTGGTCAGCCAGCGCCGACCACCGTCCTTTGTGGACAGTGGGTTCATGGTTTCCGTTCCTGGGTCCGCCCGCGGCGAAGAGACCCCGCGGGCGTGGCTCGTCGGGGGACAAGGTCGGGAACGGTGGCTAGTGGACCACCGCGGCATGAACCGGTGTCGACACGAACCCGAGCTTACCGGAACGCGGCGGCGTGCTCGGCCGCCCAGACCTCGAAGTCCAGGCCCGGCCTGCCGGTGACGTCCTGGACGGTCGAGGTGACCTCGCCCGGTTGCCCCACCAGCTCCCGGAATCCGGTCAGCATCGTGTCGACGACGAAGTCCGGCATCTTGGTGAGCAGGGCGGCACGGGCTTCGTCGAGCGGGATCTCCTCCCAGCGCGCCGGGCGGCCCGCGGCCTCGCCGATGATCCGGACCTGGTCGATCTGCGAGATCGGCCGCGTGCCGGTGAGCACGTACTTCGCTCCCGCGTGCCGGTCGCCGGTGAGCGCTTCGACGGCCACCGCCGCGATGTCCTTTTCGTGGATCAGCGGCATCGACGCCTCCCCGTACGCGCCGCGGACGACGCCGTCCGCGCGGATCGACGGCGCCCAGCCGAGAGTGTTGGTCGCGAACCCGTGCGGCCGCAGAAAAGTCCATTCCACGCCCGCGGCTTCGATCGCCTCCTCGACGCTGCGATGCCAGGCGCCGATGGCGTTGTCCTGCTGCGCCAGGGAATCGTCGACGGCGCCCGAGGAAAGGAACACGACGCGCTTCACGCGTTCGCCGAGCAGTGACACCGTGGGGACCAGGGCCTCGGCGGCCCCGGAGAGCATGAGGAACACGGTGTCGACGCCGTCGAGCGCCGGCGCGATCGTCTCCGGTTTCGCCAGGTCTCCGCGGACGCCGTCCGGCGGCGGATTCCGGCTCAGCGGCCGGACCGGGACGTCTCGCGACCGCAGCTGGGCGACCACCTGCGAACCGACGTTGCCCGTCGCGCCGGCGACCAGGATCGGCTTCATGCCGCCACCGCCGAGAAGATCGGGCGGTACCGCTTGACCGACCCGCCCGACATCCCCGGGTAGGTCTGCACCTTCTTCCACACGTCCGTCGTCCCGATGCCGTCGGCGCCGGGGGCCGCGAGCGCGGCGAGGTGGGCTTCGGCGCTGGCCCATTCGGCGTAGTTCAGCACCCTGGTGCCGTCGGTGCTCACGTGGAAGAAGCCCGAGATCCCGCCTTCCGGCCGCGCGGGTTCCGACGCCATCGCCTCGAAGACGAGGTTGATCCAGTCGCGCTGCCGTCGCTCGTCGGGTCCCTCGAATTCGACCGAGACGATCACGAGGCAGCCGGGCGTCCCCTCGCCGCGCTGCCCGCGGTAGAGCTGGAACACGGGTGCGCCGTCCAGGTCCGCGATGGCGTCTTCGCTGGTCCACTGCTCGTAAGTGAAGGCGCCGTCGTGGTCGATGCCTTCATACGCGGTGAAGGAAACGAGCCCTTCGTGGCTTTTGAACGCCGCCCGTGCCGCGTCGGCGCTCGGCCATTCCCGCGCCACCGCGACCGTCGCCTCGTCCGGCTTCGGCCAATGTCCTTTGTGGATGGTCATTTCGGAGGTCCCCTGTACTGTCATGCCTCCAGCATGAAACTTAAACAAGGGTTGAAGTCAAGCTAGGATCGTCGGCATGTCCGAACTCCCGGCCGAACTCACCATCGGGGAGCTGTCGCGGCGCAGCGGTGTCGCCACCTCCGCCCTGCGGTTCTACGAACGCCAGGGCCTCATCAGCAGCAGGCGGACCAGCGGGAACCAGCGCCGCTACCCGCGGAGCACGCTCCGCCTCGTCGCGTTCATCCGCGCTTCGCACCACCTCGGCATCCCGCTGGAGGTGATCGGCGGCGTACTCGATTTCCTGCCCGAAGGCGCGGCGCCGGATCACGCGTTCTGGCAGCGGGCTTCGGCTTGCTGGAGCGCCGAGCTGAACAAGCGCATCCAGCAGCTGGAGTGCATGCGGGACCGGTTCACCGAGTGCATCGGCTGCGGCTGCCTGTCCTTCGATCAGTGCGTGCTGGTGAATCCAGGCGACTTCCTCGCCGCCAAGGGACCGGGCCCGGCGCGGCTGATCAGCGACTGAGCACGGCCAGCTTGCGTTCCAGCAGCCGCCGTTCGGCGCTGTTCCCCGCCTGCCGGATCGCCTCTTCGTACTCCTGGGCGGCTTCCGCCGGGCGGCCCGCGCGGTGCAGCAGATCGGCGCGGATGGCGTGGTACAGGTGGTATCCCTCCAGGTCGAGGGCGTCGATCACGTCGAGCGCCGTCTCCGGGCCGCGTACTTCGGCGACCGCGACCGCCCGGTTGAGCGCGACGATCGGCGTCGGATTCATCGCCAGCAGCAGGTCGTACAGCTCGACGACCTGCGACCAGTCCGTGCTCGCCGTGTCGGCGGCGTCGCTGTGGACGGCGTTGATCGCCGCCTGGATCTGGTACGGCCCCGGCTGGTTCCGGCGCAGGCAGGAACGGACCAGGGCCTGACCTTCGGCGATCAACGCCCGGTCCCACCTTGACCGGTCCTGCTCCGCCAGCAGCACGACGTCGCCGTCCTCACCGGTGCGGGCGGCGCGACGCGACTCGGTGAGCAGCATCAGCGCCAGCAGCCCGGTGGCCTCCGGTTCGTCGGGCATGAGGCCCGCCAACAGCCTGCCGAGCTGGATCGCCTCGGCGCACAGGTCCTCCCGCACCAGCCGCTCGCCAGAGCTGGCCGCGTAGCCCTCGTTGAACACGAGGTAGATCACGGCGAGCACCGAACGCAGCCGGTCCGGCAGGTCGGCGTCGCCGGGGACGCGATACGGGATCTTCGCGTCGCGGATCTTGCCCTTCGCCCGGACCAGCCGTTGGGCCATCGTCGTCTCCGGGACGAAGAACGCGTGCGCGATCTCGCCGGTGGTCAACCCGCCCAGCAGTTTCAGCGTCAACGCGACCTGCGCGGGGACGGACAGCGCGGGGTGGCAGCAGGTGAAGATCAGCCTCAGGCGATCGTCGCGCACCGGGCCCTCCTCGACTGGTTCACTCTCGGCACTGTCCGCGTTGAGCAGCGCGGCCTGGGCGTGCTTGTCGTCGCGCGCGGCCTCCCGGCGCAGGCGGTCGACGGCCTTGTTGCGGGCGGTCGTGATGATCCAGCCCGCCGGGCTGGGCGGCGGACCGCTCGACGGCCACCGGTCCACCGCCTCGGCGAAGGCGTCCTGGACCGCGTCTTCGGCGATGTCGATACTGCCGAAGACGCGGACCAGCACGGATACCGCGCGGCCGTACTCCTGTGCGAAGACGCGGCCGATGTCTTCGGAGGTCAGGGCACGCACGAAGGGTCGTCCACACCCTGGAACGGCCGGACCTCGACCGGGAGATAGGTGATCTCGGCGACCCGGCGGCCCCAGTCGAGCGCGGCGTCCAGATCCGGCACCTCGACGATGGTGAAACCGCCGAGATGTTCCTTCCCCTCGAGGTACGGGCCGTCGAGCGTCGCGATCTGGCCGTTCTCCGTCGCCCGCAGCACGGTCGCCGTCGTCGGCGGGTGCAGGCCGGCGGCGAACACCCACACGCCCGCGGTCTTCATCTCGTCGTTGAGCGCCTGGATCTTGCGCATCACCGGTTCGAGGAACTCCGGCGGCGGGGTGGGGCCGTCGGGGTGGTAGAGGCTGATCAGGTACTGGGTCATGACGTCCTCCTCGTTCGTGCGGACTTTCACTCCCTATACGAAGAGCGTCCCGCCGATTCGACAGCGACGGCGATCTTTCCGGTTTTTTTCTTTCCGCGCATTTCGTCGCAGGTCAGACGGGCAGCCGGCAACCGGGGCGGGACAGGTCGAGCCGTGAGCCCTTGGCAAGGCAGGCGGAGATCCGGTGAACCTGCTGGCCGTAGCCGCTGCCCTTCCGCACGGTCACGGCCCCGTCCCGGCCGACCTCGCACGGGTTGCCCTCGGTGCATTGCTCGCCGTCCCGGTTGTGGGTGTTGTTGATGCCCATCACCGTATTCGCGTCGAGGGTCAGAAGGGCCGATCCGGAGTAGCCGGGCCTGCTCACGCAGGTCTCGCTCGCGGCATAGCGAACCGCGTCGTCCTGCTGGTATCCGGCCTCGCGCAGATGCGGCACCACGGCCTCGATCGTGCACTGCGGGCGGCCGCTGGCGTAGGCCATGAGGAGCCGGTCTCCGGCGCGCATCGGGGCAGTGGCCAGCCGGAAGACCTTCGCGCCTTCCCTGGCCAGCTGCGCGTAGGTCTTGTCCAGCCGGTACAGCGCGACGTCGGTGCCGGTCATCGTCGCGTACACCAGCCGGGTGGCGCGGGCGCTGCTCTTCGGGTAGCCGTCCCGGCCGGCGATGGTGACCGGGCGGGGCAGGTCGGCGGGCCGGTCGACCAGGGCCTTCCCCGGTGCGGGGCGCCCGCTCGGCACGCAATGGCCGTTGGTCAGCGCCAGCGCCTGGTCGTGGGGACGCGCGGAGGCGGCACGCACCACCGCGCCGACGCAGTCGCCCACCGCGGCCGTGCCCTCCACGTTCGGGCCGGGGTCGTCCGGCGGGACGTCGGTCCCGGTCACGATGCCCTTGATCCAGGCGGAGTTCTTCGCGACATCGGTGTACATGTCGGGGAAGTCGGCGCCCCGGATACCCGGTCCGATGACCGTTCCCGCCAGTGCCCAGCCGTCACCCGAACGGATCAGGGCGGGTCCGCCGGAGTCCGTCGTCCCCGGCCCGACCGGAGGATCGGTGCGGCCGACGCACAACGGCAGGGTGTGCCCGTCGTCGTCCCAGCAGCGATCGAGTGGCACGACCTCGGTGTCCGCCTCACGCAGCTTGCTCGGGAAGCACTTCGGGTCGGCGAAGTCGTCGCAGCCGGTCGACGCCGCGCCCCAGCCGAGGATGCGGACGGGGGTTCCGACGGCAGGGGTGCTTTCGGCGAGCCGGATGGGCTTGGCGCGCACCGGTTCGCGCAGGTGCAGCAGCGCGATGTCCTCGCCGGGAGGGTTGTAGGAGAGGTGGCGCCGGTAGAACTTGTCGACGTCGGCGACCTCGCCCCCGGTGGTGGTGGTCAGCGAGCCGACGCGGACCTTCCAGCCGCGGGGGACGCCCGCCGTCGCGCCGTTCGGGGTGTTGGCGCAATGGCCGGCGGTGACGGCCCACTGGGGCGCGACGAGCACCGCACCGCATCGGTGCCCGTCCGGGCGGGGCGAGTCGTACTGAAGCGAGACCATGAAGTCGTAGGGCTTGGTGGACTCGGTGCCGCCGATGACGGCGGACGCCGGGGCCGCGACGGCCGTCGTCAGGATCAGCGCGAGCGCGAGGGATCGGATTCGCATAGGGCCACGCTGGCCGGTCCGTGTCCGCGGAGCTCGATGAGCACGTAACAGTTCCGTGCGCGGCCTGACTGGTACTGCCGGACCCAGGCTGAACAGACCGTGCCATCTCCGCGCGGGGCCCGGTTTCCTGGACTTGTCACCGAGAACGAGTCCACTTAGGAGAAACAGAGATGACGAACTCCCCGGCACCGCACGCGAACAGGGTCGCCGTCGTCACCGGAGCGTCCAGCGGGATCGGCGAGGCGGCCGCTCGGCGGCTCGCGGCCTCCGGTGCGGCGGTCGCGCTCATCGCCCGCCGGGCCGACCGGCTGGAAATCTTGGCCAAGGAGATCGAGCGGGACGGCGGTACCGCGCTCGTGCTCGCGGCCGACGTCGCCGACGCCGAGGCGATGCGAGCCGCGGCGGCCGAGATCGAGGCGAAACTGGGCCGTGCGGACCTGCTGTTCAACAACGCCGGCGTGATGCTGGCCGCGCCGATCGACGAACTCGCCACCGGCGACTGGCAGCGCATGATCGACGTCAACATGACCGGCCTGATGAACGCCATCGGCGCGTTCGTCCCGCATCTGGTCGCCTCGGCGGCCGAAAAGGGTGTCGCGGACCTGGTGAACACCTCGTCCATCGGAGCACAGGCCGTCTTCCCCTCCTTCGCCGTGTACGTCGCTTCGAAGGCATACGTGACGCACCTGTCGAAGAACCTTCGCGCCGACCTCGGCCCGAAGGGCGTGCGGGTCGCGGCGATCGAGCCGGGCCTGGTCGAGACGGAGCTGCAGGGGCACGTCACCGACGCCGGCGCGCTGGAGTGGCTGGACGGCGCGCGCGAGTCGCTGACCTGGCTGAAGCCGGAGGACATCGCCGAGACCGTGGCGTTCCTGACCTCGCTCCCGGCGCGGGTGAACCTTCAGCAGGTCACCGTGATGCCCACCGCGCAGGTCTGATCACGGGAAGAGGATCCGGGCGATCGCGCGGGCGGCGGTGTCCGGATCCTCGAGGTGCTCGGCGCGCAGCGCGCCGGTGAGCCACAGGTTCGCGAAACCGTGCATCAACGACCACGCCGCGACCCCCGCCATCGCGTCGTCGCTGACCGACGACGCGCCGCTGGTCAGCAGGGCCCCCGCGCGGTCACGGGCGGCGGTCAGTGCCGCGTCGTCCTCGCGGTGGAGCTCGGGACGGAACATCACCTCGAAATGCGCGCGATGCTCGATCGCGAAGCGCACGTAAGCCACTCCGACCTCGACGAAGTCCCGGTCGCTCTCGGCCGCGAGCGCGTCCGCGAGCAGGCCGAACCCCTCGGCGGCCAGCGCGGTGAGCACCCCGGCCTTGTCACCGAAATGGTGCACCGGCCCGGCGTGCGAGACCCCGGCGCGCCGGGCGAGGTCGCGGAGGCTGATCCCGGCCGGGCCGTGTTCGGTGATGGCCGCGACGGCGGCGTCGAGCACGGCCCGGCGGAGGTCGCCGTGGTGGTAGGGACTCATGACGTCAAATCTAGTCATTGACAAGATGGCCCGCAACGGCGCATCTTGTCAGTGGAAAGATTCGCTGCTTTCTTGGAGGCATGTCATGGATCCCGGTCTCGTACCCGTACTGATGCTGATCGGCGTCACGGCGACGTTGTCCCTGCTGGGCGTCTTCGGCGTCCAGCGCCTGAAGCCGTGGCCGGTGGCCGTGCGCGGCGGTGTCGCGGCACTGTTCGTCACCACCGGTCTCGCGCACTTCATCGGCCTGCGCGAGGAGCTCGTCGCGATGGTGCCGCCCGCGCTGCCCGCGCCGGAACTGCTGGTCACCGTCACCGGCGTCCTCGAACTCGCGGGCGCCGCGGGGGTGCTGTGGTCGCGCACGGCGCCGTGGGCGACCGCCGGGCTGACTCTGCTGTTGCTGGGGATGTTCCCGGCGAACGTGTACAAGGCTTTGCACGGTCCGGTGACCTCGACGATGGACGAACTGGTGCCGCGGAGCCTGATGCAGGTGGTCTTCCTGGCCGCGACGGTGTCACTGGTGGTGCATTACGCGCGTACGCCGGACAGACCCTTTGCCCAAAGGAGACCTTAAGTCTTTCCCAAGTTCGGGCCCCGCTCTCGAGAATGCCCCTACTCTCTGAGAATGAAGATCTCATTGTGGATCGGATTCTGTGGGCTGTGCATCCTCGCCGGGCACATGCTTCTCGGTGCTGTCGGTGTCGTACTGCTGATGAGCTGCCTCCCGGCGGGACGCGAACACGAATCCGGTGACAGAAAAGGAAAAGCGCCCGCGCGCCTGGCCTGATCTCAGCCCAGCGCGCTCGCGAAGGCGAGGCCGCCCAGAACCGGAACGGCGATCGCCGCGAGCACCATCGTCCGGCGGCTCGGTTTGGGACTTTCCAGTAATGCGCGGACGCCGGCCGGAACCAACGCGAGACAAAGTCCGGCGGTGCCGATGATCGACACGATTTCAGTTCCCTTTAAAACACCGAGCGGCAGAAGTCCCATCGTCGCCAGCCCGATCGACCCGGCGACGCCGAGCGCCTTCGCCCGATAGGCGGCGAAGGCGAGGACGTACCAGCCGAACATGATGGTGAACGACAGGAAACTGAACAGATGCAGGTCCTGGTACGACTCGCTGACCACGCTCTCGGCGAAACCGGGGCCGCGGCGCTCGGCGAGTCCCTGCGCGGCCTGGTCGATCCCGGCGTGAAAGGTCCGTTCGAAGAGTCCGAAAAGGACGGACAAGCCACCCCAAGCGGCCAACGCCGGCCTGGTGCGGCCGATCTTCGTGGCGAGCGCGACGATCGCGGGCCACAGCAGGACGTTGCCCGCCAGGAAACACGTGTATGCGGCCGTCATCAGCGCGGGATGCTCGCTCATCGCTTGCAGCTGGTCGGGGAAGAAGAAGCCGAAGGGTGACCGCAGCAGCGTTCCGGTGAGCAGCAGGACCGGGCCGAGGATCATCGAGACCGCGGCGACGCGGCGGCCCGGGAAGACGTAGTCGGTTTCCATGCTGTGAGCGTGCCGATCGCGGTGGCGGCGCGGATCGGGTCAGGGGCCGATTTGCCGGCTCAGACCGTAGGTGGATTGCCGTGTTTCGGTCTGGATCGTCGCCGTTTTTCGGCGATGGGTTCAGAACGGTGGCGGTTCGTTGGCTGGTGGTCGGGGTTCGTGGAGTGGTGGAGGCGGGCTGTCGTAGGTCTGTCC